>NZ_JBVAXR010000026.1:0-63348 GCF_055419445.1 Mycobacterium sp. IDUB_19 | reverse complement strand
ACCGAACGACAACAGCGAGGCGCCAACGATATTCACGCCCTGCGGGTTGAAGCTGTGGTAGATCCGGCGCCGGCTGAGTTCCTCCAGGTAAACGAACTGCTGAATGACGGTCGCATTCCGCCCGCCGAATTCCGGTGGCTGGCTGGGCAGCAGCCAGCCGTTGTCGAACAGCAGCCGTTGCCAGTCGCGCGCCCACTGCGGCATGTGCGAGACCGATCGCGGACGCTCGAGCGTTTCGCTTGCGGGAGGCAGGTTCTCGTCGAGAAACGCCGAGAACTCGGCCCGGAACTCCTCGACCTCGGAATCAAAAGTCAGCTGCACGGTATTCCTCCGCGATCCGCGCCCGGTGCTCGGCGGCGCCGCCAAGCAGCAGCTCACCCGCTTTGGCCCGTTTCAGCGCGAACTGCAGGTCGTTCTCCCACGTGAAGCCCATCGCGCCGTGCAGCTGCAGGCCGTGCCGGAATACCAGCGACTGGCACTCCCCTGCCGACGCTTTGGCCATCGCGGCGGCCAGCCGGCGGCGGGGATCGTCGGCGGCGATCGTCAACGCGGCGAAATAGGCCAGTGCGCGTGCGCGTTCCACCGCGACGTGCATGTCGGCGGCCTTGTGCTGCACGGCCTGGAAGGAGCCGATGGGGACGCCGAATTGCTGACGGCTTTTGACGTGTTCGAGCACCAGGTCGAGGATGCGTTGGCAGGCGCCGACCATCGTGATGGCCATGCCGGTCAGCGCAAGATGATGCGCGCGCTCCGCGTCGGCGGTCAGCCGGTCGCTCTCGGGCACCCGAACCCCGGCGAACGACAGGTCGGCGACGTGCAGCACCGGGTCGAACACCGACGCGCGCCGGGCCGACACCTGACTGGACGCGACGAGGAACACCCCGGCGTCGGTCACGACGGCCAGCCGGTCCGCGCGATCACCGTCGAGGACGTGGCGCGCCGTTCCGTCCAGCACCCAGCCGTTGGCGTCCCGGTGCGCCGTGACCCCGCTGTACACCGCGGTACCTGACTGGTGTGGGTCGAACCGGTCGGCCGCGAGAGGAGCGAATTGGCTCATCGTCGCCAGGAACGGAGTGGGATCGGTTGCGCGGCCGAGCTCTTCGAGCACGATGGCCAGCTCCACAGCGCTGTCCGAATCGTTGAGCTCGGTCCAGCCCTGATCCACATACGATTTCCACAGCGGGCTCGGGTCTACGCCATCCTCGGCCACGCTTCGAACCAGCGACGGCGGGCACTGCTTTGCGACGGCGTCGCGCACCGTGTCCTGCCACAGTCGCTGATCAGCATCGAACTCCAACAGCATCGGGGCCGCCTCCTGTCGTCGCCGCCCTCGCGAGAATACCATTCTCTCTTGCGGAAGTAATAATCTCGGATTCGGCGTATGACCTATCGATGAGTGTTAACCGCGACCTGCCGGCTTGGTTCGCCGGTCAGCCCGCGGGAGCTGAAAAAAGACCGCCGGCGGACTCATCCCAGCGGTCGAGATTGACGAACTCGGCAAGCGGGCGGCGACGCAGCGGACCATGCTTGCCCGCGGGCCACCCGATCACGATGTGGCCGGCAACCAACCAACCCTCGGGCACCCCGATGGCGTCCCGCAGCAGCTGCTCGCCGCCATACGAGGCCCAGCTGGTCATGCACGCTCCGAGGCCCTGGGCGCGAGCGGCCAGCAGGAAGTTCTGCATGGCGGGAAAGATCGATCCGCCGAGCAGCAGTTCGGATGCCGTCGGAAAGTGCTGCTGCGCGAACAGGACAGAAGTGAATTCGCCTGCCCGGTCATGCAATTCGTAGGTCGCCCGGTAGGTGCGGGCACGCCGGCTGAAGTCGTCGGCGGCGGGCCGCGTCATTCCGTAGACCGGCTCGATCACTTCCAGCGCGTGCGCCGCAGCCTTGGCCACGACGGCCCGCTGCTCGGGTGAGCGCAGCACGACGAAACGCCAGCCTTGCGCGTTGGCGCCCGACGGAGCCCACCTCGCCGCTTCCAGGCACCGCGCCAGCGTGAGGTCGTCGACCGGCTCGTCGGTGAAGCGCCGGATCGTCCGGGCCGTCGACATCACTTCCCAGATGTCGCTGCTCGCTCCCGTCATGGTCACTCCCTTTCGGCACCGGCCATCCTGATGCAACTATTCACTAGCGTCCAGCTAACCGTTGTCGCGACGAACTAAGTCAAGGGGTCACCGTGACCATCACACAGTCGTTCATCGACGGCGAATCCGTGGCCTCGGCAGACGCCTACGACAACATCGACCCGGCCACCGGACGATCCCTGGACATGTTCACCGCCACCAAGACCGTCGTCGTACGCCTGTAAACGTTAAGGAGAAGACCTTTGGATCGCGAAACATACCAGCGGGGACTGGAAATCCGCTCCGCGGTGCTGGGCGAGGCATACGTCAGCCGGGCACTGGCCGACGCCGACGAATTCACCAAGCCCCTGCAAGATCTCGTTACCGAGTACTGCTGGGGCGGGGTATGGGGCCGAGATGGGTTGCCCCGCAAGACGCGCAGCATGCTCAACTTGGCGATGATCCCGATCCTCAACCGGCCGAACGAATTACGGACGCACATCAAGGGAGCGCTGACCAACGGCGTCACTCGCGAAGAGATCTGCGAGATCTTTCTTCAGGTGGCGATCTACGCGGGTGTCCCGGCCGCTGTCGACAGCTTCCGGATCGCGCGTGAGGTGTTCGCCGAACTGGACCAGAGCGCGGACGAGGGCTAACAGCCGTGGCCGAGATCGGGTTCATCGGGTTGGGAAACATGGGCTTTCCCATAGCATCTCGGCTCATCGGCGAAGGCAATGACGTCATCGCTTTCGACACGAGCAGCACGGCACTGGACCGCGTCGTCTCGCTCGGCGCGCGGGCCGCATCGTCGGCCAAAGAGGTCGCCGATCGCGCGGAAACCGTGCTGGCCAGCCTCCCGTCGCCGGCGGTGTCGCTCGAGGTCGCCACCGGGGCCGGGGGGGTGATCGAGGGCTCGCGGGTCAAGCGCTATGTCGACTTGTCAACCGTCGGCAGCCGAACCGCCGCGCAGATCCACGACCTGCTGGCCGGGCGGGGCATCGCCGCGCTCGACAGCCCGGTCAGTGGCGGTGTCGGTGGAGCCGAAAAGGGTGCGCTCGCCATCATGGTGTCCGGACCGCGCAACGAATTCGATCAGATACGACCGGCCCTCGAGGCGATCGGCCGCCCGTTCTACATCGGCGAGAAACCCGGGTCGGCGCAAACGATGAAGCTCGCCAACAACATCCTGGCGGCCAACGTCTTGGTCGCGACATCAGAAGTCGTCGTGATGGGCGTGAAGGCCGGTCTCGACCCGGCCGTGATGGTCGAAGTGCTCAACGCGGGCTCGGGCGGAACGAGCGCCAGTCGCGACAAGTTTCCGCGCGCGATACTGCCTCGCACTTTCGACTACGGCTTTGCCACCGGCTTGATGGTCAAAGACGTCCGGCTCTATCTCGACGAAGCCAAGGCGCTCGGCGTGCCGGTCGACGTCGCCGAGACGATCGGCCGGCTTTGGGAGAAAGCCGCACTCGACGAAGGCGCCGACTCGGATTTCACGGCCGTCATCAAGCCGTTCGAAAAGGCAGCCGGCGTCACCGTCGGCGGCGTCGACGACGCCGGGACTCGATAGGGCCGGCGTGACACTGCTCGCCGACTCTGTAACGGCGGCGTAGCAGCCCGTCGCTCTCCAACCAGGGCCGAGAATGGTATTATCCGGATTGAAGAACGACTATTGCTCCGATGGTGACAATACCAGCAACTACCAGGGCGAATCGTTAATCGAGACGCTTACCGGAAACCATTGATCGGCAGCCGACAAGAATGTTAGATTATCTATCTTATGACCAGGTTTGGCTCACCTTGGCTACCGGAAACGAAGGGTGGCTGTCGTGATCGAACACGCTGACGGGACGAGCACACCGCTCATCGACGCGAGCGTGCACATTTTCTTCCCGTCCAACAAAGCGCTGCGCAAGACCCTGCGTGAGCCGTTCAAGAGCCGCGGGTTCCCCGATTACGAGATGGACTGGTACGGCGCACCGGGCGGCGAGTACGCGCCCAACACCGAGGGCCCCGATCGCCAGTACCCCGGCTCGGATCCAGAATTCGTTGCCAATGAACTGTTTTCGAAGCGCGGAGTCGACGTTGCGGTGCTGCACCCGGCGGGCCGCGGCATCATGCCGGACCGGCACCTGGGCAGCGCGCTGCACGCCGCGCACAACGAGATGATGGTGGCGAACTGGCTGGAGTCCAGTCAGTTCGGCGAGCGGTTCCGCGGCACCATCCGGGTGAACCCCGACGACATCACCGGCGCGCTGCGCGAGATCGAGAAATGGCGCGGGCATCCGCGCGTGGTGCAGATCGGCGTTCCGCTCCAATCCCGCGAGGTCTACGGCAAACCACAGTTCTGGCCGCTGTGGGAAGCCGCGGCCGACGCCGGCCTTCCCGTTGCCGCGCACATCGAAGTCGGCTCGGGAATCGCCTTTCCGCCGACACCGAACGGCAACACCCGCACCTACGAGCAGTACGTCAGCTTCATGGCGCTGAACTACCTGTACCACCTGATGAACATGATCGCCGAGGGTGTGTTCGAGCGCTTCGACGGTCTCAAGTTCGTCTGGGGAGATGGCGCCGCGGACTTCATCACGCCGTTCATGTGGCGGATGGACACGTTCGGCCGTCCGCACCTGGAGCAGACGCCATGGGCACCGCGGATCCCCAGCGACTACCTGCCCGGCCACGTGTATTTCATTCAGGGCAGCCTCGACGGTCCCGGCGACACCGAGTTCGCCGGCGAATGGTTCGGCTTCACCGGCAAAGACGACATGGTGATGTTCGGCTCGAGCTACCCACACTGGCAGTGCGGTGACGTCAAGAAGCTGCCCGCAGCGCTCTCGGCCGAACAGCGCGAAAAGCTGTGCTGGCGCAACGCGGCCCAGCTCTACGGCATAGACATCCCCGCCGCCGTAGGCGCACAGTAGAAGTAACGCGGCAGACTGAGGAGACCCAGATGACGTTGACCCATTCGCAGGAGCGGGTTCCCGCTACCGAGCGCATAGCCGTCCGATGCGTCGATTCGGATGTCCACCCGGCGCCCAAGCGCGGCGAGCTCGTCCCATACATCCCCGAGCCGTGGCGCAGCAAATATTTCCTCACCCGCACCGTGGGTGAGCAGATCTACTATGACGCCCCCGACTACGCGCACTCCTACGCGATGCGGGTGGACTCCTTCCCATCCAACGGCGAATTCCCGTGCAGCGACCCGGATATGGCGTTTCGCCAGTTGATCATGGAGGCCGGCTCCGACATCGCGATCCTGGAACCCGCCGCCTACCCGGCCCGCATCCCTGAAGCGCAGCACGCGATGTCAGCCGCGCTGAACGACTGGCAGGCCAATCACTGGCTGGACAGTCACAACAACTGGCACCAGCGGTGGCGGGGTTCGATTTGTGCCGCCATTGAAGACCCGGAAGCGTCCGCGCGCGAGATCGAGAAGTGGGCCGGGCACCCCTACATGGCGCAGATTCTGATCAAAGCCGAGCCACGTCCGCCCTGGGGGAACCCCAAATACGACCCGATCTGGGCGGCCGCCACCAAACACGACATCACCGTGAGCTGCCACCTGTCGCGCAGCCAGTTCGACGAGCTACCGATCCCGCCGGTGGGATTCCCCAGCTACAACCACGACTTCATGGTGACCTACTCGTTGCTGGCCGCGAACCAGGTGATGAGCCTGATCTTCGACGGCGTCTTCGACCGGTTCCCCACGCTGCGGATCGTGTTCGTCGAGCACGCGTTCAGCTGGATCCTGCCGCTGATGTGGCGGATGGACGCGATCTACGCAGCACGCAAGTCCTGGGTGGACATCAAGCGCAAGCCGTCCGAATACGTCAAGGACCACATCAAATTCACCACCCAGCCGCTGGACTACCCCGAGGACAAGACAGAGCTGACCCGCGCGCTGGAATGGATGGAGTGCGAGAAGATCCTGCTGTTCTCGTCGGACTACCCGCACTGGACATTCGATGACCCGCGCTGGTTGGTCAAGCACCTGCCCAAGCACGCCCGCGACGCGGTGATGTACAAAAACGGCATCGCCACCTATCACCTGCCCGAGACCGTCCCGGTCCTCGAGGGCCAGACCCGGGTGCTTTGAATTGACGGAAGAAACCAAACGGCCCGAGCCACGTCTTGCCCAGGGCCGCGAGCATGTCGTCGCCACCGTAGACGAGATCGCGCCGGGCACGCACAAGCTGGTTCCGATCGGACGTCACGGCGTAGGGGTCTACAACGTCAACGGCACCTTCTACGCGATCGCGAATTACTGCCCCCACCAAGGCGGGCCGCTGTGTTCCGGACGGCCCCGGGGACGCACGATCGTCGACGAGACCGCTCCGGGTGACGCGGTCATGGTGCGCGACCTGGAATACATCTACTGCCCTTGGCACCAATGGGGTTTCGAGCTGGCGACCGGCACCACTGCGGTCAAGCCGGAATGGAGCATCCGCACCTATCCGGTGCGCATCGTCGGCAACGACGTTCTCGTTCAAGCCTAACTACAGGAGAATCGCGTGCCTTCAATCGAGATCAACGGGGGAAATGTCGTTTACGAAATCCTCGGGGATGCAGGCGATCTCATTACCTTGACGCCGGGCGGGCGGTTCAGTAAAGAAATCGAAGGTCTACGTCCACTCGCGGAGGCCCTGGCGGCGGGCGGCTACCGGGTGCTGCTGTGGGACCGGCCCAATTGCGGCGCCTCCGATGTGCAGTTCTACGGGCAAAGCGAGTCCCACATGCGCGCCGAGACGCTGCACAAGCTGGTGACGGGGCTCGGCTTCGAACGCTGCATCCTCGCCGGAGGGTCCGGCGGCGCAAGGGATTCCATGTTGACCACGATGCTCTACCCCGAGATGGTCACCAAGCTAGTGGTGTGGAACATCGTCGGCGGCATCTACGGCAGCTTCGTACTGGGCTCCTTCTACATCATCCCCAGCATCCTCGCGGTACGCGGCACCGGCATGGACGGCGTGGTGAAGGTATCGGAATGGCGCGAGCGCATCGAGGAAAACCCGGCCAACAAGCAGCGGTTCCTCGACTTCGACAAAGACGATTTTCTCAAGCTCATGCTGCGCTGGCTCAACGCTTTCGTTTCCAAGCCGGGACAGACGATTCCGGGTGTCGAGGACGAAATGTTCGACCGAATCAAGGTTCCCACGTTGATCATTCGTGGCGGCGAAAACGACATGGATCACCCCAAGCGGACGTCGCTGGAAGTCAGCTGCCTGATCAAGGGATCGAAGCTCATCGACCCACCGTGGCCCGAGGACGCCTGGGAACGCGCCTCCGAGGAGCGCGCGGCGGGCAGGGTGAAACACTTCAACATGTTCGACACCTGGGTGCAAGCGGCGCCCGCGATTCTTGAGTTCCTGGGCTCGTAATGGCGCTACACGGTGCGAATGTGGACCTCACAGTTGAGCGACGCTTCCAGCGCCGTGTGGACCCGGCTTTCCGGAATGCGTTCGAGGTCGGCCTCCCGCAGCGTCACATGGACGATGTCGAATCCATCGTCGCCGGGCGTGCGCACGATGTCCCCGGTGAGGCCGAACGCGGACAGCACACCGTGCGCGTCGGCGTCGGTCCCCCGGCTGACAAACGTGATCACGCCCGGGACCGGGGTGGCGCCGAACACTTTGGTGCACAACCCGATTGCGGCTTCCTTGGCCGTGTCACCGTCTTCGGCCGCGATGAGCAGTTCGACTTCACGACGGCCGACCGGCATGGACGCAGGGTCATTCTCGACCACGCCCGCTCCGGCATTGGCCGCGAGCTCGAGGAGTGCTGCCATGCCGTCACGTAGTTGCGCGGGCGTGAGCACGCCTTCCGGGTCGACGTTGACACGGACCACCGCAGTTCGCATGGGCGCAAGCCTAACTAAGACGATGGCAGGCCAGTTTTGAACACCACCCAGTCCACGCCCATCACCACCGCCACCTTTCCCGGGTGCACGCCGCGGCTACTGAGTGAGCAAGCCGGCCAGGCCCGCGAGGACCTCGCGGCCTATCAGCGGCTCGGCGGTTATCGCCCGCTCGCCGATGCCGACGCGTTTCTGAGCGAGGTCGAAGCCAGTGGCCTCGTCGGCCGGGGCGGCGCGGCCTTTCCGCTCGCGGTCAAGTTGCGGGCGGTGCGCGACAATGGGCGCTTGATGGCGGACGCCGGCGTCCCCGTCGTCGTCGCGAATGGCGAAGAGGGAGAACCGGCTTCGATCAAGGACCGCTGGCTGCTACGCAACCGCCCCCACCTGGTGCTGGACGGATTGCGGTTGGCCGCGGCGATCGTTGCCGCTGACCGCGCCTATGTGTATGTGTCCGACCCGGAGTCAGCACACAGCGTCGAAACGGCGCTCGGCGAGCTCGATCCCGGCACACTCGGCGGCGTCGCGGTCCGCGTGCTGACCGTTCAGCCCGGATACGTGGCCGGCGAGGAGACCGCCGCGGTTCGGATGATCAACGGCGGCCCGGCCAAGCCGACGGACAAGCCGCCACGCCCGTTCGAAGCGGGCGTCGACGAACGGCCCACATTGGTCAGCAATGTCGAGACGCTGGCCAATCTGCCCTACCTGCAGGGCAACGGCTCGGCGGCATTCCGCTCGCAGGGCACGCCGCTGTCGTCGGGCACTTTCCTGGCCACCATCACCGGGGGCGGTAAGCCGCCGGTTCTCTACGAGCTTCCCCACGGCCTGGCGTTCACCGAATTGCTTGCGTTGCATGGTATTACCCCTGAGCAGGTGCGGGGCGCGCTGATGGGCGGGTACTTCGCCGGGTTGCTCAACCGCACCGTGCTGGAGACCACGCTGGACCACGAGACGATGCGACGCCTCGGCAGCGGCCTGGGCTGCGGTGCGGTCTCGGTGCTCACCGACGATTGCCCCGTCGCGGTGGCGGCGTCGGTGCTGGCCTACTTCGACCGCGAGAATGCCGGGCAATGTGGATCGTGCTTCAACGGGACCGCGGCGATGGCCGCCGCGGCCGGCGCCCTGCGCGACGGCGCTGCGACGAAAGAAGATGTCGACCGATTGCGCCGCTGGTCGGTGCTGCTGCGCGGGCGCGGGGCCTGCGCGACGCTGGATGCCGCCACCAATGTGGCTGCCAGCCTGCTCGGTCAATTTCCGGCCCAAGTCAGCGCGCATCTCGACGGCACCTGTCCGGACTGCAGCGGCGGCGCATTCCGCGCCGACCGACCGTATGAGGCGGAAGCGGTGAGGCACGCATGAAAATCCGCCTGGACCGCACCGTTTGCGACGGCTTCGGTATCTGCGCCAAACACGCGCCCGGATACTTCTCGCTGGATGACTGGGGATACGCGGCCCTGATCGGGGATGGCACCGTGGCCGAGGCGGATCGCGACGACGTCATGCGGGCGCTGTGGGACTGTCCGGTGCACGCCATCACCGAGATCGGTGAACGCCGAACCAGTGCCTCCCATCTACCTCTTGCCGACTCAGACGATCCAGCCGAGCATCTCAAAACCGAAGACAACGAAGCCGAATGGGGATTCACCCGGTGAGCATTCCCGGCTCTGTTTCGTAGCATTCATGCAACTCACTTTTGACGCCGAGGTGGAAGCTTTTCGCGCGGAATTCGTCGGCTTTCTCGACGAACATCTGCCGACGCAGGCACAGGCCGCCGAACGGGCTACCTCGTCATCGCACGTACCCGAGTGGTCGCGCCGCTGGCAGCGACTCCAGTTCGAGCACGGCTGGCTGCTGCCCGGTAACCCACCCGAATTCGGCGGCCGCAATGCCAATATCCTGCAGCAATTCGTGCACCGCGAGGAGCTGTCGCGGCGTCGGATCTATCACTGCTTCAATCCCCAAGGCGTCGGCATCATCGCGGCGTCGCTGCTGTCCTTCGGGACCGACGAGCAGAAGCAGCACTGGGCGGTACCGATTCTGCGCGCCGAGATGACCGCGTCACTGGGAATGAGCGAACCGGGAGCCGGCTCTGATCTGGCCGGCCTGCGAACACGGGCGGAACTGGTCGGCGAACACTTCGTGGTCACCGGGCAGAAGGTCTGGACCTCCGGCGCCCACGATGCCGACGTCATCCTGACCTTCGTCCGCACCGATCCAAACGCCCCCAGGCACAAGGGAATCAGTGCGCTGCTGATTCCCACCGACACTCCCGGGGTGGTGTGTCGTCCCTTCGCCTCGGTCTACGACCGCGACGATCTGGACTTCAACGAGGTGTTCTTCAATGACGTACGGGTACCCGCGGAAAACCTTGTCGGCCCGCTCGGTGGCGGCTGGCAGGTCGCGAACGGCTCGCTCGGTCACGAACGCACCTTGATGTGGATGGCCTTCGCGAACCGGCTCGAGCAGCTTCTCAAGGACTACCGGCCGGCCGACGAGGTCAACGCCGACCACTACGCCACCATCGCGATGGACTACTACGCGCTGCGGCTGCTCGGCTCGAGGGCGCTGGGCCGGGCGGCCCGCGGGGAGGTAGACGTAGCGGGCTTGTCCGTGCTGAAGGTCTTCGGCTCGGAGGCCGAACAGAGCGCACTGCGGCATGCGCTGGACGCGGCCGGGGTCGACGGGTTGCGCGATACGGTACTCACCGCGCCGTACAACCCTTACGCCCCAGGCCTTTTCACCGCCAGCTGGTTCAGCCGCTACATCAGCAGTTACGCGGGCACCATCGCGGGCGGCACCTCGGAGATTCAGCGCAATATCATCGCCCAGCGAGTGCTGGGTCTGCCTTCGCGATGATTACGGCGATCATAAAGCGGGGCACAGGGACGACAGAAACTCCTGGGTCCGGCGTCGTGAGTCGATCCGTTGGGTTGTGTCCTTGCCCAACGGCACAATTCGCGCCGCCAGATCGGTGACACCCGCGTCGCGATAGCTGCGCAGCCGGTTGAGGATTGCCGACTCGTCGCCCGCTGCCATGGTGTCTCCGACGTCCTGGGCGTCACCGTGTTCCAGCAGTCGCACATAGTTAGGCGAGAAATCGGCGTGCCCGAGCACCTCGCTGGCGTAGCCGCGAGCATCGTCCGCCTCGCTGTCAGAGCAGATTGCGACGGGCACACCGGCCACGACCCGCGGCGCGGGCCGTCTCGCGTCGGTAGCGGCCGCGGTGATGCGCGGAACGACGTGGTCGCGGATCGCCCGCTCGTCCGCCATCCAGAGCACCGTGCCGCCGGCCCGCTCCCCCGCGAGGCGCAGCATGGACGGCCCCAACGCGGACAACAGAATTGGAATCGCATAGCTGTCCGTCACATCCAACGGCGAGTGCACGGAAAAGCTGCCGTTGTCGACGTCGACCGTCCCCGGCCCGGCGAACGACGCGTCGAGCACCTCGAGGTAGTCGCGCATCACGCGCGCCGGATGCTGGTAATCCAATCCGAGCTGACCATTGACGACCCAATGATGCGACGGCCCGATCCCAAGCGTGAACCGCCCGCCGCACGCGATCTGGGTGGTCAACGCTTGCTGCGCCATGATCATCGGATGACGGGTCTGAATCGGGACGACCGCCGTGCCGATTTCGATACGATCGGTTGCCTGCCCGATCAGCGTCACAGCCGTCATCGCGTCGAGGTAGCCGGGAACCTGCGGCATCCAAAACGAGGTGAAACCACCGCTTTCGGCCGCGGCGGCATCGGCGACCAGTCCCGTCAGCCGGTCGGCACGCGAGCGCTCCTTGTCGGAGCCAACCATCAAGCCGATGCGCATGCGGTCCATTGCTTACGGGACATACCGATCCCACTCGTAGGGCACGACCGCGAAAAACGGTGCGGCAAATAAGGGTTCGACGTCCGACTGGGCCCCACGTGCCGTCAGCACCGGCCGCAGCCGTTCCGCGGTGGCGACCGGGTCGTCATCGAGAAAGCAATACGTGATCGACTGATCCCCTTGAGCACTCGCCAAATTGGCGTCGACCCGACGCGACAGCGCGGACCAGACACCGGCGACACCCTCGACCTCAAGCAGCGGATCCACCGATGCCGAACCTCGCTCGACCAGCAGGAACGCACCTCGCGCCGGCAGCCAGGGCAGCACGTCCGATCCGACCTTGACCCGCGGCGCGGCCGCCCGGCTGCGGACCTCGTACACGCCCCGTTCCACCGGCGGCAGCAATGGGAGTTTGCGTCCGGCATTTCCCAGTGCCGTTGACAATTCGTTGAAATCACGAAGTCCGGCCGCGTCGGTGAAGAAGTACGTCATCACGTGGTCGACCGCGTCCAGCGGCCCGCCGCTGACCGCACGCGCGGCGCGGCAGGCCGGTGTGGACACCAGCCGCAACGAGGCTCGCACCGCGGCCAGCCGATGCTGCTCCGGGCGATGATCCAGGGTGTGCCAACGCAGGTAGTCGGCGTCCGTTCCGTCGGGATGACGAGTCGCCATGGAGACGAACAAGGTGGTGATCTCTCCACGCCCGGTGGCGAGGATATCCGCGACCTCGTCCGATGGCGTGCCGGGAAGCTGCATCGCGTGCGTCCTTAACTCCTGATCGAATCATGCCGGGGCAGCGGAATTTCCGGGTGTCGGGCCGCGATCATGCGCCGGAAACCCTCGCGCCACGGCACCTTCGTGCGGCCGAGTACGTCGTGCATGTGGGTGACATCCGGCCACAACGGTGTGTGCGCCGCGGGCGTGTATTCGAAGATCGGCTCGACACCGACCAGCTCACCCATGAACGTGCAGTAATCCTCGACGCTGACCGTCTCGCTGCCGGCCCAGTTCACCACGACCGGCGGCACCGCGGCGACCTCCATGGCCCGGATGCCGAGTTCCACGTAATCGTCTTCGTAGATCGGGTTGTAGTTGTTCGGCTTGTCGGGATGCAGTCGAATTGGCTTGCCCGCCAGCATCGCATCGAGACGGTCGGCGGGGGCGCCGCCCTGAGGGCCATACGTCGAACAGATCCGGATGATGGTCAGCGGTATCCGGTAACGCCGGGCGATCCACGTGCAAACCGCCTCCGCCGCAACCTTGGACATGCTGTAGTTCGCCCGCAGTGGCACCCCCGGCGGATCGCTCTCGGTCAAAGGTCGCTGGCCCTGGTAGGCGTAGATCGAGCCGGTGGAGCAGAAGACGAAACCCTTGGCAGCGCGGCAGTGGTGGAGCAATTCGCCGGACATCTGCGCGTTCGTTTCGATGCAGCGGCTCCAGTCGTCGGCGCCGGGATCCACGGCCGCATGGAAGACGTAGGTGAAATCGTCAGGGAGACCGGAGAAGTCGCCGGTGCTGATGTCCAGCGCGACGGGCAAGATGTCGGCACCGACTAGTTTTTCCCGGGCCGCGGGGTCTTTCAGGCGGGCGGCCCCCCATACTTCGTTTCCCGCCGCTGCCAGGGCACGCGCGATGGGGAACGCGATCTTGCCCGTCGCCCCAGTGATCAGGATCTTCTCCGCGTCGAGCAACAAGCCCTCCCAGTGTGAAGTACTTGATATACGTTTGGAGCATAACGTCCAGCCGATCGGAGATGGCACGGGTGGTCGGGCTCGATGTTGTGCCGCCCCCGGGATGTTGCTTACCTGGTCGTGGCGATGTCAACGAAATAAGCTGGAACGAAGCAAAGGTCGGGATGGACCAATGGGAGGCCCACCATGAGGTGGTTTGTTCGTCGTTTGACTGCCGCCATCGCGGTCGTATTCATGGCGATGGCGGTTGCGGTGATCGCGACGCCGGGTATCAGCTCGGCGCAGTGCGATCCCAAAATGTCGTGGAACGAGGCGACCGGCGAGTGCAAACAGCCAACGGCGCCGCCAGCGTGGTACGTGCCCCCGGCGCCCTACGCGCCGTCATTCGCCGGGCAGGATGTGCCGCCGCCTCCCCTTCGGCCTTCGTGGTCACCGAACGATCCGATGTGGAGTGTCGGCTTTCACCAGTGGGGTGCCTATTTCAACGGCGTCTGGGTGCCGTACTGACGGCAGGCGCCCACCCACCTGACATGCAGCACGAGCAATGCAACGCGTCTGGATCGCGCCTGCTGGACAGTGATAACGTAATTCTCCGATTCGTATAACGGCCCTACCGAGTTGGCCGTGCGACTCCCGGAGGTGACGTGTCAGCAGCGCCGGGCCGCCCATTGCCCCTGGTCACGCAGGAGAACGAATTCTTCTGGACCTCAGGTGCCGACGGAAAGCTACGGCTGCAGGAATGTAAGGCCTGCGAATCCCTGATCCATCCGCCGGCACCGGTATGCCGCTATTGCCGCTCACTGGATATTGGGGTGCGCGCGGTCTCCGGCAAGGCGACGCTCGCCGGATTCACCATCAACGAGCGGTTCAGTCTGCCCGGGCTGGTGGCGCCCTACGTGATCGCGCAGGTGGCGATCGCCGAAGACCCCCGCGTGCGGTTGACCACCAACATCGTGGACTGCGACCCCGCTCAGCTCGAACTTGGTCAGCAGGTCGAGGTCGTCTTCGAACAGGTCGAGGACGTGTGGTTTCCGCTGTTCCACCCGGTACCGAACGCCGAGCCCGCCGCACTGCCGGCCGACGAGATAGCGCCGGAGCGTTTCGGCGAACACGTGCGACCAATGCTGACCCCGGAGAAATTCGAAGACAAGGTGGCGCTGACCGGGATCGGCATGTCACCGATCGGGCGGCGGCTGATGGCACTGCCGCTGTCCCTGACGGTGCAGGCGTGTGAGGCCGCCATCGCCGACGCCGGCCTGACGTACGCCGACATCGACGGACTGTCCACCTACCCCGGCGCGATCAATGTCGGCGGATTCGGGGAGGGCGGCGTGACCGCTCTTGAGGCCGCGCTGGGTATTCGGCCGACATGGCACAACGGCGCCATGGAGACGTTCGGCCCGGGCGGTTCGGTGATCGCCGCGATGCTTGCGGTCGCCTGCGGCCTGGCGCGCCACGTGCTCTGCTTCCGGACGCTGTGGGAAGCCACCCACGGCGAGCTGATGAAGCAGGGCAAGATCGCCCCGTCGATGGGCCGGATGTCGGGCTGGCAGATGCCATTTGGAGCCACCTCGGCGGCACACACCTTGGCGATGAACGCGCAGCGCCACTTTCACCGTTACGGCACCACGAAAGAGACACTCGGCTGGATCGCGTTGAACCAGCGTGCCAACGCCGAACTCAACCCGACGGCCATCTACCGGACCCCGATGACGATGGACGACTACCTGAACGCGCGGCCCATCACCACGCCGTTCGGGCTGTACGACTGCGACGTGCCCTGCGACGGCGCGATCGCCGTCATCGTCTCCGCCGTCGACGCCGCCCGCGACCTGGCCAAGCCGCCGGTACTGGTGGAAGCGGTGGGCACGCAGATCATCGAACGCATCGACTGGGACCAGAGCACTCTGACCCACGAACCGCAGGTGCTGGGCCAGGCGGCACACGTCTGGACGCGCACCTCGCTACGACCCGGGGACGTCGACGTGGCCGAGCTGTACGACGGCTTCACGATGAACTGCCTGTCCTGGATCGAGGCCCTGGGCTTCTGCGGAATCGGTGAGGCCAAAGAGTTTCTGGATGGCGGCAAGAACATCGCCCGTGACGGCCAGCTGCCGCTCAACACCCACGGTGGCCAGCTCTCCCACGGCCGCACCCACGGTATGGGCCTGCTGCACGAGGCCATCACCCAGCTGCGCGGCGAGGCCGGCGACCGGCAGGTCGTCGACGCCCGGGTCGGCGTGGTCAGCAGCGGCGGCCTCACGCCCAGCGGCGTGCTGCTGCTGCGGGTCGGCACATGAGCACCGCGCCGCGTCCCCGGCTGGTAATCGTCGACGGGGTGCCGATGTCGGCGGTGGTCGCCGAAGCACCCGACCCGAAGGCCGTGATCGTGGCCATTCACGGCGGCGGCACCACCGCGGTCTATTTCGACTGCCCGGGCCACCCGTCGTATTCGCTGTTACGGACCGGCGCGGCAGCGGGATTCACCGTGGTGGCTCTCGACCGGCCTGGCTATGGCAGTTCGGCGCCCTATCCCGAGGCGATGGTCGAGGGCGAACAGCGCGTCAGCCTGGCTTACGGAGCGGTCGATCGCATCATCGGCGAACGACCAAGCGGTGCAGGCATATTCGTGATGGGTCATTCGGGCGGATGCGAACTGACGATGCGGATGGCCGCCGACGAGCGCGGCGCCGATCTGCTCGGCATCGAATTGGCCGGCACCGGCCGGCACTATCACCCCGCGGCCCGCGAAATGCTGAAGACGGCAACGCGCGAACGCCGTCCATCCGGGCTGCGCGAGCTGTTGTGGCACCCGGAGCACTTGTATCCGCCCGAGATCCTCACCGGGGTCACGGTTTCCCCGACGGCTCCCGCCTACGAGGACCAGATGGTGTCGGACTGGGCACGTCAGACCTTCCCGACGCTGGCCCCAGCCGTGCGGGTACCGGTGCACTTCAGCATCGCTGAGCACGAAAAGGTCTGGCAGACCGATGATTCGGCGGTGGAGGAGATCACCGCGATGTTCTCCGCCGCGCCGCGTTTCACCCTGCACCGGCAACCCGAGGCGGGGCACAACATCAGCCTCGGCCACACCGCCGCGGACTACCACGCGGAGGTTCTTTCGTTTGTCGAGGAATGTGTGGCTACCTCGGCGGAGGAAGAGGAGGCCGGTTGATGCGGGTGGGATTCATCGGGCTGGGCAGTCAGGGCGGACCCATGGCCCGGCGGATCATCGAGGGCGGCTTCGACACCACGCTGTGGGCACGCCGGCCCGCGTCGGTTGAGCCATTCGCCGACACCTCGGCCCAGGTCGCTCAGTCACCCGCCGAACTCGCCGCGGCCAGCGACCTGGTCTGCCTCTGTGTGGTCGGCGAGGCCGACATTGAGGAAATCGCCAACGGTGAGCGCGGGCTGCTGGCGGGACTCAAGCCGGACAGCGTGATCGCGGTGCACAGCACCGTGCACCCCGACACCTGCAAGGCGCTGGCTGAAAATGCCGGTAGCAAAGGTGTTTCGGTCATCGACGCACCGGTCAGCGGCGGCGGTCCGGCGGCCGCCACGGGTCATCTGATGGTGATGGTCGGTGGTGAGGCCGAGATCGTCGAGCGCTGCCGCCCGGTCTTCGAAACCTATGGCGATCCGGTCGTCCACCTCGGCGACCTGGGCACCGGGCAGACCACCAAGCTGCTCAACAACTTGCTGTTCACCGCGAACCTCGGCACCGCGGCCACCACCCTTTCGCTGGCGCAGTCCCTCGGCGTTTCCCCGGACCGGCTCACCGAAGTAATCTCCCGCGGCAGCGGAAACAGCTTTGCCCTCAACGTTATTGGAGACGAAGGCAATCTGGACCGGCTGGCCGGTTTGGCCGGCACGCTGCTGCAGAAGGACGTCCGGCTGATCGTCGACCTCGCCGAGGCGGCCGCCGCCCCCGCGGGGGCGGTATTGGACGCGGCCGACGCCGCCCTGACCCTGATGGCTCACCCCCGATGAGAGTCGGATTCATCGGCGCCGGGCGGATGGGCCGCCCCATGGTGGCGCGTCTTGTCACGGCCGGCCATGACGTCCTGGTGTTGGGCCGCAACGCCGAAAGCCGGCGCGACCTCGAGCAGCTCGGCGCGGCCGTCACGAACGACACGGCCGCCGCCGTCGCACATGCCGACGTCGTGCTGCTCTGCGTATTCAACGACGAACAACTGCGACAGGTCTGCCTGGACAGCACTCTGTTGGCCACCATCCCGTCCGGCTCGGCCCTGGTGGTGCACACCACCGCGAGCCCGTCGACGATCGACGCCATCGCCGCCCGCGGCGCCCATCTCGCCGTCATCGACGCGCCGGTCAGCGGCGGCCCGCACGACATCGCGGCGGGCAAGCTCACGCTCTTCGTGGGCGGTGCCGACGACGCAGTGGCACGCGTGTGGCCGGTGTTGGGCTGCTATGGCGACCCGATTCTGCATGTCGGCCCACGCGGCGCGGGTCAGAAAGTGAAGCTGGTTAACAACGCATTGTTCGCCGGCCACATCGGGCTGCTCGCCGAAGCGATCCGCCTGGGCGAGCAAATGGGCCTGCCCGAGGCGACGGTGCTGGGTGCGCTTGCGCGCGGCAGCGCTACCAGCCGGGTCCTGGACATTGTGGCCGCGAGCGGTTCCGTTGCGTCGTTTATCGAGGTGGCCGGCGAATTCATAGACAAAGACGTTGCCGTCGTGCGCAATATCGCCGAAGAACTCGGCAGCGATCTCGGCGCGCTGGACAATGTCATCAATGCCGTCAACATTTTTGGAAAAAGTTTGCGATGACGGCCTTAGAGTTCTTTTCGGTTCGCCTCGAACCCGCTACCGTTAGCGTTACAGTCAGGCATTCGATCGTAACGGTTCCAGCCCGCCCCAACCCTCGCCGCTGAGGAGCATGTCAGTGACAAAACCGAAAGTCGTCTTCGACCCGTACTCGGACGAGTTCTACAACAACCCGTTCGACATTTATGCACGGATGCGCGAGGACGCTCCGCTCTATTACGACGAGAAAGAAGACTTCTACGCACTGACCCGTCATGAGGATGTGGCGGCCGCGTTCAAGGACTTCGAAACCTACTCCTCGGCGCGGGGCTGCGACCTGGCGATGGTCCGCAGGGGCATATCCCCCGAGCAGAAGTCGATCATCTTCATGGATCCGCCGGACCACCGCCACATGCGCAGCCTGCTCAACAAGGCGTTCACCCCACGGGCGATCACCTCGCAGGTGGAGACCATCCACGAGGTGATCGACAAGTACCTCGGTGCTTGCGATCCCGACAACTTCGACGTCGTGCAGGACTTCTCCGGCCCATTCCCGGTGGAGGTCATCACCCGGATGGCCGGCGTGCCCGAGGAATACCGCCAGCAAGTGCGGCACTGGATCGACACCAGCCTGCACCACGAACCGGGCCAGATCGAGATCAGCGAAGCCGGCATGCAGGCCAACATCGACACCGCGATGTACTACTTCGGCCTCATCCAAGAGCGGCGCGGCGACCTACAGGACGACATGATCAGCAGGCTGATCACGGCCGAGATCCCCTGCGAGGACGGTACGACCCGCAAGCTCGACGACATCGAAATCACCGGATTCGCGACGCTTTTGGGCGGTGCCGGTGCCGAAACCGTCACCAAGCTGCTCGGCAATGCCGCGGTGATCTTCGCCCGTCATCCCGACCAGTGGCAGAAGCTGCAGGACGACCGCAGCAAGATCCCGGGCGCGGTCGAAGAGCTACTGCGCTTCGAAGGGCCGGTCCAGTACAACGTCCGCTACACGCTGAAGGAGGCGCACGTAGGCGGTGGCGTGATCCCACCGTTCAAACCGGTCTTCCTTTGTGGCGCAGCGGCCAACCGCGACAGCGACGCCTTCACCAACGCCGACACGTTCGACATCGAGCGCGACCAGACCGAGGCACAGCATCTCGGTCTCGGGTACGGGATCCACAGCTGCCTCGGCGCAGCGTTGGCCCGCCTGGAAAGCCGGATCGCACTCGAGAAGCTCCTCGACTTCATGCCGCGCTACGAGGTGGACTGGGACGGTTGCAGGCGAGTGACCATGCAAAACGTCGCGGGCTGGAAGCACGTGCCTGTCAAGGTGGTTCGGTGAGGGGGTCGCGATGACCAAGAAGATCGAAGTCGATTGGGGACTCTGCGAGAGCAACGGTGTCTGCATGGGCATCAATGCCGATATCTTCGAACTCGGCGACGACGACATGCTGACCGTCCACCAGGAAGAGGTCACCCCGGAGATCGAGAACGACGTGCGCGAGGCTGTCCGTCAATGCCCCCGGCAGGCAATCTCCATCGTGGGAGAGTAGCGATCAGAACCCGGAGAGGATGACCGCGTTGCAGTCGGCGGCCGCCTGGCGTAGTTTCGCCGCCTTTTGGTAGCCCTCGGATTCGTACCACGCGCGCGCGGCATCAACCGATTCGAATTCCAGCACCACGGTCTGATCGCCGTGCCAGGTGCCCTCGATGGTCGTGGGCTTGGTGTCTACCGCAAGAATCGTGGCGCCGCTCATCGCCGAACCGGCGGCCTTGCCGTAAGCCTTCATGCCCTCTGGGTCCTTGATGGCCTCGGTGAGGATGACGTACCCTTTTGGCCCGTTAGCCACTCGAATCTCCTTACTTGTGTCAGTTTTCGTCTCTGATCTCGCTGATGGCCTGCTCGGGACAGCATTCGATGGCCTCCTGCGTGGCCGCCTCCAATTCCGTTGGGACGTCGGAGGTTATCGACTCCGCATAGCCGTCGTCGGTGAGGCTGAACACGTCCGGGCAAAGGGTAAGGCACATCCCGTGACCGCGACAGCGTTGGTCGTCTACCCAGACCTTCATGCCAGCGTGAACTCCAAGTGCAATTCGGTCAGGCCACGCAGAATGTACGTCGGAACATATTGATAGCGGCGGTTATTCGCCGGCCCATGCATATCCTCGTTGATCCTGATGTCGGTCGTGCGGTCCAGCAGCCGCTCGATCGCCACCCGGGTTTCGGCCCGCGCCAGTGGCGCACCGGGGCAGCTGTGGATGCCGCGCCCGAACGAGATGTGCTGGCGGGCGTTCTTGCGAGCCGGGTCGAACGTGGCGGGTTCCTCGAATCGGCGCGGATCGCGGTTAGCCGCGGCCTGCACGATCATCACCGTGGTGCCGGCGGGCAGGTCGACGCCGCCGACATTGACGGGCACCCGGTTCATCCGGAAGTCGCCCTTGACCGGGCTCTCGTGGCGCAGCGACTCTTCGATGAAGTTCGGGATCAGGCTGCGGTCCTTGCGCAACTGCGCCTGAATGTCGGGACGCTCACCCAGGGTCTGCAACGCGGCACCGAGCAGCCGCACGGTGGTCTCCTGGCCCGCGGAGAAGACATTGGCGGCAACGCGGGCGACGTCTTCGACCTCCGGTGTCGAGCCGTCCGGGTAGGTGGCGGTCGCGAGACCGGTCAGCACGTCGTCGCGGGGCTCGCGGCGGCGGTCGGAGACGTAGTCGGAGAACAGGCCGTAGAGGAATTCCAGCGGACTGTGCGAGAGCGACTCCTTGCCGGTGCCCCCGATGCCGCCACCCGCGTGCTCGGCGATGCCCTTCACGAACTTGTCGCGATCCTCCATCGGCACGCCCAGCAAGTCGGCGATGACCAGCAGCGTGAAGGGACTCGAGAAGCCCTTGATCCAGTCACCCTTGCCCGGCGGCAGGAACTCGTCGAGCACCTCGTCGGCCAGCGCCCACATGGCGTCCTCGTTCTCCTTGAGGCGCTTGGGGGTGATCAACCGCATCAGCAGCGAGCGGTGGTTGGTGTGGGTCGGCGGGTCAAGCGTGGGCAGCTGGTCGCTGAACGGCAGCTCGTCGCGATGCTCTTCGATCAAGTCGGTGATGTCGTCACCCTCGAGCGGCACCGGAAAGCCGGGGAAGGGGCCCGTCACCGAGATGCACGACGACCACGTCGCGGCGTCGTTGAGCACGGCGCAGGCCTCGTCCCAACCGGTCACCATCGTGACGCCGTGGTGGTCTTCCCGGGTCACCGGGCACTGCTCCCGCAGCGCCTCGTAGTACGGGTACGGGTCCGCGATGAGCTCTTTGCCGCGGAAGAAGTCCAACGTGGAGAAGTCGTTCGCCATCTTGCTCCGTTCGAATCTCAGCAGTGAGAATGAGCCTCTCAGAGATGAGTATTAGATTTCCACACGGCGTGATCGTCGTCAACGACGGGGTGCCGCGGTCGGGTATGCGACATGCCGAAAAGGTCCCGCGTTCGGGCCGGCCGGCGGAGGTGTGATTCAGCCGGCCGGGACCAGATCGGCGGCCACCGACGGGCATGCCAGCAGCCCGCTCCGGAAGTTTTCGGCCTGACCGATCGAGTACTCCGGTATGGCAGCGGCGGCCAGCGCCTTGCCCTTGAACATCTGCGCGGCCATGCTCAGCCGGTGCTGGACCAGGCCGACGCTGCCGTCAAGCTCGGCGGGCCAGGTGTCCCCCCACAGCGTGACCTCGGTGACCCCGTGATCGAGGGCTTGCAAGACACCTTGCCGCACCCGCGAATCGCAGCCCACCAGATCCGCCGCGGCCGCCAGGGCCTGTGGACGGGGACGATCCTCGACTGACGCGAGGGCGTGTTCGAGGTCAAGAGTGCGGGCTCCGATGATCTGCAGTGGCCGAATATCGGGGTGGTCGGCCAGATCGGTGAGCAGGACGGTGACGTCCCATCCGGCCATAGACCGGTCGAACAGCCATCCCCCGGCGAACCGCACCACGTCGACCACGCTCGAGGCGACGACGTCGAGCCGATACCTCATGTCGTGCTCAGGGGCTTGTGGGGCGGCGCGAAGTCCCGCGCCAGCGTCTCGGCGTACTGCTTGAACACCTCGGTCAGCGGTATCGAAGGATCGAGTAACCATGTGGTTTCCATTCCGTGGACGAAGGCGAGTATTTCCACTGCCTTGATGGTGGGGTCTATGTCGGCGCGATACCGGCCATCGGCCTGGCCATTGCGGATGAGCTGGGCGACGATGTCGACAGCTTGCCGGTGCCGGCCGAGCATGCGGTCGTGCAGCGGAGCGTCCGGAAGGATGTTCTCGACCAGCAGCACCGTGAACGTGCCGACCAATTCGGGCGCCCGGCTAAATCGGTCGGCGACCGCGGAGATCTGGGCCATCAGGTCGCCGGCCCGGTCGGCGTGGGAATCGTCGTCCTGATCGCGGGCGTCCAGGACCGCGTGCAGCAACTGCTCCTTGGACTCGAAGTGATGCAGCAGCCCCGCGGGGGTTACGCCGGCCTCGCCGGCGATCTGGGCCAGTGTGGTGTTGCGCCAGCCGTTGCGCGTGAGGAGCCGTTGCGCAACCGTGAGAATCCGCTGCTTGCGGTCCTCACCTTTGGCGAGAAGCGTGTCATAACGCCGTGCGTCGGGCACCGAACTCCTTTGACCGATTGGCAGGGCCGAACCAACCTAGTGAATACACAGTAGGTAGGTTTGCCTGCTGTGACAAGGGTCTCAGCCGGACTCTTAAAAAGTTCTTTGGTCGGTGCTACGCGACCAATTCGACCAGGGTGGCGTTGGCTGTGCCCCCGCCTTCGCACATGGTCTGCAGGCCGTAGCGAATGCCGTTATCGCGCATGTGGTGGGCCAATCGCGTCATCAGCACCGCACCGGAGGCGCCCAGCGGGTGCCCCAACGCGATGGCGCCGCCCAGCGGATTGACCAGGCCCGGGTCCGCGCCTGTCTCGGCAATCCACGCCATGGGGACCGGCGCAAAGGCCTCGTTCACCTCGAAGGCGCCCACTTCGGCGAGCGAGACGCCCGCCTTGTTCAGCACCTTTTCGGTCGCCGGAATGGGGCCCGTGAGCATGAGCACCGGATCCGCCCCGGTGACGGCCCCGGCCCGGTACCGCACGATCGGGGTCAGCCCCAGCTCGACCGCCAATTCCGAGGTCGTCACCAGCAGCGCGGCCGCACCGTCGGAGATCTGCGAAGAATTGCCCGCGTGGATGACGCCGTCTTCGGCGAACGCGGGCTTGAGTGCGCCCAGCTTCTCCACGGTGCTCCCCCGCCGCACGCCCTCGTCCGCCGCGACGATGGCTTGGTCATCGGTGATGACGGGGATCATCTGATCGGTGAAGGCGCCACTGTCCTGGGCCGCGGCGGCCCGTTCGTGGGATTGGACGGAGAATTCGTCGAGCTGGCTGCGGGAGAAGCCCCACTTCTTGGCGATCATCTCCGCCGACAGGCCCTGGTTGAAGGAAAAGTCGTCGTAGCGGGCGAGCACCTTCGGCCCGTAGGGCATGCCGGTCGCCCTGGCGGAACCCAGCGGAACGCGGCTCATCACCTCGACCCCGCCGGCCACCACGACGTCTTGCTGGCCCGACATCACCGCCTGCACCGCGAAGTCGAGGGCCTGCTGGCTGGAACCGCAGGCCCGGTTGACCGTGGTGCCGGGGATGCTCTCGGGCCAGCCGGCAGCCAGCACCGCGTAGCGCCCGATGTTGCTGGACTGATCGCCGACCTGCGACACGCATCCCCAGATCACGTCGTCGACGATCTCGGGCCCCACACCGGCACGCGCCAGCACCTCGTTGAGCACGATCGCGGACAGGTCCGCGGCGTGCATGCCCGACAGCCCGCCATTGCGTTTCCCGACCGGCGTACGCACCGCCTCGACGATGACCGTTTCCCGCATATCCCTAGTCCGAATCCTCGTCAGATTTTGATAGCGCCCACCGGCCAGTAAACGACGGCTCCCGTCGCTCGCTGAAGGCGGCATAGGCGGCCGCCGCATCCGCTGTCGCAAAGTTACCGATCTGCGCTCGCGCCTCGTTGGCCAGCGCGTCGCGCAGGGTGCGGTCAGCGCCCTCGTTCAACAGCGCCTTGGTCTGGGCCAGCGCGACGGGCGGACCCGCCGCGAGCCGGTCGGCCAGGTCGGTGACGAAAGCGTCGATCTCGGCGGCCGATACCACCCAGGTGACCAGGTTCAGTGCGGACGCTTCCGCGGCGTCGATGGTCTCGGCCAGCAGCGCCAGCCGCTTAGCCTGTTGCAAGCCAACGAGTTTCGGCAACAGCCAGGAACCGCCAAGGTCGATTGACAGGCCGCGCTTGGAAAAGATCTGGGAGAACGTCGATTCCGGCGTCGCGACGACCAGGTCGCAGCCCAGCGCCAGGTTCCATCCGGCGCCGACCGCGACGCCCGTCACCTTGGCCACCGTCGGAATCGGAAGTTCGTGCAACGCCAGCGCCACATCGGTCAGCCGCTGCAGCTTGTATTTCGGATGAATGTCGTCCGGAATCCCAATGTCGGCGCCGGAGCAAAAGGCCCCGCCTGCACCGGTGATCACCAGCGCCCGCACATTGCGGTCGCGGCCGGCATCGTGCAGCGCGTCCCGCAACGCAATCCACAGCTCCGGGTTGATGGCGTTTTTGCGCCGCGGACGATTGAGGGTCAGCGTGCGTACCCCTCCGCAGTCGTCGGACAGCAGCACGGGGTCTTCGGGGGACGTCAATAGCTTCTCGGCAATTTCAGCACGTTGGATCCCAAAAAGTTCAGGATCATCTCCTGGCTGACCGGCGCGATCTTCATCAGCCGGGCCTCACGGAAGTAGCGCGTGATGTGGTACTCCTCCGCGTAGCCCATGCCGCCGTGAGTCTGCAAAGCCCGGTCCGCAGCAGTGAAGCCGGCATCGGCACATAGGTATTTGGCGGTATTCGCCTCGCGCCCACAGGGTTTGCCGTTGTCATAGAGCCAGGTCGCCTTGCGCAACATCAGCTCGGCGGCGTCGAGCCGGGCCAGCGAATCCGCGAGCGGGAACTGGATGCCCTGGTTCATGCCGATCGGCCGGCCGAAGACCTCGCGCTCGTTGCCGTACTTCACCGCTTTTTCGAGCGCCACCCGCCCGATGCCGAGCGCCTCGGCCGCGATCAGCATGCGTTCGGGGTTCAGGCCGTCGAGGATGTACTGAAATCCCTTGCCCTCCTCGCCAACTCGGTCCTCTACCGGTACTTCGAGGTTGTCGATGAACAACTCGTTGGAGCTGACGGCGTTGCGGCCCATTTTGCGGATCGGGCGGATATCGACGCGGCTGCGATCGAGGTCGGTGAGGAACAGCGTCATCCCGTCGGTTTTCTTGGCGACCTCGTCGTAGCTCTTGGTGCGGGTGAGCAGCAGGATCTTGTCGGACTCCATCGCTTTGGAGATCCATACCTTGCGGCCATTGACGATGTAGCGGTCTCCGTCGCGCTTGGCGAACGTCGTGATACGCGAAGTATCAAGCCCGGCACCGGGTTCGGTCACTCCGAAGCAGATGTGCACATCGCCATTGGCGACCGTTGGCAAGGTGCGCGCCTTGAGTTCGTCGGAGCCGTGCACGACGACCGGCTGCATGCCGAAGATCGACAGATGAATCGCGCTGGCTGCGTTCATCGCGCCGCCGGACCTGGCGACCTCTTCGAGTAGCAGTGTGGCCTCGGTGATTCCGAGGCCATGGCCGCCGTATTCGGTCGGAATCGTCATGCCAAGCCAGCCGCCGTCGGCGATCGCCTTGTAGAACTCGGTCGGGAACTCGTGCGCGAGGTCCTTTTCCATCCAGTACTGGTCGTCGAATTTCCGTGCCAGCTCGGCGACCGACTTGCGGATCAGCTCCTGGTCGTCTGTCAGCTCGAAATTCATTCCACCGCCGGGCACTGCTGGATCTCCTTAAGTCAGTTCATGCACCGGCGCGCGAACTCGTCCGGTAGGGGGTCAATCCTTGTTGCCTGAAAGGGCTTTCGCGTTCGCGGCAAAGTCTTGGAACGACGACCCCGCCCGGGTGTCCTTTTGGTGGCCCGCCGCCTTGATGGACACGTCGTGTCCCTCGGCCGCCTTGCGCAGTGCGCCGACGGTGGCCTGCTCGCGCGGGATGTGGGTGAACGGGTCGAACGAGTACCACCGCATCGCGTTCTCGTAGGTCATCTTGTTGATCTCGTCGTCCGGAACGCTGTTCAGCGACAACACATCCCACAACTCCTCTGGGGCGCCCGGCCACATCGAGTCGCTGTGCGGGTAGTCGGCCTCCCAGCAGATGTTGTCGATGCCGATCATGTTGCGCAGCGCCACACCGACCTTGTCGCTGATGAAGCAGGTCAGGAAGTGGTCGCGGAAGACCTCGCTGGGCAGCTTGCCCTTGAAGTCCTGGTGCGTCCAGGTCGAGTGCATCTCGTAGGTGCGGTCGGCACGCTCCAGGAAATAGGGGATCCACCCGGTTCCGCCCTCGGAGAGCGCGACCTTGAGGTCCGGGTATTCCTTGATCGGCTTCGACCACAGCAGGTCCGCGGCGGCCTGCACGATGTTCATCGGCTGCAGCGTGATCATCACGTCCATCGGCGCATCCGGTGCCGTGATGGCCAGCCGGCCCGAGGATCCGATGTGCACGTTCATCACGGTGTCGGTGTCGCACAACGCTTTCCACAGCGGGTTCCAGTACTCATTATGGAAGCTGGGGTAGCCCATCGCGGCCGGGTTCTCGGTGAAGGTCAGCGCGTGCACACCCTTCTTGGAAACGCGGCGCACCTCGGCGGCACAGGCCTCGGCATCCCAGATCACCGGGATCGCCATCGGGATGAACCGCGCCGGGTAGGCGCCGCACCATTCATCGATGTGCCAGTCGTTATAGGCCTGCACCAACGCGACCGAGAAGTCGTGGTCGTCGGTGGCGAACAGCCGCCCGGCAAAGCCCGGGAACGACGGGAAGCAAATCGAGGCCAGAATGCCTCCGGCATTCATGTCCTTGACGCGTTCGTCGACGTTGTAGCAACCGGGCCGGATCTCATCGAGTCCCGTCGGCTCGATTCCGTACTCTTCCTTGGGCCGGCCGGCGACGGCGTTCAGCGCCACATTCGGGATGACCGTGTCGCGGAACTTCCACATGTCCGAGCCGTCGTCGTTGTGCACCAGCCGAGGCGCGTCGTCCTGGTACTTCTTCGGCAGGTTGTTCTTGAACATGTCGGGTGGCTCGACAGTGTGGTCGTCGACGCTGATCAGCATCATGTCTTCTTTGTTCATGAGCTTCCCTCTCCATCGGTCGTCTCGCCCCGCTACCTTTGAAAACTATCTTCTCGCCATTTGAGAATCAACATCCACAGGTCCGTCCGGACAAATGCGGACACTGTTCCGGTATACCCCATGTTGGCGCGGATGGCCCTCTCACGTGCGACTACGCAATCCCGGAAATGCCAGCACCGGGCTGGCGGCCAAAGATAAAACCAAAGATTTGTTACTGCGCGATCGGACGGAGCGGCCCGCGCTGCCGACAAACCCCTCGGAGCGGCACACCAGTCGGTCGGCATGAGTCCCTGCCTCGCCGGCATTGACCAGCCGAGCGAATCGTGCCAGTCTGTTAGTTACAAATGAGAATCTGATTCTCTTTCACCGAGAGGGCCCTGTCGATGCGCTTGTCGCCGCTCCCCGCTGACCAGTGGGACGAGGCTACCCAGCGGGCACTCTCGGCAATGAGTGGCGCGGACACCAACAATGCGCTTTCCACGCTGGCTCACCACCCGGCGCTGGCCAAGGCGTTTCTTCGGTTCAACGTTCACCTGTTGATGTCGTCCACGCTGCCGCCGCGCATCCGCGAACTGGCCATCCTGCGGGTCGCCCACCGTCGCGAATGTGCCTACGAGTGGTCTCACCACGTCAGCATGGCCAAGGACGAGGGAATCACCGACGACCAGATCGCCGCGGTGCGGCGTGGCGAGGCCGACGACGCGTTCGATTGCGCGGTGATCGCCGGGGTCGACGAACTCGACGAGCAATCGCAGATGTCCGACCAGACCTGGGCAGCACTCGGCGAGCGCCTGAACGACCAGCAACGGATGGATTTTGTCTTCACGGTCGGCTGCTACACCCTGCTGGCCATGGCCTTCAACACTTTTGGCATCCAGCTCGAACACGCCGCCTCAGCCGCTAACAACGTCGAATAAGAGGAGCAAGAAAGTTGCCGCACTTCCCGAAGCCAGCCGCCGGCAGCTGGACAGAAAACTACCCCGACCTGGGCACCGCGCCGGTCGACTACACCGACTCAATCGACCCCGCATTCTTCGAGGCCGAACGCGACGCGGTCTTCAAGAAGACCTGGCTCAACGTCGGCCGGGTCGAGCGACTCCCCCGCACGGGCAGCTATTTCACGAGAGAACTGCCGTCAGCCGGCAAGGGCACGTCGGTGATCATCACCAAGACCAAGGACGGAACCGTCAAGGCCTACCACAACGTCTGCCGGCACCGCGGAAACAAGTTGGTGTGGAACGACTTTCCCAACGAGGAGACGTCCGGCACCTGCCGGCAGTTCACTTGCAAGTACCACGCCTGGCGCTACAGCCTCGACGGTGACCTGACCTTCGTTCAACAGGAAGACGAGTTCTTCAATCTCGACAAGGACAACTTCGGCCTGGCAGCCGTCCGTTGCGAGGTGTGGGAAGGCTTCATCTTCATCAACTTCGACAGCAATGCGGCGCCGCTCGCCGACTACCTCGGGCCGCTGGCCAAGAGCATCGAGGGCTACCCCTTCGGCGAGATGACCGAGACCTACTCCTACCGGGCCGAGGTCGGCAGCAACTGGAAACTGTTCATCGACGCGTTCGTCGAGTTCTACCACGCGCCGATCCTGCACCAGGGGCAGTACACCAAGGAAGAAGCCGCCAAGATCCAGAAGTTCGGCTACGAGGCGCTGCACTACGAGTTGGCCGGCCCGCACAACCTGCAGTCCACCTGGGGCGGTCAGGCACCGCCCCCGGACATGTCCATGGTCAAGCCGTTGGACCAGGTGCTGCGCAGCGGGTTGTTCGGTCCGTGGGACAAGCCGGAGATCATCGAAAAGCTCGAGCTGCCACCGGGTGTCAACGTGAAACGGGTGCCGCAGTGGGGTATCGACTCCTGGCTCTTCTACCCGAACTTCATGCTGCTGATCTGGGAGCCGGGCTGGTACTTGACCTACCACTACTGGCCTACCGCGGTCGACAAACACATCTTCGAGTCGTCGCTGTATTTCGTGCCGCCGCGCAATGCGCGCGAACGCCTGGCCCAGGAGCTGGCCGCGGTGACGTTCAAGGAGTACGCGCTGCAGGACGCCAACACCCTGGAAGCCACCCAGACGATGATCGGCACCCGGGCCGTCAAGGAGTTCCTGCTGTGCGACCAGGAAATCTTGATCCGTCACCTGCACAAGACAACCGCTGATTTCGTGAAGGAGCACCAGCGCAATGTCGCTACCGTCTGAATTCTCGGCCCTGGAGCCCTATTTGGAGTGGGATCTGGCCACCGAGCCCGAGCGCTACGCCAAGCGGCTGGCCTCGACGATGGCCGAGATGCAGAAGTTTTACGATGTCGCGTTCCCGATGCTGCCCGACGTGATTGCGTACTGTGACAAGTACCCGCTCGACGACCTGCCGGAGGACGCGAAGACTCTGATGCACATCATGCAGTCCTTGGTGATGGTGTCTTTCCCCATCGAGGCATGGAAGCAGCCGCGCGTCCCCGATAGCGGCGCGGCGTGGGTCGAAGTGCTTCGGGAACCGGTGATCTAAGCGGTGCTCACGCTCAAGGCCGCCGGGCTGCTCGACGTCGACGCCGGTGAGATCCTTCGGCCCGGCATCCTGAAGATCGAGGGCGACCGCATCGTCGGTGTCGGTGGCGACCCCGAAGGCGAGCTCATCGACCTCGGCGACGCGATCCTGCTGCCCGGTTTGATGGACATGGAGGTCAACCTCCTGATGGGCGGGCGCGGCGAGACGCCCGGGTTGTCCCAGGTGCAGGACGACCCCCCGACGCGGGTGCTGCGCGCGGTCGGCAATGCCCGACGTACATTGCGCGCCGGTTTCACCACCGTGCGCAACCTCGGCCTGTTCGTCAAAACTGGCGGCTACCTGCTCGATGTCGCCCTTGGCAAGGCCATCGACGCGGGGTGGATCGACGGGCCCCGCATTATCCCGGCCGGCCACGCGATCACGCCCACCGGCGGGCACCTGGACCCGACGATGTTCGCCGCATTCATGCCGGGCGCGCTGGAGCTGACGGTCGAGGAAGGCATTGCCAATGGCGTCGACGAGATCCGCAAGGCCGTGCGATACCAGATCAAGCACGGCGCGCAGCTGATCAAGGTGTGCGTCTCCGGCGGCGTGATGTCGTTGACCGGTGAGGCTGGCGCACAACACTATTCGGACGAGGAACTGCGCGCGATCGTCGACGAGGCGCACCGGCGCGGGCTACGCGTCGCTGCCCACACGCACGGAGCGGAAGCGGTCAAGCATGCGGTCGCGTGCGGTATCGACTGCATCGAACACGGCTTCCTCATGGATGACGAGGCCATCCAGATGCTGGTCGACAACGATCGGTTCCTGGTGACCACCCGCAGGCTCGCCGAGGCGATGGACGTGTCCCGCGCTCCGAAGGAGTTGCAGGACAAGGCCGCCGAGATGTTCCCCAAGGCGAAGACCTCGATCAAGGCCGCCTACGAAGCCGGCGTGAAGATCGCGGTCGGCACTGATGCGCCGGCGATACCGCACGGCCGCAACGCCGATGAGCTTGTCACCCTGGTCGAATGGGGCCTGCCGCCGTTGGCGGTGCTGCGGGCGGCCACAACCACCGCGGCCGAGCTGATCAACTCCACCGACCGGGGTCGGCTGGCGCCGGGCCAACTCGCCGATATCATCGCGGTACCCGGAAATCCGTTGGAAGACATCACCGTTACCCGCAACGTCAGCTTTGTCATGAAAGGCGGCAAGGTCTATGTCGACACCCGATCAGTCTAAGAGCGGCCCAACCAGAACTGACGACCTGGTCGAGATCCAGCAGCTACTCGCCCGCTACGCCGTCACCATCACCCAAGAGGACATCGAGGGGCTCATCGGGGTGTTCACACCCGACGGGACCTACAGCGCCTTCGGCTCCACCTACGGCCTGGACAAGTTCCCGGAGTTGGTCGCCGCCGCGCCAAAAGGCTTGTTCCTCACCGGAACAGCCTTGGTCGAGAACATTGACGGCGATTCGGCGAGCGGCACCCAGCCGTTGTGCTTCATCGACGGGTCCACGCATGACATGCGGATCGGCTACTACCGCGACACCTACTCGCGGACCGCGGACGGATGGCGACTGCATACCCGCGCCATGACGTTCATTCGCCGTAGCGGTGTGCACGACTCCGGGCGCCCGCACGCCATCGGCCGCCCCACGCCGTGAATGTCGAGGAGTTCCGGACCGGTCTGCGCGCGTGGCTCGACGAACACGACCTGACCCCCGGGCCCGACCACTCGCTGCAGGGCCATATGCAGCAATTCCTCCGGGTCAGCCGGGCGCTGTACGACGCAGATTGGATGCGTTACGGATGGCCGAAAGAGGTCGGCGGATTGGGCGGGCCCGCGGTGCTCCGTGCGATCGTCGGCGAAGAGGTGGTGGGCCGTCGGCTGGCCGAGCCCGGCCCGTATTCCATGCTCGAGGTGCTCACACCCACGATGATCGATTACGCCCCGGCGGAACTCGCCGCGGAAATGGTGCCGCGGCTGCTGCGTGGTGAGGAGCAATGGTGCCAAGGCTTTTCCGAGCCGGGTTCGGGCAGCGACCTGGCGTCGCTGACCACTCGCGCCACGCAGCAGGGCGATAGCTGGATAGTCAACGGGCAGAAGGTCTGGACCAGCTTCGCCCAGTTCTCCACCCGTTGCATCCTGCTCACCCGCACCGGACCCGGCCACGACGGAATTACCGCGTTCTTCGTCGACCTTGACACCCCCGGCATCACCGTCCGCCCGCTGCGCACGATGCACGGCGTCGACGAGTTCTGCGAGGTGTACTACGACGATGTGGTGATCCCGTCGAGCCGGATGCTTGGCAAGCCGGGCGACGGCTGGCGGCTCGCGATGGACCTGCTCCCCTTCGAACGCTCCACCTGCTTTTGGCAGCGGATCGCCTATCTCTACTCCCGATTCGATGCGCTCATCGCCGAGGTTTCCGGCGGCAGCAGACACGGCAGCCACGACGAATACGAGCTGGGCGCAGCGTATCTCGCGCTGCACACGCTGCGTTGCCGCTCCCGCGCCACCCAATACCGGCTACGCGACGGAGCACGCCTGGGCCCCGACACCTCGATCGACAAGGTGCTATTGGCTTCGGCCGAGCAGCGGCTTTACGACACCGTCCGCGATCTGCTGCCCGGCGACCTCGAACTCGACGAGACGCCGTGGCGCTCGGAGTACCTGTACTCACGCGCGTCAACCATTTACGGCGGCACCGCAGAGATTCAGCGCAACATCATCGCCCGCCGGCTGCTCGACCTCGGGAAGGAGTAGAGCCGTGGACCTTCCGAAAAACACTGCGGACTCCGAGGAACTGCAGCTGCTTGCCGAGTCGATACGTACCGCGATGACTACAGCATCCGGCGCCAAGCTCGACGCGGCGTTGACCGACCTCGGCTGGCGCGACATGCTGGCCGAAATCCCTGATTTCGCAATCCCTCTGGTGTTTCGGTTGCTGGGTGAAACCGGTGCGCATGCGCCGGTGCTGAACGACGTGGTGCTGCGCGCGGCCGGAAAAGCACCGGGCGCAGTCACCCCGCTTCCGTTCGCGGGTGGCTCCTGGGTGGTGTGGAAGCGCGACGACGTTCCGAGTTCGGCGATCGACGATGAATTACCGATACACCCTGTCGCAGAGGGTGATTCAGCTGCGCAAGCCGGGCTCGCCGCGGGGCGGCGGGCACTGGGCTGGTGGCTGGTCGGCGCCAGCCGCGCGATGCTCGCGCTGGCGCGTCAGCATGCCCTGGATCGTGTCCAGTTCGGCCGTCACATCAGCTCGTTTCAGGCGGTCCGGCACCGGCTGGCCGAGACGCTGGTCGCGATCGAGGGCGCCGAGGCGACCCTGCAGGCCGCCGGCACGGCATCCGACGATCCGGACGACCTGGCCAGCTTGCTGGCCAAGGCGGCGGCCGGCCAGGCGGCGCTGACCGCGGCGCGTCACTGCCAACAGGTGCTCGGTGGTATCGGGTTCACCGCCGAACATCAGCTGCATCGCCACGTCAAACGCTCGCTGATTCTGGACAGCCTGCTCGGCAGCGCACGCGAACTGACCGGACAGGCCGGAGCGGCGTTGCGGGCCAACGGATCTGCGCCACGGCTGGTCGAGCTGTAGCAGCTGGGTTCGCGCGCGGAAGCGTACTGCCTAGAATTGGCGTGTATGCGCTACCCCGTGGAGCCCCGAAATCAGGCCGGCGTCACCTCGGTGATCCTGGGCGGGTTGGCGCTCGCCACCTGCTGGCTGCTGATCGGGGTGCCGTTGGGTATCGCGGCGCTGTTGGCCGGTGACATCGCCCGGCGGCGAGCCAGCCGCGGTGAGGCGACGAATCCCCGGGCCGCGATAGCCGGGATGGTGTTGGGGACGGTGGCGATCGTGGCGGGGCTCATCGCGATCGGCTACTACTCCTGGACGGACTCCCAGGATCCGGGCCGTTTGCAGCGGTGCCTGGACAACCCCGCCACGAACAACTGCTAACCGCGGGGCAGCCCAAGGACTCGTCCGGCGATGATGTTGCGCTGGACTTCGGAAGTGCCGCCGGCAATGGTCGCGGCGAAGGTGCGCGTGTACCGGTCGAACCAGCTGCCGTAGTGGCTGTCCAGGTTGAGCGGGGCGAACGGGGCGGTGACCCCACGAAGCACGAGTCCATCGCCCCCCTTGCCGTTGAGCGCGTCCTCACAAGCGCGTTGCATCGCCTCCGAACCGAGCAGCTTGAGCACCGACTGAGCGGGCACATCCTCTTCGCCCCGCGCGGCTTTGGCCAAGGTCGCCGAGCCCAGCAGCCGCATCGCGAGCCAATCCATCACCAAAGTGGCGTAGCGATCGCGCTGCACCGCTCCCGCGGGGCTGGACTCGACCGTCAACGCGTGCAGCATGTCGGCGTAATCCAGCCACAACATGGCACGCTCGTGACCGAGCGAACCGGTCGCGACGCGCCACCCCGCGTTGAGCTCCCCGACCAAGTTCTCGGCCGGCACCCGCGCATCGGTGAAAAAGACCTCGTTGAAGTCGACGTCTTCGATGTCGCCCACCGACGCGAACGGACGGCGGACCACACCGGGAGTATCAGTCGGAATCAGTAAAGCGCTGATGCCCTTGTGTTTTGGCGCGTCCGGATCGGTGCGCACGAACGTCAACAGAACATCGGCGTGATGGGCACCCGAGGTCCACACCTTCTGTCCGTTGACGACGAAGTGGTCCCCGTCGAGTACCGCGCGCGTCTTCAGCGATGCAAGATCGGAGCCCGCGCCGGGCTCGCTCATGCCCAGCGACGCGGTCATCTCCGCGCGCAGAATCGGCACCGCCCAGCGCTGCTTTTGCTCGGGGGTGCCGAACGACAGCAACGAAGCCGCGATGATGCCCACGCCTTGCGGATTGAAACTCTGATAGATCCGCCGTCGGGACAACTCTTCGAGGTACACGTATTGCTGCAGCAGCGTGGCGTTGCGCCCACCGAACTCCGGCGGGTTGCCGGGCAGCAGCCATCCGTGGTCGAACAGCAGCCGTTGCCACCGGCGGGCCCACTCCGGAATGTCCGAACTCGACTGCGGCCGCTCGCCTGTCACCGCCGGGTCGAGCGGATTCGCGTCGAGGAAAGCCGCGAATTCCGCGCGGAACTCCTCGACCTCGGTGTCGAAGGTCAGCTGCACAGCACTCCCATGAGATTCGCCAGCGCGTAGAACGTCGGCAGATCCGGGTTTCCGCCGACGGTGCGGTCCACTCTTGCAATTCCGCTTCTATACACACGTCTAGGAGAATAGTATTCTCGTGGCAAGAAAGTTACAATCTCCGACACATGTTCCGTGAGGGGGTCGAGCGCAGCGATGTCACGGCGTTCTCCGGTAGAGTCCAACCATGTTCTCCCCTCGCGGCAATCATCCGAGCCTTCCGTGAGCAACCCAAGCGAAGAGCCGGCCTGGAAGCAACGCGCCGTCGAGCGATCCATCAAAACTGCGAAATTGCGTGCGGCGCAGCGCGTTCAGCGCTTCCTCGACGCGGCGCAGGCCATCATCATAGAAAAGGGCAGCACGGACTTCACCGTCCAGGAGGTCGTGGACCGCTCCCGCCAGTCGCTGCGAAGCTTCTACCTGCAGTTTGACGGTAAGCACGAACTGCTGCTCGCGTTGTTCGAAGACGCACTGAGCCGGTCGGCCGACCAGATCCGGGCTGCCACCGAAGGCCAGTCCGACCCGCTCGAGCGGCTGAAGGTCGCCATCGAGCTGTTGTACGAGGCCTCGCGACCGGACCCCGCAGCCAAGCGCCCGCTGTTCACCGACTTTGCACCACGGTTGCTGGTTACACACCCGGCCGAGGTCAAGATCGCCCATGCGCCGCTGGTGGCGTTGCTGACCGAGCTCATGGAAGCGGCCTGCGACGCAGGCAAGTTGCGCGACGGACTCAATCCCAAGCGGATAGCCGCCATGACGATGCAGACGGTCATGTTCATCGCGCAGTCCAGCGGGGGCTCCGACGACGCGACCATCCACCCGATCACCGCCGACGAGGTGTGGGACTTCTGCTCATCCGGATTCGTCGGCTAGCACTCACCAGCGCGGAGCCCTTCTCGCCCACCCGACCTGAGCAAATAGCGCACGCGATTTGCCTCGCGAGAATCGGATTCTCTAATATCTAGAATTACAGCTAGCCGAAACGGATTCGTCGTTGACACCCGTTGGTGGGTGCAAATCAGGAATTGAGGTAGCGATGACTGGACGTGTTGAAGGCAAAGTTGCTTTCGTCACCGGGGCGGCGCGTGGTCAGGGCCGCAGCCACGCGGTTCGGTTGGCGCAAGAAGGTGCCGACATCATCGCCGTCGATATCTGTAAGCCCATCCGCGAGGGCCTCGTTGAGGGGTCGGCGATCCCGGCCTCGACGCCCGAGGACCTGGCCGAGACGGCCGACCTCGTGAAGGGGCATAACCGCCGAATCTTCACGGCCGAAGTCGATGTGCGCAACTTCGATGCGCTGAAGACCGCGGTGGACACCGGCGTGGAGCAACTCGGCCGGCTGGACATCATCGTGGCGAACGCGGGGATCGGCAATGGTGGTGAAACGCTCGACAAGACCAGCGAAGAAGACTGGACGGAGATGATCGACGTCAACCTGTCCGGGGTGTGGAAATCCGTGAAAGCCGGTGTCCCGCATATCCTTGCGGGCGGCCGCGGCGGGTCGATCATCCTGACCAGCTCGGTCGGCGGACTGAAGGCCTACCCGCACACCGGTCACTACGTCGCCGCCAAGCACGGTGTGGTCGGACTGATGCGCGCCTTCGGAGTTGAGTTGGGGCAGCACATGATTCGCGTCAACTCCGTGCACCCCACCCACGTCAGCACTCCAATGATCATGAACGAAGGTACGTGGAGGATGTTCCGCCCGGACCTGGAAAACCCGGGCCCCGACGACATGGCCCCGATCTGCCAGATGTTCCACACGCTGCCGATTCCGTGGGTGGACCCGATCGACGTCAGCAATGCGGTGCTGTTTTTCGCCTCCGACGAGGCCCGCTATGTCACCGGCGTGACGCTGCCGATCGATGCGGGCAGCTGCCTCAAGTAGCCCTTAGAACGGGCTGCTGTTGTTCTGCCATTCCGCCGATTCGGGTCGCGGCCCGTAACGGCGGATGTAGTCCTCGTGCATCCGTGCCTGCTTGCGGCGGTTGATCACGTCGACCAGGTTCGGGTCCAATCCGTGGTCCGCCAGTCGGTGGCGGCGCCAAACCTTGTTCAGGGCAAGGGAAATCAGTAGCGCCCAGATGTAGAGCGGCGCTGTCATCTCGGTGTGCACGTAGAGCGAGGCGGGTAACAGCCACAGCGGAGCAAGGACAAACAAGGGCGGTATCGCCCACCGCAGCATGTGCCGGCGGACGGCTCCATCGCCGGCCAGATCGTGCGCGACCCAGCTGCGCATCGAGTCGGGCAGGCACCGGCCATACGAATAGCCGATGTATTGCCAGAGATTGGGTTTCGCGGCGGTCATGATGGCTCCTTGAGAGGGTGTCAGGATTGCAAAGCGCCGGCGGCCACAGCGGCCGCGTTGACGCGGGTGAGAACCTGATGCAGGTTCTCGAGTTCGGCCAGCTCGACGCCCAGACGCGCCACGACGGCCGGCGGAATCTCGAGTGCGCGCTGGCGCAAGGCGATTCCGCGTTCGGTGAGCCTGACATCGGTAGTGCGCTCGTCGACGGCATTCTTGGCGCGAGTGATCAGGCCAAGTCCCGCCAAGCGTTTGAGCATCGGCGACAGCGTGGCCGAATCCATCTGTAGGGCGGTGGCGATCTGCTTGACCGACAGCGGAGAGTGGTCCGCCCCGGGCGACTTGCGGTGATCCCACAACGCCAACATCACCAGATACTGCGGATGAGTCAGGCCGAGCGGCTCGAGTAGAGGTCGGTACACCGCCAAGACCGCCCGGTTGGTGGTCGACAGCGCGAAGCACACCTGATGCTCGAGGGCGAGGGGATCGATCTCGCGGGCAGTCAGACTGGCCATGGTTACATAGTGCCCTAATGGTTAGCGTCCTAACAATATGGGATCTCTCACATCCGCCCACGCACTCGGCTGGACCGCGATCGAGTCTTCGGGTCGGGGGTAATACGCTCGGAATCCATGGATGAATTCCAAGGACGCGGAGCAGTCATCACCGGCGGAGCGAGCGGAATCGGCTTGGCCACCGCCACCGAGTTCGCCCGCCGCGGAGCCCGCGTGGTGCTGGCCGACGTCGACAAGTCCGCGTTGGAGCACGCCGTCGCCCGCCTCAAATCCGAGGGTGTCGATGCCCACGGGGTGACGTGCGACGTGCGGCACCTCGAGGAGATGGTTCACCTCGCGGACGAGTCGTTCCGCCTGCTGGGCCAGGTCGACATTGTTTTCAGCAACGCCGGCATCGTTGTCGCCGGTCCGCTCGTGGCGATGACACACGAGGACTGGCGCTGGGTGATCGATATCGATCTATGGGGTTCGATCCACGCCGTCGAGGCGTTCGTACCCAAGTTGATCGAGCAGGGCAAGGGCGGCCACATCGCCTTCACCGCGTCCTTTGCCGGGCTGGTGCCCAATGCCGGACTCGGGGCGTACGGCGTTGCCAAGTACGGCGTTGTCGGCCTGGCCGAGACCCTGGCCCGTGAGGTCAAGGACAACGGCATCGGCGTCTCGGTGCTCTGCCCGATGGTCGTGGAAACCAAGCTGGTCTCCAACTCCGAACGCATTCGCGGCGCGGATTACGGACTCGCCTCAGCGCCCGACGTGACGAGTGCGTTCGGACCGCTTCCGCCGACGCAGGACGACACGGTGTCGGTCGACGCCGTAGCGCGGCTCACCGCCGACGCGATTGCGGCCAACCGGCTCTACATATTGCCGCACGAGGTGGCCCGGGCCTCGGTCAAGCGCAGGTTCGAACGCATAGACCACACCTTCGACGACCAGGCCGCCGAAGGGTGGAAACACTAGCCTGACCGCATCGCGGGTGCCCGACCGATGACTCCGTTGGCTTCCAGCTCCGCTATCTCCGCGGTGCTCAGGCCCAACTCGGCCAGCAGCTCGTGGTTGTGCTGTCCCAGTGTGGGTGCGGGATTCCCGTGAAACAGCTCGGGCCCGCTGGAGAACCTCATCGGCACGGTGCTGAGCCGTGCCCGCCCGTTCAAGGGATGCTCGACTTCTTCGAAGAAGTCGCGAAACGTGAGCTGCTCCATCTCGGTCTGCCGATGTGGTTGCAGGACCTTGGCCACCGGCACGCCGGCGTTCCAGAGGGTCGCGACGATGTCGTCGCGCCCGCGGTTCTCGCACCAGGCAGCGAGGTGCTCGTCAATGGAGTCCTCGTGCATCCGCCGGCCGGCGTCGGTAGATAGCCTGGGATCGGTTGCCCAGGAAGGTGATCCGAGTGCCCGGCAGAGCGTTTCCCACTGCGCGTCGGTTGCCACGGCAATAGCGACCCAGCTGTCGAGCCGGCCGAATTCATCGATGTCGGCACTGCGGTAGAGGTTCTGGGGCGCGGCCGTCGGCCCCCGGTTGCCGGCACGCTCCAGCGCCGCCCCGTATGCCGAGTACTCGATTACCTGCTCGGCGGAGATGCTCAGCGCCGCATCGACCATCGCCGCTTCGACGAACACACCTTCACCGGTGCGGCGTCGATGCTCCAGCGCCAGCAGCAGCCCATTGAGCGCATGCACGCCGGCGCATGCGTCACCGATCGAATACGGGTCGTACGGGGTGCGGTCCGGGTAGCCGGTGAGCCAACTCACGCCGGACGCGGCTTCGATGACGTAGGCGAATGCCGGGTTGTCGCGCCACGGCCCGTCGAGGCCGAAGCCGGGCATCCGCACCATCACCGCGTCCGGCCGAATCGATTTAATGGCAGCGAAATCCAGACCGGCCTGGTCCAGCACCCGCGGTGTGAAGTTCTCCACTACCACGTCACACGTGGCGATGAGCTCACGCAGTAGTTCCTGGCCGCGCACACTCTGCAGGTCGAGTGTCAGGCCCTTCTTGTTGGTGTTCAGGGCCTCGAAGATCGGCGACTTTTCCCACCACTGGTCTTCGGTGATCGGTATGCCGGCGATCAGCCGAGTGCCGTCCGGGCGACGGGTGGATTCGACGTGGATCACCTCAGCGCCGAGCATGGCCAGGAAGTGGGTGCAGAAGGGGCCCGCCCAGAACGTCGTCATGTCCAACACCCGAAGGCCGCTGAACGGCAGCGGCTTTGCCACGCCGGCCGGTTCGGGCCGTGGCGACAGATTCGCGGCGAGGTAATGCTCGGTGTGCTCACCGAGCAGCGGCGCCGGACGCGGCTGACGCAATTGCGCGGGCCGCATCCGATACGGGTGACTCGGCTGCCAGAAGCCGTCGCGCGGATTGCGGACGAATGAATCGCGCTCGACGAACTGATCAATGGAAGTGACATTCGCACCGTTGGCGACGGGCGCGTTGGGAATCCGGAATGCCGTTGCCAGTTCCCGGATTTCGTCGACCGTGGTGGCGGCCAGCCAGGCAAAGATCTCGTCGGCGTAGACGTTGGCCAGCTCGGTGATCGACAGCGGCGACTCCTCGTCGATCCACTCCGGGTGGCCGACCATCGCGCACAAGTCGAACCACTGCTGCGCCGTTCCACACCCCAGATCCACCAGGCCGTCTTTCGCCTGAGCCACTCCGGGCACCGTCGGCCGGCGGGTGTCCCGCCATGGTCGGCCGAGCACCTCGAAGTAGGTGACCGGGTAATACGTGAGGCACAGGATCTGGGTTTCGAGCATCGACAGGTCCAGCAGTTCTCCTGCCCCGCCGTCGATTCGGCGGTATCGCGACGTCAAGGTGGCCGCGCTCGCGTAGGCTCCGGCCAGATACTCGCCGACCTGACCACCGATGAAAACCGGTGCCCGCTCCTGCTCGCCACGCCCGAGCCCGACGATTCCCCCCGACCACGCCTGCAGCGTGAACTCCGTCGCGGCGCGGTCGCGCCAGGGACCTTCCAACCCGAACGGCGTGATCGCGGTGACCGTGAGATGCGGGTGGCGGCCATGGATGGCGCGTGGCGTGAAGTCCGGGTGCTCGGCGACTTTCGAACCCGCAGACCAGACCACCGCGTCCGCCGCTGCCAGTAGCCGGTTCACCAGGCCGGCGTCGGCGTCCTCGGCGGGATTGGCGACGACACTGTGTTTTGCGCCGGCCAGGAAGCTGAACAGCGCACCGTCACCGCCGGCCGGGATAGCGGCACCCGAGGCCGACCACGAGCGCAGCGGATCACCCTCTGGCGATTCGACTTTGACGACGTCGGCGCCGCCGTCGGCGAGCAACTTGGTGCAGTAGGCGCCCGCTATACCGGAAGACAAATCGATCACCGTGTAGCCGGCCAGCGGGGGTTCGACGCGGTGCTCGGCTGCCGGCTCCAAGGGGTCAGGCATGGCTAGGGCTGCCAGAACGGGCTCGCGGTGAGCACTTCGGAGCCGTCGGCGGTGATCAGGACCGCTTCCCGCCCGAACACCGCGCCGACTCCTTCTTCCCACACGTAGCCCGTCACGGCGAGCACCATCCCCGGCTCCAGACGTTCCTCGGCCGCTGTCGCGGGTAGGTGCTTGGAAACGACGGGTGGATCGAACCCCATGCCCAGGCCCCGGGCCACCGGCATCGGCGGCTCCGGCTCCCCGGCCGCCTGGTAGGCGGCAAGCAGTTCGCCCGCTCCCGCACCAGGCCGGCAAACGGCGATCAGCTTGCCCCACAGGCTCTCCCAGCGACCGTACAGGGCCGCGGCGCCGTTGGGGGCGTGCTTCCTGTCCGCCGGCCAGGTCCGTCCCACCTCACCGACATAGCCGCCCGCCAGGACTCCGGCGGAGAATGCCACCAGATCGCCGTCCTCGATCCGACCGTCGCCGTCGGCGCGTCGCCACGGGTGTGTACGCGAAGTCACCCATGCCACATCTTGATTCGACGGAGTGCTCACGCCGCCGGCCGCCGAGGCCTCCAGCAAGACGCCGGCCAGCGCCTGTTCGCGCACGCCGGGCCGCAACTCGGCGACCGCGGCTGCCAGAGCCGATTCGGCCACCGCGACGGATTCCCGCAGCGCGGCTATCTCCTCGGCCGTCTTGATCCGGCGGGCGGCCCGCATGGCCAGCTCCCCATCGACCAGTTGCGCGTTGGGAAACGCGGTTGGCAGCAGCTTGGCGAAAACCGGTGAGAGCGCATCGGTTCCGACGCGTCGGGCGGTTGCCGCACCGTCGATGCGGCCCAACGCCGCCATGGTGTTCATTGGATTCCACGAGATGCCGTAGAGGTTCTCGTGCGGGATGTCTTCGGGAATGCCCTCGTCCCAGGTGCTGAGGAGGTGCACGGCACCGGAATCCCGCACCAGCACGCATGTCGGACCGAACGGCCGGGTACCGGCGACCCACAGTTGCGGCGCCCCGGTCACGTAGCGGACATTGGCCTGCCGGCCAAGGACCAAGACGTCGAGATCGTGTGCCGCCATTTGCTCTAGCGCCCGCTGGCGACGCCCCGAGCGCAGCGTGCGCTCGTCGGGCAGGACTTCAGTTGCCATAGGGGTCATAGGGATAGTTGGTCAAACGAATCCAGCCTTCCTCGGTAATCACCAGGACCTCTTCGCTGCGATAGCCGCCGGTGCCGTCTTCCCACACCACCGGCTCCAGTACCAGCACCATTCCGGATTGAAGGACGAAATTCTCGTCGAAGTCCTGACCGAGATCTGTTCCGATCATCGGCATTTCGGCGGCGTTGACGCCGATGCCGTGGCCCAGGTAGAAGTGCGGCAGCCACGGCTTGGTGCCGCCGTTGGCCTTGATGGCGGCCCGGCCCAGATCTGCGGCGGTGGCACCGGCCTTGGCGACACCGAGCACCGCGCTCATGATCTCGAACCATTTGTCGAATTGCGCCTGCTGACGCGGCGACGGGTCGCGGCCGACGATCCAGGTGCGCCCAAAGTCGGAGCAGTAGCCCTGGTAGGTGATGCTGACGTCGGTCCACAGCACGTCACCTTCGACCAGCTCACGCTCAGTGGTCAGCAGTGGCAGCGCCAAGTCGCCGTGCGTGGTCCACACGCCCTCTGCCTTGCTCGGCGGCATCACCTGCCAGATCGGTTCGAGCATGCTGGCCGTGGCCCCTAACTCGAAGGCACGTCGCAAAAAGCTTGCCGACAAATCGATCTGACGGATTCCGGGCGCCAGCTGCTTTTGGACTTCGACCATGGCTTCGTCGGTGATCCGGATGGCGGTGCGCATGCACGACAATTCATCCGGGGTCTTGACCGCCTTGGCCGCACTGACGACGGCCGCTGCGTCGACGGGAGCGCCGTTGGGGAACAACAGGTTCGCGGCACGAGACATCGCGCCGGTGCACTCGTCGACCGCAATCACCGCTCCGGCTGGAATCAGGCAGGCAATCGTCTGTGCGAAATTCGCTACGCCTTCTTCGAATTCAAGATAGACGGGCCCGTGCAAGTGATCGGCGGGCAAGTCGGACTCCTGCGACGCTCCCTCGCGGAACGGCAGGAACAGATGCGGCCACTCGTCGTTGGCGACCACCACGGCCACCGGTCGCTCGACGTAGGACAGGCCGGCGTCGCCGAGCGGCCAGCTGGCGCCGGTGGCGTAGACCACGGCGTTGTTGCCCAGCAGGATCATCGCGTCGACGCCGCGGTCGGCCATGGCCGACCGCAACCGGGCCCCGGTCTCGCGACGTAGACGACCCAAGTCGGGTATTTCGGGAATCACCAGTCCGTTACCGGTGCTGGTGTCCAATTGCGCGAATGTCGTCACTGCAGACCCAAGAACTTCGTGATGTTGTCGCTGACGATCTTCGCCGCGTTCGCCGGCCCAACGGCGTCGACAACGGCTTTCAGCGACTTTTCCGAATAACCGTAGGTGCTTTCGTTGTGCGGGTAGTCGCTGGACCACATCACCTTGTCCACCCCGATCTGGTCGATCAGCGCCAAGCCCAGCGGGTCGACCATGAACGATGCGCTCATATGATTGTCCCAGTAATAGCGCACATCGTGTTCCAGCGGCCGGTTGAACATGTGCTGGTAGGACGCCACCAGGTGCTCGGCGTCCTGCAGCGCCCATGGGACCCAGGCAATGCCACCCTCGAACCAGCCCAGGCGCAGCGACGGGTGCCGGTCGAGGATGCCGCCAAAGATGTACTTGGCGAACGTTTCCCGGAATCCGTCGATGTTGATCATCATGCCCACCACGACGCTGTTGAACTCGGTCGGACTTTTCGGCGGGGTTTCGCCGATGTGGTGTGTGATCGGTAGGCCGGACGCCTCGATCTCGTCCCAGACAGGGTCCATCGAAGTGCTGGAATAGTCGATCGGGTTACCGTCGTCGTCCTTGCCCGGGTTCAGCGGCATCAGGAACGTCTTGAGCCCCAACGACTTCAGCTCTTCGAGCGTCTTCCTGGTGCCCTGCGGATCCCACCAGTTGATCAGCCCGGCACCGTAGAAGTGGCCGTTGGAGCGCTCCTGCAGCTCGGCGATGTATTCGTTGTAGATTCGGAACGCCAGTTCACGAAGTTGCTTGTCGGGGTAGTGGAACAGCGCAAGTATCGCGTTGGGGAAGGCCAGTTCCTTCTCGACGCCGTCGTCATGCAACTCCTGGATCCGGGCCTCGATGTTGGTGCTGGCGGCTCCGGGCAGGTCGTCGTACTGCATCAGCACCGCGCTGAAGTCGCCCGGCAGAAATGACTGCCCCTTGCGCCCGACTTGGTAGGCGCCGTCCTCGTACCAGATCCGCGGAGCCTTCTCCTTGAGATCTTCTGGGAAGCGCTCGTAGAAGATGTCGTCGGCCAGGGAGATGTGGTTATCGGCCGAGAAGACCACGGTCCCTTCGGGCAGGCCCACATCGCTGTCCGCGGCGTGGCCGCGGCGGTCCTTCGGAGCGCCGTAGCCTCCGGGCGGGTAGAGCGAAGCGGTGGTTGTCGGCGTTGACATTATTGACCCTCCATTCGGATCGGGATGTGAAGCGTGATCATCTCGGGCTGCTCAATGAATTTCGCTTACCAGGTAACCGGCAGTTCGTAAACGCCGTAGGCGAGCCGGTCGTGTTTGAACGGGATGTCTTCGATCGGTACGGCCAGCGCCATGGTCGGGATACGGCGGAAGAGCGTGTGGAAAACGATTTGCAGCTCCGCCCGCGCCAGTTGCTGACCCACGCACTGATGGCGGCCGTAACCGAAAGCGACATTGCGGTCGGCCCCGGAGCGGTGCAGGTAGAGCCGATCGGGCTCGGCAAAGGCGTCCGCATCCCAGTTCGCCGGAGCCAGGTCGATGATGATGCCGTCGTGCGCGCGGATGGTCTCTCCAGCGATGTGGATGTCTTCCAGGGCGACCCGGCGCTGACCGTTCTGGATGATGCTGAGGTAGCGCAGCAACTCCTCGACCGCGTTGGCGATTATCTTGGGCTCGTCGGCATTGCGGATCACGGCGGCCTGGGCGGGATTCTGCAGCAGGGCAAGCACTCCCAGCCCGATCATGTTCGCCGTCGTCTCATGCCCGGCTATCAGCAATCCGGTGCCGAGCTGCGCGGCCTCTTTCACGCTGAGCTCGCCGGCCTTGACCCGCTCGGCAAGGTCGGAAACCGCGTCCTCCGCAGGGTTTTCCATCTTTGCTTCGACGAGCTGAGCCAGGTACTTGTGCAGGCTCATCGCGCCTTTCATGGTGTCCTCGGCGGCGGCGTAGCGAGCGAGGCCCACATTGGCGTGATGCTGGAACATCTCGGCGTCCTCGTAGGGCACGCCGAGCATCTGACTGATCACCAAGGACGGGACCGGCAGTGCGATCGCGGAGACGACGTCCGCCGGCTGCGGCCCGGCCAGCATCGTGTCGATGTGGTCGTCGGTGATCTGCTGGATCGTCGGCCGCAGGCCTTCCACGCGCCGGAAGGTGAACGGCTTCGACAGCATCCGCCGGAAGCGGGTGTGCTCGTCGCCGTCGGCGGTGAACACCGACCGGGGCCGCTTGTGCACGGTCGACAACATGCCTTCGTTCCAGTGCGGAAAGCCGGGCACCCGGTCGTCGACGCTGACCCGAGAATCCGAGAATAGTTCGCGCACTTGCTCATAGCCAGTGATCAGCCATGGCGTGCTGCCGTCCCAGATCCGGACCCGCGACAGCGGCCGCTCTTCGGCCAGCGCCATGACGTCCGGGGGTGGGGCGAACGGGCAGCGCGGGTCGCGGGCCATCGGGTAGTCCGGGATCTCGGGAACGACCTCGGTTGTCGTGCTCGTCAGTGCGTCTGACATTTCATTCCTCGATGTAGATGGCCTGTGCCGGGCACGCCGCGGCTGCCTGGCGTGCCCCTTCGGCCTGCTCGGCGGACGGGTGTTCATTGAGCAGCATGACGACGCCGTCCTCGTCCCGCTGGTCGAACACCTCGGGTGCATTCATCACGCAATTGCCCGAGGACGCGCAAATGTTCTGGTCGACAGTCACTTTCATCAGCATGCTCTTCATTCGTACGGAGTTACCGGCGCCAGCCACAGGCCCACAATCGCATCGATGAGCCCGAATGCGGCTGCCCGCCAAGAGGGTTGGGCCATCGGAGAACCTGCAGCGAGAGCACGTTCGCGGTCGGCGCAGGTGTGCATCAATAGATTTCGGGCCATGATGTTGCGTTCGAAGTGCACATCGGCCGGCAGGTTGGGCAGGCAGCGGTTGAAGCCATCGACGACCTGGACCAGCGACGGCGAGCTCAGGGCACCCTTGACGATGATGTTGTAGTAGGCCGGGTCGGTCATCGCCTGCGCGGCGAAGCGCGCGTACCAGGTGGGGTTGCCGAGGTCGTCCAGGTGATCGGTGAGTGGGCGCACCAAGCAGGCTACCCAGGCTCGCAGTTCGCCCGACCTGCCCGATGCCTCTAGCTCGGACACCATCTGCTCGCGCAACTCCTCGACGGGTCCGCGGTGCTTCTCCTCGATGGCGCGCACCAGGTCGGCCTTGGTGCCGAAGTGGTAGCCCACCGCGGCGTTGTTGCCCTGCCCCGCGGCCTCGCTGACCTGCCTGTTCGACACCGCGAACACGCCGTGCTCGGCATACAGGCGTTCGGCCGCCACCAGGATCGCCTCCTGCGTGGAGCTGGCGCGTTCGGTGCGAACGCTCCTGGCCGTGGTCATTGGCTCAGTCAACCTCGCCTACCTGTTTAAGTCAAGCGCTTGATTTAAATAGATTGGCCGCGCACCCGCCACGACCTCGAGGCCGTTGGGTCATCCCTCGCGCGTCTTGGTCCGGATCGGCTTGCCGGCCACCGTCCCGCCGTCCACCGGCAGCACGGTTCCGGTGACATAGCGCGACCGGTCGGTTCCGAAATACAGCGCCGCCTCGGCGACGTCGTCGGGCGTGCCCTCGCGCTTCAGCGGGCGGTCATCGCGCATCCCCGCGCGAATCCGCGCCTCGAACCGCTGCAGCTCTTCCGGATCCATGCCCGCCGCCGACTTCCCCAATATCGGCGTGGGTATGCTGCCCGGAGCGATGGCGTTGACACGAATCTCGTAGCGCGCCAACTCAATTGCCGCTGACTTGGTGAACTGGATGACGGCTGCCTTGGACGCGCGATAGATCATTACGCCACCGCCGGCCTGGATGCCGCCGATCGAGGTGATGTTGATGATCGACCCGCCACCGTTTTCGGCCATGTGCTTCGCGGCATCTCGGGTGCCCGCCATCACGCCCAGCACGTTGACGCCCATCACGCGGTGGAAATCGGCCAGGTCGTCGTCGAGCAACTTCCGTAGAGGGCTGGAAACCCCGGCGTTGTTCACCATGACGTGCAGTCCGCCGAACTTCTCGACGGCAGCGGTCACCAGCGCCCCCACCTGTTCGGGATCGGAGACGTCCGTCTTCTGGAACAAAGCGCTGGCACCTAGGTCCGCAGCCAGGGCCGCACCTCGATCGGCCTCGATGTCGGCGATGACGACCCGCGCGCCCTCTGCCACAAACCGCTCCACGAGGCCTCGACCGATGCCCGACGCCCCGCCGGTGACGATGGCGACCTTGCCATCCAATTCGTTAACCACACGGAGAGTTAATCGGCGTCCACGGGTTTAAGTCAAGCAGTTGATTTAAGACAATGATCGTCACGCTCAATCAGCAAACATTCGGCTTCGTCGGCTCCGGGTCTGGCTAATGTTTGGCGCATGAGCGAGCGGCGCCGATGAATCCCGATACCTTTTGCACCTCCGACGAATGGAGCATGATCGCGTCGGCGGCGTCGACGTCGCAGCTCGCCGGGGTGCTCGGCGGGTTCCTCATCACCGCGATCGCATTGCTGTTCGACCGCAGCAGCCGAGAAGGCGTGCACACCCTGGCGTTGTTCGCATCGGCGGTGCTGATCCTGATGCTCAGCAGCTTTCTGTTCAGCCTCATCAGCGGCACTCACCCGCCGGACAACGGCGACCGCCAGGCCATCTGCGGGATCGCCTGGACCCAGGGCGATCTGGCGACCGGCATGCTCGCGGCGGGCACGACCGCGCTGTTCGGCGGACTGGGCTGGATGCTTGCCAGCCACGCGGTGAACAAGGTGCCCAGGGAGGCCCCCCAGGAAGACACCGACATCCGCGCCTACTGTTTCCTCGCCGACCTCGGCGGGTGGCTGACCTTCGGCGCGGCAATGGCGACGACGTTGATCATGAGCGAAACGAGCATCGACTACCTGCATTTCGTGCTCGGTCACCGGCCCGCGCTCTGGCTGACGGGGACGATCGTGACGTTCTGCGCGCTGATGATCCTGCTCGATTTCGTGGTGGTCTATATCCGCACGAAAAACCTCAACCGCTCGCTGGCCAATACCGCCGAGCCAACGCAGTTGGCGTTGCGGTCGATCAAGGTCGCCACGGTGGGAACGTTGTTCCTCGCCGTCGCCGCGTCATGGCTTGCCATCACCCTGGCACGCCTTCCAGTCGGCTGGCTGACGACCCCCAACCGCGCCTTCGTCATGTTCGTCTTCGGGCTCGCGCTCGTCGTACCGACGATCATCTCGACCGCGGCGTGCTACTCGGTGGCCAGCACCGACGACGGGATCGCCCGGCGTTTCGCCTAGCGGGGGTTCCGGTCAGACAGCGGAGACGCCATGCTGAATACGGCAGTTCATCGGGAGACTGGAAGGGCGTACTCATGAAGATTTTGGTAGTCGGTGGCAGCGGGCTGATCGGATCGCAGGTTGTCGGCATGCTGACCGAGCTGGGCCACGAGGCTGTGCCGGCATCGCCGCGCTCGGGTGTCAACTCCATCACCGGCGAAGGCGTCGCCGAGGCCGTCGCCGGTGTCCACACGGTGGTGGACGTTTCGAACTCACCGTCCTGGGCCGACGACGACGTGCTGGAGTTTTTCACCACCTCCACCCGCAACCTGCTCGAGGCAGAGCGCGCTGCCGGCGTGGCACACCACGTCGCACTCTCGATCGTCGGAGCCGAGCGGTCGCCCGACAGCGGCTACATGCGGGCCAAGGTCGCCCAGGAGAAGGTGCTCGTGGAATCGGGGTCTCCGTATTCGATCGTGCGGGCGACGCAGTTCTTCGAATTCGTTGGCGGCATTGCCGATTCGCTGGCCGATGGCGACACGGTCCGCGCGCCGCACGGAGCATTCCAGCCCATTGCCTCGGCGGATGTCGCCACGGCCGTCACCCGCGCTGCAACTGGCGATCCGACCAACGCGGTGATCAACATCGCCGGCCCGGAAAAGCAAGGCATGGACGACTTCATCCGGACCTGGTTCGCCGCAACTGGCGATACCCGCCAGGTGGTCACCGACCCCGATGCCCGCTATTACGGTGCGGTGCTCGACGACCGCAGCATCGTCCCCATCGACGGCGAAAAACTGACCGTCTACCCCACCAACTTCAGCGACTGGATACCGTCCCGGGCCTAGGCCGGTTGAGGCAGGGGAACACTCCTACATGTCAATGGTTGCGTTCTGGCTAACTCCCTAGCACGGTATAACTCGCCGGGCACGTATCGACCGACGACGAGGAGCGATCAATGCCGCTACCCACCAGTGGGGTTCGGATCGACGGGGCGCGGCTTACCCGGCGCGGCTTCATGGCAGCCGGTATCGCGGGTGGATTGACCCTGGCGGCCTGCGGCCACTCCGAGTCGCAGGCACCGAGCAGTGCCACCAAGATGGCGGCCGCGATCGCTGCAGCGGAAGCGGCGCGGCCCCACAGCGGCCGCACGGTGACCGCCAGTTTGACTCCGCAGCTGGCCCAGATCGACCTGGGCGGGCCGGTCGTCCGGACGCTGGCCTTCGGCGACAAGCTCCCCGGACCGTTGATCCGGGCTACCGTCGGCGACGAGCTTGTGGTCAAGGTCTCGAACAAACTCGACCATCCGACATCGGTGCATTGGCACGGTATCGCGTTGCGCAACAACATGGATGGCGCGGAGCCGGCCACACCGAACATCGAGGCCGGTCAAGAATTCACCTACCAGTTCTCCGTGCCGAATTCGGGAACCTACTGGGCCCATCCGCACACCGGCCTCGACGAAGACATGGGTCTCTACCTGCCGGTGATCATCGAGGATCCTACGGAGGGTGATTACGACGTCGAATGGGTTGTGGTCCTTGATGACTGGACCGACGGCATCGGAAAGAGCCCGCAGCAACTCTACGAGGAGCTCACGAACCCGAACAAGCCCAGCATGTCCAACATGCCCGCCGCACCCGAGACGACCTCGTCATCCCCCACCACCTCGACGACCTCCACCACGTCCACGACCGAGACGACGTCGACAACCCCGACAACGTCGACGAGCCCGACAACGTCGGTGGCGGCGATGCCGACAGCCAAGGTTGGTAACAGCGACCTGCTTGGCGGCGACGCCGGAGACATCCCCTATCCGTACTATCTGATCAACGGCCGAATTCCCGCGGCTCCCACCAGTTTCAACGCGAAACCGGGCCAGCGAATCCGGATTCGTTTCATCAACGTCGGTTCCGACACCGCATTTCGCGTCGCGTTGGCCGGCCACACCATGACGGTCACCCACACCGACGGTTATCGCGTCGTGCCCAGGCAGGTCGACGCCCTGCTCATCGGGATGGCCGAACGGTACGACGTCATCGTGACCGCCGCCGACGGCGTCTTCCCACTGGTAGCGCTCGCGGAAGGTAAAGGCTCGCTGGCGCGTGCGCTGCTGTCCACCGGACAAGGCAGCCCGCCCGATCCGCAGTTCCAACCGGCCGAACTCACCAAACGCGTGGGGACCGTCGACATGTTCACCGCCGCAACGTCGGCCATGCTGGGGCGGCCCCAACCGGGTCTCGACCTTCCGGTCGTCCTGGGCGGCAACATGATCCAGTACGACTGGACGATCAACGGCGAGCCCTACAGCAGGACCAATCCGCTCCACGTTCAGCAGGGTCAACGGCCCACGATCACGTTCGACAACACCACGATGATGTATCACCCAATCCACCTGCATGGGCACACGTTCCAGCTGATCAACTCCGACGGATCTCTCGGCGCCCGCAAGGACACCGTGATCGTGCTGCCCAAACAGAAGATCCTCGCCGTCCTGGTGGCCGACAACCCCGGCGTGTGGCAGATGCATTGCCACAACACCTACCACCAAGTCGCGGGAATGATGACCCGGTTGGAATACGTGTTCTAAGAAGCCAGGAATTCCAGCAGCAAATCGTTTGTCGTCGGCGCCTGCTCGATCTGTGGACAGTGACCGGCGTTGGCGACGACCGCCGAGCGGGCGCCGTCGATCTGCTTGGCGATCTGGGCGGCCCAGCCCGACGGTAGCAGCTTGTCCTCTCCGCCTTCGATGAGAAGCGTTGGCACACAGATGCGTTCGTAGGCTCGCGTGGTCGACGGGGTCGGGGGCCGCGACGAACCCGGACGGCGGAAACGCGCCGCGGCCACCGCCTCCCATGCCCCTGGCGCGGTGCTCGACTCATGGCGGCGCCGCACGTATTCCTCGTCGGCCGGATACCCGGCGTCGTAGAACAGTGCCTCGACGATGCTGCGCATGGCCGCAAACGTCGCGTCGTACTCCTGCAATGCCTCAAAGTACTTGTTCTGCTGGATCTCTCCGCCTCCGCAGATGATCATCAAGCTACGGACCGGCAGCCGAGGCGCCTCCGACGTGGTGTCGTTGAGAAGGTTGATGGCGCCCATGGAGTTGCCGGCGAAATGCGCCGAGTCGATGCCGAGCACCTCGCAGAAGCGGGCGATGTGGCGTATCCGCATCCCGCGGCCGTCGACGAAGTCGATCACCTTCGCCGAACTTCCATACCCCAGCATGTCCGGGGCCAGCACTCGATAATGCGCGGCCAGCGCGGAAATATTGCGTTCCCAACCGAGTTCGGCGCTGGCGCCGAACTCGCCGCCGTGCAGGAGCACCAGGGGATCTCCTTCGCCGGCCTCAAGGTAGCCGGTGGTAAGGCCATCCACCAGCATGGTCTTGCGCGCGAAGTCCATCACTTGATCGCGATCGGGTTGACTGGGGAGCCGACTGCGCCCACCACCCGCAGGGGCGGGGCGACAAGCTGGAACTCGTAGACGCCGTCGGCCGCGCAGTCCGCTGCCAGCGCGGTGAGATCCCAGTATTCGCCGAAGATCATCCCCATGTCGCGCAGGCAGAGCAGATGCAGCGGGAAAGTGACCCCTTCGACTCCGGATTCCAGGTCTTCGACCTGAAGGTTGTCTGCGGCCACGGCGGCGATCTGGTGATCGTGCAGCCACTGGGCACATCGCCAGTCCAGTCCGGAATACCCTTCCGTCTTGTTTCCGGTCATGAGAAACCTTGTCCACCAACCGGTCCGGATCAGCACAATGTCGCCTGGCCCGATTGTCACGCCCTGCGCGCGGACCACGTCGTCGAGTTCTTCCGGGGATATCGGGTTTCCGGCCTCCAGGAAGACCTCCGCCCCGCGATGGCGAACCAAGTCCAGCAGCACACCGCGCGACGTGATGCCCTTGACGTCGACCTTGTCGATGCCGCAGTGGTAGGCGCCCAAGCTGGTCACCGAATCCGCGGGGAACCCGTTGTAGAGGAAATCGTCGTAGTAGACGTGGGACAGCGCATCCCACTGGCTTGCCGCCTGCAACGGCATGATGATGATGTCGTCGTTGAAGCGGAACGGGTTGTCGGCCGTCATGTAGCTACTCAGCTGCTGGGCCAACGGATTACGGGGCCAGTTCGGCCCGTACTTGGCCAGCGTGTTCACATCGCCGCCGTCGACAGTCATGATGTGCACCGGGTTATGCCGAAACTCGAAGGCGCCCTGCGGCCCGGAAGCACCGAAGTCGACGCCGAGCGGGAACACCTTGCCATGCTTGACCAGGCTCGCTGCTTGGGCGACCTTGTCCGCGGTGATGAAGTTCAGGGTGCCGAGCTCGTCGTCGTCCCCCCACCGCCCCCAATTGGAGACGTCACTCGCGACCCGCCGAAAGTCAGTCAAGTCGGCCATGGGGCCCGTCCTTCCTCGAGTTCACGGGCGATCGCGGCGCCCACGTTTCCGCCGTCGACCCAGAGGATCTGTCCCGTGATGTAGCTGGCTGCACGACTATTCAAGAAGAGCAATACCGCAGCCTGCTCGGCGGGGTCGGAAACCCGCCCCAGAGAGTTGGGAATGTCGTCGAGGAAGCCCTGTCCGTACGCCGTCCGCAGCTGATCAAGGATCGGGGTCTCGGTGACCCCGGGGCCGGAGCAGTTGATGCGGATACCGTTGGCACCCAACACCGTGGCGCTGCGCATGGTGTAGAGGATGATCGCTTCCTTGGACAGTTGATAGCCGTTGCCCAACTCGTCGGGATGGGCCTGACACCATTCGATGCCCTCTTGCATCGTCGCGGTTTTCAGCAGCGGCGCCACGGCTTCCACATGCTCTCGATAGGCGGCCGCCGCGAGCGAGGACACGCTCACGATGGAAGACCCCGCGGCCATCTTCGGAACCAGCGCCTCGGTCACCTGCCGCAGGCCCAGGAAGTTGATCGTGGCGACCAGCGTCGGGTTGCCGATCCCGGAGGAGACACCGGCGACATTGAAAAGCGCGTCGATGCGCCCGCCGATGGACGCTACGGCACCGTCTATCGACTCCGGGTCAGCCAGGTCGACTTCATGAAACTCGTTGACCTCGAACGGCGGTCGGCGCTTGTCCAGCCCGATGACCTCGGCCCCGAGTTGGGTGAGCTGTCGTACCACCTGTTCGCCGATGCCCGACGCACATCCGGTCACCACCGCGCGGCGGCCGTCGTATCGCCATAGCTCGTCGATTTCGCCCACGCCTTCCTAAATCCAGGGGCCGTCCGGAATCATTTGCCGCGCTCCTCCTTTGCGCGCTGCGCCGCCTGAACGCGGCCCTCGTTGATCTCCGCCATAGCCTCGGGAATCTCGCTGGCAGTGAACTTACCGCCACGACCGGTGGGCAGGCCGCCGAAGGAGTAGTTTTCATCGAACTTCGGTGCGGTCGACTTGGGCCGTCGCGCCTCGACCTTCTCGATGACGGGCTCGAGCCGCTTGGCCTTCTCAGCGACCGCCTTCTTATCGCGCTCGATGAATTCGGGCAGCACCTCTTTGCCCATCAGCTCGATGGACTCCATCGTGCCTTCGTGGCTGCGCGGATTGAGCAGCAGGATGATCTCGTCGACGCCGCTCTCCTCGTAGCCGCGCAGGAATTCGCGCACGGTGGCCGGGGATCCGATCGCGCCACGGCCGGGGCCGTAGGCCAGCGTCGGGTCTTTTTCGACCTCTTCGAGGTAGCGCTTCCACACCCCGGTCCGCCCGGGGGTGTGCACGCCGGTCATGTAGTAGTGCATGATGCCGAACGAGAAGAACCCGCCGCCCTGGCCGAGGCGTTGCAGGGCTTGCTCATCGGTCTTGGCGACCATCATCGACAGGTCACCACCGATGGCCAGGATGTTCGGGTTGATCCGCGGCGTGACCGGCACGCCGTTCTCCTCGAACTCCTTGTAGTAGCCGTTGACCCGCTCGGTCAGCGGCCCGGGACCGGTGTAGGCGAAACTCAAAGCGCCAATGGCTTTTTGGGCGGCCATCTGCACGCTGGCCGGCCGGGTGCAGGCGACCCAGACGGGGGGATGTGGCTTCTGCAGCGGCTTGGGCACCACGTTGCGGGCCGGCATCTGGACGTGCTGGCCATCGAACCCGGAGAAGGGCTCTTCGATCATGCATCGGATCGAGACCTCGAGCGCCTCTTCCCACTGCGCGCGCTTGTCGGCGGGATCTATGTTGAACCCGCCCAGCTCACCGACCGAGGAGGATTCGCCGGTGCCGAACTCGACGCGCCCGTTGGACAGTAGGTCAAGGGTGGCAATGCGTTCGGCGACCCGCGCGGGGTGATTCACCAAGGGCGGCAGGTGCATGATGCCGAATCCGAGCCGGATGTTCTTGGTCCGCTGGCTGGCCGCGGCCAGGAATATCTCCGGCGCGGTGGAATGGCAGTACTCCTCCAGGAAGTGATGCTCGGTCAGCCAGACGGTCGAGAACCCCGCCTTGTCGGCGGCCTCCACCTCGTCCAGACATTCCTGCAACATGACATGTTCGTCATCCGGCACCCACGGGCGCGGCAGAGCGAACTCGTAGAACAGTGAAATTTTCATTGTTACCTCCTCAAGAGACTAGGCCTGGCTGGCAAGGTGTTTCGCGGCGATAAAGCCGAACGTCATGGCGGGACCGATGGTCGCCCCGGCGCCCGCATAGCTGCGGCCCATCACCGGCGCGGAGGTGTTACCCACCGCGTACAACCCGGGCACGACGGTGCCGTCGGGACGTACAACTCGGGCATATTCGTCGGTCAACAGACCACCGGAGGTCCCGAGATCGCCGAGAACGATTCGAAACGCGTAGTAGGGCGGGTCACCCAGCGGATACAGATTGGGGTTGGGCAGGGTCGGATCGCCGTAATAGTTGTCGTAGACGCTGTCCCCTCGGTTGAAATCGTCGTCGTGACCCTGGTTCGCGAGCTCGTTGAAACGCGCTGCGGTTGCCCGAAGTTGGGCGGCCGGGACGCCGATCTTTCCGGCCATTTCGTCCCAGTCGGTCGCCGCTTTCACCACGCCGGATTCCAGCCAGGCCGACGGAACCTTGCGGCCGGTGGGCACCGGAGCGCCGGGGATTTTCGGGATCGGTAGGTGGCCGCCGACGACGTAGCGGTTGAAGGATCGGTGATCGGTGATCAGCCAGCATGGGATATGGGTGACCCCGGACTGCTGTCCGTCGATCATGGCGTGGCCGAAGTCCATATACGGGGCGGCCTCGTTGATGAAGCGCTTGCCGTCGCCGTTGACGATGAATTGGGACGGCATCATTCGCTCGTTGAGCATGAATTGCATTCGGCCGTCCGGCCATTGGATGGCCGGGAACCACCACGCCTCGTCCAGAAGATCGGTTGCGGCGCCCACCTTTTGGCCCGCGCGGATGCCGTCGCCCATGGCGGCCGGGTTACCGAAGCTCCAGTCCTGGTCCACAACAGGAAGCTGCTCCTTGCGCCAGGCAAGGTCGTGATCGAAGCCACCGGAAGCCAGGATGACGCCTCGGCGCGCACCGATCCGCTGCTTGGCGCCGTCCCGTTCGAGCACCGCCCCGGTCACCGATCCGCCTGTGTCGGTGAGCAACTCGGTCATTGGAGCGTCCAGCCACAGCGGGATGCCGCTCTCTCGCATCGCGAGCCGCAGCCGTGCGGCCAGCGACTGTCCGATCGCGGCCATCCGCTCATTGAAGACTCTAGCCTTGACCATCCGCCAGATCAGTTTCACCAGCACGCCCTTGCCGGCCCACGACTGCCTGATTCGGTAGAAGGTCCGAAGGTCTTTGGGGCCCAGCCAGATTCCCCGGGGAGCAAGCGCCAGCGGCTGCAGCAGCGTCTTCTCGTCTGCGCCGAGCTTCCGTAGATCGATGGCCGGGACATTGATTGTGCTACCGAGTTCGGAGCCACCGGGCAATTCCGGGTAGTAATCGGCATAGCCTGGCTTCCAGACGAATTCGAACCATCCGGAAAGCCCTTCGAGGAACTCCAGCATCTTCGGGGCGGACTCGACGTACTGCCGGATGCGCGCCTCGCTGACCAAGCCTCCGGTGATCTTGAGCAGGTACTCGACCACGCCTTCGGGATCCGGCGAGTAGCCCTCCCGGCGTTGCGAGGGCGCGCCAGGTACCCAGATGCCGCCTCCGGACAGGGCGGTGGAACCGCCGAAATGGGAGGACTTTTCGACCACCAACGTGTCCAGTCCGGAAGCGTGCGCGGTCAGGGCGGCAGTCATGCCGCCACCGCCAGACCCGACGATCAACACGTCGACGACGTGATCCAAGCCGGTCATGTCCGCACCGGTCATGTCGGCATCGCCGTCCTGATCGCGAACCCGGCGATCAATTCCTCGGCCGGTCTGTAATAGCGCAGCGCCGTCGCATACTCGCCTGCGGTTTTCAGCGCGGCGAAAGCCGCTATCCACGTGCGCACTTCGTGCGCGGAGGTACCGCCCTCGTAGAGCACGAACGAGTTCGACCAGAGGTCGAACTCGGTGAGCCGGCCGCCGTCGATGATCTCCAGGAAGCGGTGGTCCCACGCCGGGTTGAGAGGTTGCAGATCACTGCCGCCGCCGGCGAAGGCCTTGGCCGCCTCGACGACGGCGATCTGCCTGGCTTGCCGCTGCTCGGGTGTCATCGGCCGGCCCTGCACGATCCGCTCCAGGACCGCGTCAGTCGCGGTCGCCAGGGTCGGCACCGGCGGACTGTGCGAGAGTCCACCGGATCCAATCACCAGGACCCGCTTGTCCAAAGTGGCTAGGTAGTTGCCCACGGCGGCGCCCAGCGCCCGGCAACGGTGCAGCGGTCCCAACGGCACCGCAACCGCATTGATGAAGACCGGTATGACGGGACGCGCCAGCGCGTCCCCGAACAGCTTCTCCAGCGGCTGGACAGTCCCGTGGTCGACGTCCATGCTGGCCGATACCGCTACGTCGATGCCCGCGTCGAGCACGGCCTCCGCGCACTGCGAGGCCAGGCCCGTCGGAACATCCAGCGGACCAGCATGCGTGCCGTAGTCGCCAACTCCGTTGGCGTTCAGGCCGATACAGAACGGTGGCATCGCCTTGTAGAAGAACCCGTTGTAGTGATCCGGAGAAAAGATGACGACGAGTTCGGGATCGTAATCGCGGACGAATTCCCGAGCCTGCGCGATGGCGCCTTCGATGTCGTCAAGCAGGTCCCGCGACGGCCCCGGAAGATTCAGGAGCGGGCTGTGGGACATACAGCACAGAGCCATTGCCACTGTCGACATCACCCCCTCCCGGGATGAGCGTGAGGGCGTCCAGCAACGATGCGCTGAGCTCGGGAGAGAGCTGGGCGATACAGGCACCCGCAATGCAGCGATCGGGACGCAGGAACACCACCGATTCGGAGTGCACGTCGAACCAGGATTTGAGCCCACCGGTGCGGTCGCCGACGATGATGACATCCGGATCGTCGTGTCCGGGCCAGTGCAGCTGAGTCAACGGCCGCAGCGCAACAAACCGTGCGCCCAGCGCTTTCCACTTCGCAAACGCCTCGTCGCCGAGAATCCTGCGTGGGTTGTTGTTCCAGCACAGCAGAGCGAACCCCGGGCCCAGCACGTCGTCCAGCAGGACATCTTGCTCAGTCCGGGTATCGACCCGTGGCTGAATGAACAGCGTCCCGACGGGCGATTCGGTGCGCGCTTTGGGATTCGCCGAGTGCACGACAGCCCCATGCTCGTAGCGCGGCATCGGCTTGAACCGCATCTCGAGCACATATCGCTTGAGCGTGGGCACAATTGACGCCGAACGCACCAGCACGTCGCGCGCGGTGGCGACTCGACGGTTGGTCGGCGAGATGACCCGGCCCACCATGGTGGAAAGGTCGATCATCGCGCGCGCGTGCTTGCGGCGCTCCATGTCGTAGGTGTCCAGCAATTTATCGCCGGCCCGGCCGTTGACCACCGCGGCCAGCTTCCAGCCCAGGTTCGCCGCATCCCGGATACCGCTGTTGTAGCCCTGCCCCTGCCACACCGGCATCAGGTGCGCGGCGTCGCCGGCCAGCAGCAGCCGGCCGCTGCGGAACGCCCCGGCGATTCGCGAGTGATGGGTGTACACGCGGCGCCGGATCACGTCGACCCGGTCGGGCTGCGGCACCATGCGGGCCAGCATCTGCTCCAGGAACGCCGGATCCTCTGCCTGCTCGTCGGTCTCGTCGGCGTGAATCATGAACTCGAAGCGCCGAATTCCGTGCGCGATCGAAATCGAGGCGTATGGACGTTCGGGGTCGGCACCGACCTCGCTGTTCGGATGGCCCAGCGGATCGTTGGCGATGTCCACCACCAGCCAGCGCGTCGATGATGTCGTCCCGTCGAAGGACACGCCCATCACCCGCCGGGTCATGCTGCGGCCGCCGTCACAGCCGACGACGTAGCGGGCCCGCACCGTGGTGCTGGCCCCTTCACCGCCGAGCTCGACCGTGACCGCGTCGGCGGTTTCCTTGCAGCCCGTCATCGGCCGGCTCCAGCGCACCTCGACACAGTCGAATCTGCGCAGACCGGCCAGCAATTCGGCGTCGACGAGCGGTTGGACGAACCCGTTGCGCTTCGGCCAACCGAAACGCGCGTCGGGCGGGGCCATTTCGGCTAGCACCCGGCGCTTGCCGTCGAAGAAACGCAGAATCTGGTTCGGGACCGTATGCGGCAGGACACGGTCGACCAGGCCGATCGACTGGAAGGTTCGCAACGACTCATCGTCCAGGCCGACCCCGCGCGGGTAGTCGATGAGCGTGTCGCGTTCGTCGACCAACAGCGTTCGGACACCTTGCAGGCCAAGGATATTAGCCAGGGTTAGACCGACCGGGCCCGCGCCGACGATGACAACGTCGACATCTGCTACTGGTGGCTGGGGCCCGCCGGTTCCCATCAGCGGCCCAGCAGGAAGTCGAGATGCAGCTGGTTGAAGGTCTTGGCGTCCTCGTATTGCGGCCAGTGGCCACAACCGGGCATCACCTCGAACCGCGCGCCCGGAATCATCGATGCCATGCGGCGTCCCTCTGTCACGTCGGCGGTGGGGTCGTCACTGGTCCACAGCACCAGCGTCGGTGCGATGATGGAGCCGTATTCGTCCGGGCCGAGGATGTTGCGCGCACGAATCTCGGGGTCCTGCAATGCCATGATGTCGCTCATCGCGGAGACGAATCCCGGTTGGCGATAGACCCGTTGGCGACTGGCGACCAGGTCGTCGTAATCCTTGGACTTGTCGGCCATCAGCCATTTGATGCGTGCTTGCACCGTTTCCCAGGTCGGGTCCTCCGCGGCCGCCATGGACAGCGTGATGATCCGTTGCATCACCGCGGGATCGGCCTGGGAGCCACCGGCGGTGTTAAGGACCAGTCGCTCAACCACATCCGGGTTGTCGACCGCGGTACGGGCGGCCACCCAGCCGCCCAGTGATTCGCCGCTGAGATAGGCGCGGTCCACACCGATGGTGCGCAGCACGGCCATCAGGTGCTCGACATAGTGGGCGACTTCCAGCGGGTGGCCCGGCTTGTCGGTATACCCGTGGCCCAGCATGTCGATCGACCAGGTCCAGAAATGCTCGGCATGCGCGCCCAGATTGCGCACGTAGGCCTCGGCGTGGCCGCCGGATCCGTGCAGGAGCATCAGTACCGGCTTACCGGGATCACCGGCACGCAGGTAGCGGGTCTTGACTCCCCCGGCGTTGAGATAGCCCTGCTCAAACGCGACACCCTGGAGATCGCTCCAGATGCTCTCGAACTCCGCCACGGTTCCTCTCTGACCACTACTGGTGGAAATCTGGTTCTCGCTTTAGACTTACCTGGTGTGCGAATATCGCACACTGGCGTGCGTTATATAATAGAGCTTCGCTCTCGCAGGGAGGTCTGTCAAGGCTGTGACGGCTTCGGGTACCGGCTCGCAGACGCTGGCCAGGGGAATCACCGCGCTGCAGATGGTCGCGGATTCCCCCGCTGGGCTGACCGTGCAGCAGCTCGCCGACCAGGTCGGAGTGCACCGGACGATCGCCTATCGCCTGCTGTCGACATTGGCCCAATTCCGCTTGGTGGCCAAGGGCGAAGACGGGCGTTACCGGCCGGCCGCCGGCCTGGCGGTACTCGGCGCAGCGTTCGACCGCAATGTGCGCCAACTGAGTCTGCCGACGTTGCGTGCCCTGGCCGACGAGCTTGGCACCACGGTGTCGTTGCTGGTCGCCGAGGGCGATCAACAGGTCGCGATCGCGGTGATCGTGCCGAGCCACGTCGCCTACCAACTGTCCTTCCACGAGGGCAGCCGGTATCCGCTGGACCGCGGCGCCGCCGGAATCGCCTTGCTCGCAAGCCTTCCGCCGCGTCCGGGCGAGCGGGATCTGGTGTCGCGGGCGCGCGAGCGTGGGTGGGTGACGACCTACGGAGAGATCGAACCGAATACGTATGGCCTGGCCGTGGCGGTCCACCGCCCAGCGCCGTCCCCGCCGACCTGCATCAACCTCATCTCCCATCGGGAAGACGTCGTCATGCGCGGCAGGGATGCGGTCGTCAAAGCCGCGAAGCAGTTGTCCGAACTCCTGAGCTGAAGGGACAGCAATTGATGTCTTGGGACTCCGAAGTCGATGTCGTCGTGCTCGGCACTGGCGGGGCCGGGCTCACCGCCGCACTGTCCGCGGTGGCAGCCGGCGCCTCCGTCGAGGTGTTCGAGAAGGCGCCGACAGTCGGCGGGACCACCGCGGTGTCGGGTGGCGTCGTGTGGATTCCCGCCCATAACCGTTCTCCCGGCGGCGAATTGACTCAAGACGCCGCGTTGCAATACCTGCGCGCGCAGTCCCTGGGCACTATGGACGATGCTCTTGTCGAAACGTTCGTGCGGACCGGACCGGCCATGCTGGAATTCGTCGAGGGGCACAGCGGCCTGCGTTTCGAGATCGCTGCCGGCTTCCCCGACTACCGGCCGGAACTGCCGGGCGGACAACCGACCGGAGGCCGGTCACTGAGCGCGGGGCCGTTCGATCTGAACCAAATCGGTGAGTGGGGCGGCCGAATCACCTCGTTTCCCGCCGACTGGTCCAACGTCGGTATCGACGCCGAAACGCGGGCGCGCTTGCACGTGACGGTCGAGGAAGGCAGCGATCTGTGCGTCGCCGGCACCGCGCTGATCGCGGGGCTGCTCAAGGGGTTACTCGACGCCGGGGTCACACCGCACACGAACGCCCGGGCCGAAGAGCTCATCGCCGAGGACGGAGAAATCGTCGGGGTGCGCATCGCGCTGTCCGGGCAGAGCGTCAACGTGCGTGCGCGCCGCGGAGTCGTGTTGGGTGTCGGCGGATTTGAATGGGATCCGGGCCTGGTGCGGGCATTCCTGCGCGGCCCGATGCACGGGGCGGTCTCCCCGCCGAACAACACCGGTGACGGGTTGCGGATGGCGATGGCACATGGCGCGGATCTGGCGAACATGGGCGAAGCGTGGTGGGTGCCGATCGTGCAAATCCCCGACGACACCATCGAGGGCCACCAGCGCAGCCGTAGCGTGCGGCTGGAGCGAACTCGGCCGCGGAGCATCATCGTCAACCAGGCCGGGCACCGATTCGTCAACGAGGCCTGCGATTACAACTCGATGGCCGGCGCGTTCCACTACCTGGATCCCCGCGGCGGGTACGTCAACGATCGCGGATGGATGGTCTTCGATTCAGTTCACCTGCAGCGCTATGGATTTCTGGGCATCGCGCCCGGGGAGCCGGTTCCGGACTGGTTCTGCGAGTCCGCGGACCTGGGCGAACTGTCCGCCAAGACGGGTATCGACGCCGAGGGCCTGATCCGCACGATCGACGGGTGGAATCGCCATGTCGCGGCCGATGCCGACCCCGACTTTGGCCGCGGTTCCAGTGCGTACGACGGCTATTGGGGCGACGACAGCGCCACCACCGCCGCCGGAAAGACGCTCGGCCCGATCGACACCGCACCCTATTACGCGGTGCCGGTGTGCATCGGCGCGATGGGCACCAAGGGCGGGCCGCGCACCGACTACGACGGCCGCGTGCTCCACGTCAGCGGGGAACCCATCCCGGGCCTGTTCGCGGCGGGTAACACGATGGCCGGCGCGACCGGCCGCGCCTACGGCGGCGCCGGCGGAACCATCGGTCCGGCAATGGTTTTCGGATACCGTGCGGGTTACGCTGCCGCCACCGGGAAATCGGTCGACCTGCAGTAGCGGTTCACGACTTCAGCGGCACTTCCACGCAGATGTGAGTGCCCACCGCAGTGTCGAGGAAAACGAACACGCCGCCGGCTGCGTCCACCCGGGCGCGATGCGACGCCAGCCCGATGTGCCCCTCCCCCAATCGGCGTGCCATGGTCTCGGTGTTGAATCCCACCCCGTCGTCGACCACATGCAGAACACATCTGTGGTCGGTGACGCCGAGCGTGATCGATGCCTGGCCGGCGTGCGAGTGCTGCACGACATTGGACA
>NZ_JBVAXR010000025.1:0-81345 GCF_055419445.1 Mycobacterium sp. IDUB_19 | reverse complement strand
CCTGGCGGTGAAAGTCGACCTTCGGCAGGGCACGCGGGTTCGTCAAAGTGATGGTCATCCAGACTCCTTATCGTGAGGGCTTGTCAGCCCTCTATTGCGAGAACACTTGGCACTTCAGTGGTGGGCGCCACATCGGTCGACCACGAAACTCGGCTATCACGTCGCGGTACCTCTCCTGGAGAAATCCGTTGCTCTAGAGCGCTTGCGCCTCGTCAACTCCACGGCGCCCGCGACGGCGAAATGCGGTGGCCGCCACGACGTCGAGCACCGCGAATAGCCATGACCAGGCGGTGAGATGGCGAGACCCCGAAACACCTTGTGTCGCAGCGACATCAGTTGCTGTAGACCCGGTCGGGCCGGATGAGCACCGCTGCCCGGCGCTGTTCGGCCATCACCCGGTCGTAGTCGTCCCAGTCGTCGTGTTCACCGCCGGCTGCGGTGAAGATCGCTCGGAGCAAAAGCCGCAGTCCGTCGGCGTCCAGCCAGGGTTGGGGGTCGTCGGGTCCGGCGAGCTCGGCGCGCCCTTCGACCGCCGCCCACTGCCAACCGTTGCGGAAGGTGGCGGTGATCTGGGGTCGAGCCCGCAGGTTCGCCAGTTTGACGGGGCCTGCCGCGACCACGGCCAAGATGGTCTCTCCAGTGGCGGGATGGGCCAGGACGCCGGCGTTGACCAGCGAGGACTGGATGGTGCCGTTGGCCCGCAACGTCGACAGCACCACCAGCCCCTGCTCGTCGCTGGACAGCGATGCTGCTTCTTGCAGGGTCGTCACGGAATGCCCTCCTCGTTGTCGTGGTCGATGCTCGTCGTCTGTGGTTGGACTGCCGCCGACGCGGCGTGCGGCAGGGTGGGACCGATCTGGGCCGTCAGCGAGACTCGACGCCATCTGCACCCATGGTGCGGGGAGGCGGTTCTTGGTGTGAGCGTGGCTTCTTCACGAAGCGATGGATGGCTTCGTCGGCATGCTGTTGTATTGCGGGGTCCTTGAAGTCGGCGACGATTACCGACTGATCTACGAGGGGCCCGGTGACGGCGCCCGGTCGGCTGGCGTAGAACACGCCGCTGCGCAATTGGTCGTCGGTGACTCCATCGGCCAGCCGCTGGGCGCCCTTCTCCAGCTGGTGTCCGACCCCCAGCGCGGGAAGGACGTAGGGCAACATGACGTGATTCATCATGGCCCGAGTGACGGGGCCCATGTCGCGCAAGGCGTCGGTTCCCGCGGTGTTGCCTGGGCTCACGGTGAGCAGCCGCAGGTCGGGATGCTTTGCCGCCAGTGCCGACATCCACAACGCACCAAGGTATTTCACCTGTCCATAAGCGAGGAACGTGTTGAATTTGTGCTGCTTAAAGAACGAGCCGTCGATGACGCTGGCGAACTCCTCCACCGAGTGGTCCGTGAACGTTGGCCGCGGCATCCGCATCATGCGAACACCGCGCGCGGCTTCGCTGCCCACCAGGACCGCGGTGTTGGTCAATGCCCCGGCGTCGATGAGATTCTCGAGCAGTACGACGTGGCCCAATACGTTGGAACCGAAGACATGCGTGACGCCATCAGCGGTGAGCGCCAACGGTGTTGGGCCGCCGATGCCGCCGGCGTTCATGACGACCGAATGCAGTTCGCCATCCAACGTGCTCAGCGCTGACCTCACCGAGTCCAAATCGGTCAGGTCCATTCGAACTACCGTGAAGATGGACCTGCCCGTGAGGCGCTCCAGATCGGCGGCCGCAGACCACCCGCTGCCGGTGTTGCGACACGCCAGATAGATCCGGTCGAAATCGCCGGTAACAGCGAGTTGGCGCGCGACCTCCTTGCCGAGCCCAACGTTGGCACCAGTGATCAGAACCGCCTTGAACGACCTCGCAGCCATGCTGTCATTTCCTTTCGATAGAGACTTTCGCACCCGCACCCGCACGAGCTGGTCATCCGGCATCGTCACTTCAGTCGGGGAGCCTCATCAGCGTACATCAATTTTGTAGTGGACACTACATAGTCACGCTTAAATATGATGAGGTCGATCGTCGGGGCTTGCGGCGTGAATGACCGCTGCTAGTAGCAATTCTGCTGTAGCAGAACATATTTCATCCACTGTCCACCGGGACTAGACTTACTTCGGCGAACGCTACCCCGTAGCAGAGCCGGCAGTTGCTTGCTTTATTTATGTAGTGTATGATACAAAATTGTGGTCACCCTGGAGCTGATCTGGCTTCCGGGTCGCCGCGAGCAGCTCCGCGCAGAACGGCGGACCGATCAGACGAATCGGAAGGGGGATCAGGTCAGCGGGGCCCGCAGCGACGGATCTCCCCAGACCTGGCCAACAGTGATGGCAGCGAATGAATCGTTTACCGAGCCGCAACGGCTCACCCCCAAGGGACGGGCCACCCGGGAGCGGATCGTGGCGACAGCAGCGCAACTGATGTACGACCACGGTGTCGCCGGCACCAGTCTTGGCGACGTCCAGAAGGCCGCGGGCGTTGGACCTTCGCAGGTGTATTACTACTTCGGGGACAAGGAAGCGCTGATCAGGGCCGTCATCGCCCACCGTATCCAGGCTCTGCTGGCAACGCTCGGGGGGCTGGACAGCATGGAGGGGTTGCGCGCCTGGCGAGACTTCATCGTTGACACGTATCGCCAGCAGAACTGTGAAGGCGGCTGCCCGGTCGGGTCGCTGGTCGGGGAGCTGGCCGAGCGCTTCCCGGAGTGTCGAGCTGACCTCGCCGGTGGATTCGACCAGTGGGAAGCGGCGATCCGCGAGGGCCTGCAGGCCATGTGGGGCCGGGGCGAGCTGCGCCGCAAGGCCAACCCCGACCGCCTGGCAACCGCGCTGTTGGCCGCGGTCGAAGGCGGCATCATGCTCGCGCAGGTTCGCCGCGACCCCGCCCCTCTCGAAACGGCACTCGATGAGGTCCTCGACCGCATCGAGGACCTCAGGCCCCGACGGGCGCCGGCCCGTCAGTAAGACGGCAAAACTCCCCGTCCCGTTCCTCGACAGCATGAGTGATCGGGTCCATTCGTCGAACAAGCGAAAACGGTTGCATGGCTGCGACGTTCGAGAATCCTGGCTGGACGATTCGGTCGCCGACGACCCAACATCCGCGTCGGACGCGCCCTGAAAGGTAGAGGAAATGAGTGTTTCGGGTGACGGCTTGCTTCGCCGGCGCTGGACGGTGATCGTGACGGTGCTCGTCGTGGCGATCGCCGGTTTCGGCGTGTACCGGCTGCACGGCATCTTCGGCTCCAATGACGTGGTTTCGTGGCCGCGCGCCGACTCGATCGAGAACAGCAAGTACAACCCCAAGCAGGTCCTGTTGGAGGTCTTCGGCAGTCCCGGGGCGGTGGCGACCATCAAGTCAATCTTCTCTGCATCTCGACACCTGCGCCAGCCCGGCCGTGTCAGCGGAAGCGGATATTCGATGTCGCCAGGCCAAAGATCTTCCGGCCCCCGGACTTCGCGGCGACAATGACGACACCGGTGCGGGTTGCCGGGTCGAGCGACTTGATCCGGCCGCTGTATTCGATGTCTGCACCCTCGGCGGCCGACACGATCACGGGCTGGGACAGCCGCACCGCGTAGCGGGTCACCGCACCGGGATCGCCCGACCATGCAGAGGCGAATGCGGCACCCAACCCCATGGTGAGCATTCCGTGGGCGATCACATCGGGCTGCCCCGCCATTTTGGCGAGGTTCTCGTCCCAGTGCAGCGGGTTGGCATCGCAGGCCACGCCGGCGTAGTTCACCAGGTCGCCGCGAGAGAGTCGCGCGTGGTGCACCGGTAACTCGTCGCCGACCTTCATGTCGTCGAAGGACGGCGTCCCAAGGGTGCGGGTCGGATCCGCTTGGGCGAGCCGAACCTCGCCCGCGGGGCGCTCCGTCTTCTGGTAGGCCGCATCGGAGTACTCGATTCCGGCGAGGTTCACGTCGTGCATCATCACTTGCTGCGCGGTCGCCCTGATCGCCGGATCGACATCCTCGGAAGTGACGCCGACGACGGTGGTGTGCAGCGTGTGCACCCGCTCGCCGGCAGCGTCGGTGAAGGTGTTGGTCACGGTGATCAGGTCTCTGCCGGCGATCCGGCGCACCGATGACAGCTCGACGTCGATGTGCAGTTCGTCGCCGGTGACGATCGGCCGGTGCTGCTCGAAGACTTCTTCGGTCTGCAGGTACATTTCGTAACCGATGACCACCGATTCGAACAGATGTCGATTGGCTGCCATAGCCGGGGCCGACGTGAATGTCAGCGGTGCCACCACGTCCGAATATCCCAGCTCAGCGGCGGCGGCGACATCCCAGTGCGCGGGGTGATAGTCCTGAACTGCCCGGGCGAACTCGCGCACCTTCTCGCGGCCGACCTGGTACGTGTCGTCGATCTTGTAGTAATGGCCGACCCGCGATTCGAGCATCGACGTTTCTGCTGCTGCGGTCATGAATTGCCCAACTTTTCTACCGGCCGGTTCACGGAGGCCGACCAACGAACACTAACGCGTGGACCCCAGCCCACTGGACGCAGCGACGCTTCACCGATTTGCGGGCCAGGTGCGCGCTCCATGCCGTGACGCGCTAATTTTCCTGGGTGATGTCCTCAGGTGCCGGCGCCCTCGCGCGGTGGATTGCTCCCTTTCTGACTGTTGCGGCCGTTGCCTACATGGGTACCTCTGCCAACCCGGTGCACGCCCCGACGATGCGCCTGGTCGCCGACGGGAACCCGTTGGCCGGAGCACCGTTCTACGTCAATCCCGGCTCGGCGGCCATGCGGGCCGCGCAGGGCGCCGAGCCGCCGAGTCCGGAGTTGACCGCGATCGCCAACACGCCGCAGGCGTACTGGATCGTCCCGGGCGGCTCGGCAGGCACGGTCGGGAAGTATGTCGGCGACGCAAATGCTGCTGGCGCCATCCCGGTGCTGACGCTGTACGGAATCCCGCACCGCGACTGCGGCAGCTTCGCCGCGGGTGGCCTCGGGTCCGGCGCTGACTACCAAGGGTGGATCGACGGCATCGCTGCCGGCGTGGGTGCCTCGCGGGTGGCGATCATCGTCGAACCCGATGCGCTCGCCATGGCCGACTGTCTGTCGGGTGATCAGCGCCAAGAACGCTTCGACTTGATTCGCTACGCCGTCGACACGCTGACCCGGGACCCGAACGCGGCGGTATACGTCGATGCCGGACACCTGCGCTGGCATAGCCCCGAGGACATGGCCGCACGGCTCAACCAGGCCGGTGTCGGCCACGCGCGGGGTTTCAGCGTCAATACTGCGAACTTCTTCACCACCGAGGACGAAATCGGTTACGGCGAGGCGATTTCGGGGCTCACGAACGGTGCGCACTACGTGGTCGACACGTCGCGCAACGGTGCCGGACCAGCGCCCGACGCCGAGCTCAACTGGTGTAACCCCAGCGGCCGAGCACTGGGCACGCCGCCTACCGCATCCACCGCGGGTGCGCACGCCGACGCCTACTTGTGGATCAAGCGTCCCGGCGAATCCGACGGGTCATGCGGCAAAGGTGATCCACCGGCGGGCACCTTCGTGAACCAGTACGCCATCGATCTGGCCCACAGGGCGGGCCAATAGCCGCGCCCCAGCCCTCCATTGGTGCTTCACGCCGGACGAGCGCCCAGAGCCGTTGTGTTGTAGAAAGTGCGTACACGAAAGCCCTGCCAAGCAGCGAGCGGGATTCGACTGGCTGAGAAGAGGGGGCCTGATCGTATGCCTGCATGGAAACGCCGCAGCGCGACAGACGGCAGCAGCACAACCGAGGGTAGCCGCAGCGTTGGCGCCGAAATCGAACTCGAGGTCACTGAACCGACGGTGCTGGACTTCCAGATCGCGGTCAGTCGTCAGCCAGGCGTCGAGGTAAACGAATCGCTGACCATCAAACGAAACGGCAAGGCGCTTGAACCGCGCGAAATCATCGGTGCGCATCAGTCGCGCATTCATGTCGTGGCGGCCGACAAAGGGACAGTGACCATGTCGTACTCGGCGACGGTCGTCGGGCAGGCGGATCCCGAGCCGCTCAGCGATCTCGACGCAATCACGTATCTGCGCCCGAGCAGATACGCCGAAGCCGACAAGTTCTTCGGATTCGCTGCCACGGAATTCGGGCAGTACGGCCCATCGGTCACGCTGCTCGAGCGAGTCTCGTCGTGGGTCGGCACCCGGCTGAGCTATGTCCCTGGATCCAGCGATCCGATCGACGGGGCCACCGAAACGTTGCTCGCCGGCGCTGGCGTCTGTCGCGACTATGCCCATCTGGTTATCGCGCTGCTGCGCGCGGTCAACGTCCCGGCCCGATTGGCGGCGGTGTATGCGCCCGGATGCCACCCGATGGATTTTCACGCGGTGGCCGAGGCGTTGATCGATGGTGTGTGGCGGGTCGTCGACGCCACGTGCCTGGCCCCCCGGCAGTCTATGGTCCGCATCGCCACCGGCCGCGATGCCGCCGACACCGCGTTCCTGGACAACCACGGGGGTGCGATCACCTTGCAGAACATGACAGTCACCGCGGTTGTGGACGGTGAGCTGCCGAAGGACTCGGTCGAGCAGCTCGTCAGCCTGCTGTAAAGGCGAATCGCTGGTGACCGGCGTGGCCAAGTAACGTCTGCGACCATGACCGTTTATGCCCTGAACCTCTTCGACATCGCCGACGCCGACGAGTACCGCGCCTACTCACGACGTTCACCCGCCGAGGTGGCGCGGCACGGCGGGCGGGTCGTTGCGCTCGGGAGCTTCCAGCGCGCGGTCGTCGGCGCCATCGATCCACGTCAAGTGCTGATACTCGTGGAGTGGGAATCGCGGGAGGCGTTTGACAGTTACTGCAACGACCCCGAACTCGCCGATCTGCATCGGCATCGCGAGGACGGAACATCGGGATACATCTGGCACCTGTTCGACCGCCTCGACGACCTCAGGCCGGTACTGAGTCGATAGTCGACCACCGCACAGTCACATCAGGCGTCGGAGCCGGCATCGTGGACGACGAATTGCCGTGTTGCGAGCGCTTTTTCAGTATCCACTAGCCCGATGGTGCGCTCGTATCTTTCGTAGTCGACGAGTCCTCCATTGTTCGGCGGCGGCAGGGCGTCTCAGCGCATGAAAAGCCTTCTATCGCAGTCGAACAACCGCTACGTGGCGCACGTGCTAGTCTGGCCCGGGATGCCCGTCGGCATCCATTCAGAATGAGAGAAGTTGAAGGTATGGCACAGGGAACTGTGAAATGGTTTAACAGCGAAAAAGGCTTCGGTTTTATCGCTCCGGATGGCGGCGCAGCAGATGTGTTTGTCCACTACACAGAAATCCAGGGAAACGGCTACAAGTCGCTCGAGGACAACCAGCGAGTTGAGTTCAATATCGAGCAGGGGGCCAAGGGTCCGCAGGCAGTCGGGGTAACCGCCGTCTAGTGTGAGCTTTTCTTCTTGTGGGCTGGCGGGTGATTTCCCGCCAGCCCACAGCACGTTGAGGGGGTTGTCGGGCCCAATTGCACCGGGCGACGTCTTTCCCCGGCGCTCACGTGTAGATTGGTAGGTAAGTCGTTCGTGTTGGCAATGGCACCGTTGACGTTTTGTGTGTATTTGCGCAGCTCACGAACCGATCTCCCTTCGCCCGACAGACCAGCGTTGCGCTGAAGCCGAACCAATTTAAGGACCCCGCTCCATGAAATCGTCGGATTTGTTTTCACATCTCAACGAGCCCGAGGTTGTGTCCCACACCGGTGCCGATTCGGAATCGGTGCAGCTTCCTACTTTCTCCGATGGCCCCAACAGCGATTCCGCCGCCATCGGCCGCGCCCGGAGCGCCGGTGCCGCCACCAGCGACGGTGACGGCCGACGGTGATGTAGGGCGCTCAGATCTTGAGATAGCCCTTGTCGGCCGGGATTTGGGCGGCGGTGACCAACGAGGACGCATCGCTGGCGAGCCAGACCACGATGTCGGAAATCAGGTCGGGGGCGGCCAGCGAATCGGTCGGCAGCGCGCCCGGTGAGAAGCTGTGGATGTAGTGCGGGTGGTCTTGGAAGACCTGATACATCGACAGATCGTTGCCCATCGGGGTGTCGGTGCCGTAGGGATGCACCGAGTTGACACGGATACCGAATTCACCGAGTTCGACTGCCAGCGAGTTGGTGAGGCCGACCACACCGAATTTGGTCGCGCAGTAATGGCCACAGCCCGGGACGGCTTTGATACCTGCCGCGGAGCTGATGTTGATGATCGACCCCCCATTGCCGGCCGCGATCATCGCGGGCACTACGGATTTCATCGTGTTCCACAGCCCGGTGAGATTGGTATCGAGGGTCTCGTGCCACTGCTGAGCCGAAATCTCCCACACCCGACCCCAATTCAGCACGCCGGCATTGGCCACGACGATGTCGAGCCGTCCGAACTGTTCGACCGCAGTCGATACCACTCGCTGCTGGCCGGCTAGGTCGCGGACATCGACCTCCTCGGCGAGGATCTTGCGGCCCTCGCCTTCGACCAGGCTGACCGTTTCGGCGAGGTCTTCGGGTGCGGCCGGGGGATAGCCGTTGTGTTCGGCAACTGGTGCGCAGGCGTCGATCGCGACGATGTCGGCACCGGCGCGGGCTAGCCGGATGCAGTGTGAGCGGCCCTGTCCGCGGGCCGCTCCCGTCACGTAGGCGACCTTCCCGACTAACGGGGTGGCGGTTTCGGTCATGCCGATAGCTCCTCTGCTCGCGGCGCTGGCTGCGGCCGGATGGCGGGTTGATTGCGAGACTCGGGATAGTGGTTGTCGCGCCAGGTGCCACCGAAGTCGGTGATGCCCTTGTCCCGCAGAGGCTTCCTTGCGGCGGCACTTCCCGGCTCGGCGACGATGTGAGCGCACATGTTCCCAACGATATGTGTTCCAAGCGGTCAACAGTGCGATAGGCGATCAGTTTTGACATCGATGGTTTGACCAGGCGTCAAGCGGGTATTTTCACCGAGCCAAAGTTGAGTAGGGGGGGCCGAAGATGACGACAGTAGAGCAGGGTCGTGCGCGGTGCCCACGGTGCGCAGCGTGGGCCGAGTACCGCTTCCTGGAATCCGGCGACGACACACTCAAGTACGAGGTGCGCTGCGATACCTGCGGCCACGTGCACTCCGAGGTAACCCCCGTGTCGACTCCCGGGGTGGCAGCTGCCTAGCTGTGCCGGCTCATAAATAGGCATCGGTCTTCCGCTCGACTGGGGTAACACATTGCGCCACAACGGATCCCGGCGCAATTCTGCCGCGGAGACCGAGGGCGATGACGCTGTGTGGGCCCCGTTATTCGGCGGTTCGCTGCCTGCCACGCGGTCTGCCTATTCGCCGTTATTACTCGGGTAGTGAAGATTTCTGTCGTAATCGGGATGCCAGCCTTTGGTTGTAGCCCTTGATGCCCGCTAACAGAGTTCGATAAGCGGAAGATATCGAGCTATAGCGGCTCGGTCTTGGACACTTCGAGGCCGCGGGGTGAGGCTGGATGTCAGCGGGCGAATTGACACCGCCCGGCCGAGCGACAGGAGTACCCGCATGATCACCTCGCCACCAAAACCCACGTCGCAAATGCGTCGGTTGGGATCGCTCGCAATCGCCGGTGCTGTGACCGCGGCGATCGGCATGGCCGCCACCGCCAACCGGCCGACGGTGGCGCTGACTTCGGCCGACTCGGTCGTCGTCGTGCCGGGCGTCGCGATCACCCCCGCGCCGGGATGGGCGGTCGCGGACCGGGGCCCCAACTGGGTCGCACTGTCCAACGCGAACTCCAGCGCGCAGCTGCAAGTCGCGGTCAAACCAGCCAGCGGGCCCGATCTGGCCAGCATGCTGCAGGCCGACATCGATCAATTGACCGGGACACCGGCGGCGGGCTTGATCAACGTCAAGAACTTGAGCGCGCCCATCACGAGAACGTTGCAGGGAGCCAACTTTCAGCAGGAGGCCTTCATTAACTACACCGCGGACGTGTCAGGTCCGCAGGGGCCGATTCCCGTCATCGGCACGTTCAACGAGCTGTTGAACACCTCGAGTCGGCAGACGGCCTTCATTGACTTCAGGCAGAACGACAACGCGACAACTCAAGTCGACAACGACGGCGGATCGATGATCGATTCGATGCTCTGACAGCCTATTTCGCGCGCCGGTGGGCGATGATGCATCCGCCGCGCGAGGGCGCGAAGATGACGTGGCGGGCGCGAGGCTGCTCCGGCCGGGTGCGGCCCGGTGTGAGGTGATAGGCGCGGAGAACCTCACGAAGAATTGCGGTGGCTTCCATCATCGTGAACCCCGCCCCCAGGCAATAGCGGGCGCCGCCGCCGAATGGCAGCCAGTTCGCCGGCGTGGCGGACCCGTCGAGAAACCGCTCTGGCCGGAATGTCAGGGGATCGACGTGCTGGCCGGGATCCGTCTGCACCGGCAGGATGCCCGCAAACACGGTGTAGCCGGCGGGGACGCGGTAGCCGCCCAATTCGACGTCCTCGGTGAGCAGTCGCGCGACGCCGAAGAACACGGGGTGTAGCCGCATCGACTCCTTCACCACGGCTTCGAGATATCTGTCGTCCGCGGCGTCGACGGCGACAATTGCCTTGTCCTGCAACGCCGCATCGTGCGCTAGGTCATGCAGGACCCACGATAACGTCGTCGCACTGGTTTCGTGACCGGCCAGCAGCAGGGTGACCATCTGGTCGCGCAGTTCGGCATCGGAGAGCCGGTCGTCATCGACTTGCGTCGTGATCAAGCGAGACAACACATCGCTGCGGTCCCCGGTGTCCGCGGCACTGCGGCGCCGGCCGATCTCCGCGTAGAGCAATTCGTCGATGCGCGTTAACAATTGACGGAAACGTCTCCAAGGCCCGAATCGCTGCAGCGGTGTGATCGCGTCGTCGATGTACACCGCCATCGGTGCCGACACGAGCCGGGAGAGCGCGTCGCGAAGCTCGTCCAGTTGTGACCCCGCGTTGACACCCAAGACGACGCGCAAGATGATCTCCAGTGTCACGGCGTTCATCCGCGGCTGCGCGGCGAACGACGCCGCTACCGGCCATCGGCGTATTTCTTCGGCGGCGAGTTCGACCATCATGTCGCGGTAGCTGCGTAACGCCCCGCCGTGAAATGACGGCATCACCAACTTGCGAAGCCGTTGGTGCGCAGCCTCATCCGTGGTCAGTACCGAATGGTCACCCATTACGCGGCGCAGCCCCTGGATTCGTCCTTCCCCGGCGTGGAACGTCGCTTCGTCGCCGCCGAACACGCGCCGATTCAGGTCCGGACTGCACAGCAGAACAGCGGGCTTGCCCAGCACCGAAACCTCGAAGATGTCGCCGTAACGCTTGCGCATCCACGGCATGATGCGGTGCCGGTAGGGAAACAAGGCGGTGTGCACGATTCCCGGCAACCCGGGACCGGGCGGGGACGGCAGCCGCGCCAGCCGATCGGGCACGGTCGGCGCTGTCTCATCCATGACAATTCGTCCAGACGATGCCGGACATCAGCGCCTCCTCGGGGCTTCGACGCCCACCCAGACTACCGAGCATCCGCCACTTGCGAACCTCGAGACGACAGCGACCCGCACTCCCCGCATCAGTGCGGCTGGGCCAGCCTGCCCATCTCGGTGTAGATCGATTCCCGCAGCTGGTCCTGAGGCAAATCGTGCAGTCCGGTCGCCGAGCGCACGAACGGCTCGAACAGCCGCCAGCCCAGCAGCAGCGCGATCGCATTCGCCGCACCGAGGCGGGCACTGTCGTCGTTGTCGTGCTGGGGCCGGATGCCGTCGAGCAGCCTGGCCGCGGCGGGAAAGCTGGACTGCAGTTGACCCGCCGGATACCCGTCGAGCAGGGCCCGCGCGATAACCCGCAAATGGCGCGTGGTGGCCGTGTCGATGTCGCTCGGCGACGCCTCGCCGTTGGTCATGGTGGTCAGGTTGGCGGCCAGGTGATCGAGTACCGCGGCGACCAGTTGCTCCTTGGTTCCGAAATGACGGAAGACCAGGCCGTGGTTGACGTGGGCCCGGGCTGCGATGTCGCGAATCGACGCTGCCGCCGGACCGCGCTCTGCGAACATCTCCGCCGCGCTGTCCAGGATCGCGGCGACCACTTCGTCGCGGCCGGTCGGAGCGGATTCCTGCGCTGCATCGGGGCTTGCGCTGCGTGTAGTCATATGTCTACACTACACTGTAGTCGAACGACTACAGACATGGATGGCAAAGAGAAAGCGGGCTCCCTTCACGGGTTGCTGGTCGCGGGGTACCAGCAACCTCAGAACGGGGCCCGCTTTCGCGCGCTCACAAAGCCGCCGGGAGCGTGCCCACCGGAGCCGACGTAACCTCGCCCAAGAGCGGGTTCGGAGCCGATGGAAGGCGGGCCAATTGTCGCCACGAGACGATCACCGATACGTGATCATCGGCGCCGGCGCTATCGGCGGCACCGTGGGCGGGGTGCTGGCCCGGGCCGGTGTCCCGACCGTGTTGGTTGCGCGCGGTCGACATGCCGAGGTCCTGGCCGCCGCGGGCATCACCCTGAAGACGCCCGACGGAGCATTCCGCACCGCGGTCACCACCGCGTCGCGGCCCGGCGATGTCGTGTTGACCGACCGTGATGTCCTGGTGTTCGCGACCAAGACCCAACAACTCGATGGCGCCCTCCAAGAGTGGGTGGATCAACCCGTCCGTGGCCCGGACGGCGCCATCGGGACCGCGGGCGAGCTGCTACCGGCAATGACGGCACTCAACGGCGTGGCCGCAGAAGACAAAGCGTTGCGGTATTTCCGCCGGGTATTCGGGATCTGCGTCTGGCTGCCGGCCGTGCACCTCGAACCGGGCGAAGTCATTGTGCGGGCGTGGCCGGTGGTCGGGCAGTTCCATATCGCGCGGTGGCCCGCATCGCTGCGCACCCAAGACGACACCGAGCTGTTGGCGGGGCTCGCCGAGACCTGGACCGCGGCGGGGGTCCGGGTGCGTACTCCCGATGATGTCGCGCCGTGGAAGTACAACAAGTTGCTGAGCAACCTCGGCAACGCCGTGGGCGCACTGACCGTCGACTCGGCCGTCGAGGTGGTGACCGCGCTGCGCCGCGAAGGCGAAAATGTGTTGCGGCAAGCGGGAATCGAATTCATCTCGTTCGAGGTTTCGACGGCAACGCGGGCGGACGGGCCCACGATACGGCCGGTGCCCGGATCGAATACCGGGCCGAGCAATTCGACGTGGCAGTCGTTGAGCCGCCAGACCGGCAACGTGGAGACCGACTTCCTCAACGGAGAGATCGTCCGGATCGCGCACCGACACGGCATCGACGCCCCGCTGAACACCGCTTTAGCCCGGGCCGCACGCGCCACGGTGCGAAACGGCTTCGGCCCCGGGCATTATTCAGCCGAGCAGGTCGCCGAACTCGTGGGATTCGACGGGCGCGATTGGCCAATCAGCTGACCAGACAGAGCGGTTTACGGCCTGTCCACCACGCAAGCGTCTCGGCGCCCGCAGCCCGGTCGGCCGAGTTGCCCGCCCAGGCGATATAGCCGTCGGGACGCACCAACACCGCGGGACCGTCGTCGGCCCGCTCTGCCTGGGGGAGTCCGGCCGCGTCGATCCAAGGCGCACCCCGCTCACGAATGAAAATGAAACCGGGCAGGCGCTGCAGCTCACTGATTCGCCCGTGCCGCAACGGAATTTGTGTAGCGCGGGTGCCCACCAGAGGGCTTTCGCCCCTGCGAGAGGCATACCGCAACGTGGTACCGGCGAAGCTGCCGGCAATCGCATCACGGATCCGGGGAATGCGAAGTAGCCGGGGTGCCAGCACGTTTCGTAGTCGGCGCGCGACCGCGGGCCGCAGCGTGATGCCACGGGCCATCAGGCCGGACTGCAGCAAGACCCGCTTGCCGATCGGATGACGCTCGTCGTGGTAGGTGTCGAGCACGGCGTCGTCGGCGCCGGCGAGTACCGCGTCGATCTTCCACGCGAGGTTCGCGGCGTCCTGAATACCGGTGTTCATGCCCTGGCCGCCCATGGGGGAGTGGACGTGTGCAGCATCCCCGGCGAGAAACACGCGACCATGCCGGTACTGCGCGACTTGACGTTCGTCGCAATGGAATCGGGACCTCCACCCCACCTCGAGCAGTCCAGGATCGGGGTCCATCGCCCGCGCCAGGATGTCGGCGATCTCGTTCTCGTCGACTGGCTCGCCGTCGGGCAGCTGATTGTTGCGGTCCCAGACCATTGCGCGGTACCAGGCGCCGCTGGCGTCGCGGTCGTCATAGGGGGCCAGGAACGCGAACTCTTTGCGGGTGCTGCCCAGTGTCAGGCCTCGTCCAGAGGGGCCGTGCGCGAGCTTCACGTCGGCAAGAACGATCGACGAGAGGATTGTCCGGCCGGGGAAATCCGCGCCCACCAATGCGCGCACGGTGCTGTGCGCGCCGTCGGCGCCGATCAAATACTCTGCCCGCCAACGGATATGGTCGCTCGCACCGTCGCCGTGTGCTCGTACGGTCACGGTCACGCCGTCGGCGTCCTGATCGAGGCCGACGACCTCGACGCCGCGCTGGATATCGGCGCCTTGCGCGATGGCATAGTCGGTCAGCGCCCGATCAACGTTGGTCTGAGGGGTGATCATCGCGAATTGGTAGGGCGAGTCGAGGTGGGTGAGGTCGATGCGGGCACCGCCGAAAATCGTGACCCCCGGTGCCTGATGTGAACGCGCCAGAAGGTCCTCGGCGACCCCCCGGGCGTCGAGGACTTCCAGCGTGCGGGCCATGGTGGCGAAGGCGCGGCTGGACGGGTTGATCGTGGGCCACCGCTCGAGCACGGTGACGGAGCGGCCCGCGCGCGCAAGGTCACCGGCGGCGGTGAGCCCCGTCGGCCCGGCGCCGACGACGAGGACGTTGACAGGGTGGGTCGTCATCGTGCCACCGCCTCCGGGTGTGGGTACCAGCGACGGATGTCGTCGGGTGTCGCGACGGCTGCGCGATTGAAAACGAAGCGGCAGCCGGGCTGCGTGGTGTGTGCGGCGTTGACGATCGACTCGAACAGCAGCGTGTTGCTGGCGATCAGTCGCACGCCGGCGCCGATGAGCACCGCGTCGTATTGTTTGGCCTCCAGCCACTGGCGGGCTTTATCGGCACCCGCCTCGCCGAAGTCGATCAGGCAGTTGTCGACGTCGTAGCCTGCGGCGCGCAACGCCACGACATTTTCGTTGTTGGCGGCGCGCAGCTTCGCCCTCGACAGACCAGGGAATTGCGCAAAGTCGGGTGCGGTGTAGTCGATCACATCGGGATCGAGTCCGATCTGGATGGCTGTGACGGCCATGGCTGAAATCCCCCGGGTATTGAGTTCAACAGTTGTTGAACTCAAACGGTAGGCCGCGCTGCGTGCTATGTCAACAATTGTTGAATACACTGCGCGGATGGCGTCCAAAGCACGTGATGCAGAGGCCACGCGGTCGACGATTCTGACCACCGCGCGGTCGCAATTCGGGACCCGCGGCTTCGAACGCACCACCATCCGTTCGGTGGCCGGGGAGGCCGGTGTCGATCCGGCGCTGGTGATGCACTACTTCGGCAGCAAGGCGGACCTTTTCGCCGCGGCCTCGCGATTCGAGGTCAAGTTCCCCGACCTCTCCGGCATCGCCCCGGACCGCATTGCCGATCTGCTGCTGCCGGTGTTCATCGGCGTCTGGGGACCGCAGGGCCCGCTGCTCCCGATGCTGCGCGCGGCCGCGACCAACCGGACTGCCGCGGACGCTCTACTCGCGGTGTTCGTCGACCAGGTTGCCCCGGCGCTGGCCGCGGTGGTGCTCGATCACGCTCACGAGCGATCCGCGCTGGTCGGGTCACAGCTGCTCGGCCTTGCCACGGCCCGCTACATCCTGTGCATTCCGGCGCTGGCCGACATGAACGACGCGCGACTCGTCGAATGGCTGCGTCCGGTGTTTATGCACTACCTCTCGGATCCGGCACCATGATCTGATGCATCCCTTCCGGAAAGCGGTCGAGAACCGCGACGAAGCAGCCATCCAGGCAATGCTGGCCGACACCGTCGTGTTCACCAGTCCGGTGGCGTTCAAGCCGTACGTCGGCAAGCCGATCACCGCGGCGATTCTGCGTGGTGTGCTGCGGGTCTTCGAGGACTTCCATTACATCCGCGAGATCGCCGGCAGCGACGGTCGCGACCATGCGCTCGTATTCGAAACGGGTATATCCGGGGCACCGGGCGTGAAGATCACCGGTTGCGACTTCCTGCATTTCGACGAGGACGGTCTGATCGATGACTTCATGGTCATGGTGCGTCCGCTGTCGGGGGCGACGGCGCTATCCGAAGCGATGGGTGCGCAGTTCGAGCGGATCCAGCAGGAGGCCGTCCAGTTGGCCGAAAAGTTCGCGAACGCCTAACAGCCGCTATTTGAAGACCGCGGCGAGGATTCCGATTCGTCCGGCGGCTCATTGCCCGGCCTCGTGATTGCGTGACGGGCACAAACGCCGGCGCCGCCGTGTTGCGATACGCATGCGGGACAACCACGAAGGGAGACGCGGGTGAAGATTCGCTTCGGGATCGGGTTAGGTGCGGACAGCACACCCGATCAACTCGCCGGAATCGTGGATCATTTGGAGGCCAGCGGGGTGGACTCGTTGTGGTTCTCCGAGCTGGTGTACGCCCCCACGGTGGATCCCATGGTTGGCATGGCCTATGCGCTCTCGCGGACGGCCCGACTGAAGGTCGGCACATCGGTGGCGGTGCTGCCGGGGCGCCATCCGGTGCTGGTGGCAAAACAACTGGCATCGTTGGCGGCGCTGGCACCCAAGCGGGTGCTGCCGGCGTTCGGGTTGCGTTCGGCGATTCCGGCCGAGCGCGAGCTTTTCGCGGTGCCCGACGGAGAACGGGCAGCGGTATTCGACGAGTCGCTGCGGGTGCTGCGCGTGGCGCTGACCGACGAAGCAGCGAGCTACCGCGGCCGCTACTTCACGGTCAGCGGAGCGGTGATCACACCGAAACCGACTCCCCCACTGGACATTTGGTTGGGCGGCTCGGCGCCGGCGGCGTATCGGCGCATCGGTACGTTGGCGGATGGCTGGTTGGGCAGCTTCCTTACTCCGGATGAGGCACGGGCCGGGCGCGAGGCGATCGAGCGTGCCGCGGAACAGGCCGGGCGACGAATCGAGCCGGATCACTTCGGTATTTCGTTGGGTGTAGCTGACGGCGAACTGTCGGCAGAGTTGGTCGCGGCAGCCCGCCGGCGCCGTCCAGACGTCGATCCGGGTGACCTGATCGCCGCGGGCTGGGATCAGCTGCACCGCCAACTCGACGGTTACCTGGATGCCGGGCTGACGAAATTCGTCATCCGGCCCGCCGGGAGCGGGCCGCTGGCCGGCTTCATTGATCGTTTCGTCGCCGAGCTGGCCGGTCGGCAGAACTGATCACCGCTTAGTCTCGAGAAGTGACCATCCCCTACGACGTGGCGCTGCATGAGCGGATTCGCGACCATCTAGCGGCCCACGACCGTCGCGTGGTGAGCGATCCGACCAAGCGGCATGCCGCGGTCGCGGTGGTGTTGGTCGATTCGGAGGTCGGGGAGGACCGGGTGGATCCGGTGTCGGTGGAGGCCTGGAACGACGGTCGCCCGATGCCGGGAGCGGATCTGGACGGCCGGATGGTCGACGTGTCCGGCGGTGCCGCGTTTCTGCTGTGCCGCAGGGCTTCTCGTCTTACCTCGCATGCGGCGCAGTGGGCACTGCCCGGAGGCCGCTTGGATCCGGGCGAGACCGCGGTCGACGCGGCGCTGCGGGAACTGCACGAAGAGGTGGGGATCGAACTGCCGGACTCGACGGTGCTGGGCCTGCTCGACGACTACCCGACGCGGTCCGGATACGTCATCACACCTGTGGTGATCTGGGGAGGCGGACGGCTCGATCCTCATCCCGCCCCCGACGAGGTCGTGGCGGTATACCGGGTGGGGCTACACCAGCTGCAACGCGATGACTCGCCGCGGTTCATCACCATATCGGAGAGCCCGCGACCGGTCGTGCAGATCCCGTTGGGAAACGACCTCATCCACGCACCTACCGGCGCGGTGTTGTTGCAGTTGCGCTGGCTGTGTCTGGAAGGACGCCAAGATGCGGTCGATCAGCTCGAGCAACCGGTTTTCGCGTGGAAGTAACTATCTGACAACCGCTTTCGCGCTGGACATTGTCGGCGGATGTACGCAGGGCGCACACAAACACCGACGCGATCTAGCCAGATATCGACGCCGGGGGCAAGATGACTGAGCAACGTTGCCGCTGATCGACCTCAGGAGTGCCAGATGACGACTTATGCGTTCGACCCGGAAATCGCTGCGGTGGTTCCACTCCTGCCCGACCTCCCGGGCGACGATCCTTTGGCCATCCGGGCGGCGTTGTCGGACATGATCGCTGCGTTTCCGCCGCCGGACACCACCGGAGTGCAGATCGAGGACCGTGAAATCCCCGGACGCGACGGCGATCCCGCGGTGTCGATCCGCATCTACCGGCCCGACCAGCGCAGCGCACCGGCCGGGGTGTACAACGTGCACGGGGGTGGATTTGTCGCCGGTGACCTGGAAACCGAGCACGCCTCCAACGTCATTCTCGCCCGCGCACTCGGCGTAGTCGTGGTGTCCGTTGACTACCGGCTCGCACCGGAAACACCGTTCCCCGGTGGGCTGGAGGATGTGTACGCCGGGCTGGTCTGGATGGTGGCACAGGCGGACGAATTGGGGATCGACCCGCAACGCATCGCGATTCAGGGCACCAGCGCAGGTGGCGGGCTGAGTGCGGCGCTGGCGCTGCTGGCTCGTGACCGCGGCGGACCGCATATCGCGTTCCAGTTTCTGTCCGTGCCCGAGCTCGACGACCGACTCGCCACCGCGAGCATGACCGACTTCACCGATACCCCACTGTGGAGTCGCCCCCGAGCGATTGTCAGCTGGGACTGTTACCTGGGGCCCGGGCGCGCCGGCACCGATGGCGTATCGATCTATGCCGCGCCGTCTCGCGCGACCGATTTGGCGGGTTTGCCGCCCGCGTACGTCTCGGTCATGCACTTCGACCCCCTTCGCGACGAAGGCGTCGCCTACGCGCTGGCCATGCTCGCCGCGGGCGTGAGCGTCGAATTACATTTGTTCCCCGGCACTTTCCACGGCTCGATGTTGATCCAAGACGCAGCTATCTCGAAGCGCGAGGAAGCGGAGAAGATCGCGGTGCTGCGTCAAGCGCTCGCACTGTAACGCAGCGATCAGGGATCGGCGGTAGTGCCGGCGCTATTTACCCGGGCGCAGTACGGGTGTCACCAGCTCACCGGTGTTCAGGTAGCTGTCGAGGTTGCGGAGCGCGAGCAGCGCCATCGCCCGGCGTGTTCGGGCTGTCGCGCTGCCGATGTGCGGGAACAGCACCACATTGTCCAGATCGAACAGCGCCGCAGGCACATTGGGCTCATCGGCGAACACATCCAGCCCTGCTCCGGCCAGCGCGCCGCCAGCGACCAGCTCCACCAGCGCGTCCTGGTCCACGACACTGCCGCGCGCAATGTTGATCAGGTAGCCCTCGGGACCCAACGCCTCGAGGACGGCTCGGTCGACGAGATGACAAGTCCGCTCATCGCCGGTGGTAGCGACGACCAGCACGTCGACCCATTCGGCCAACTCCAGTGGCGAGTCCGCGTAGCGGTACGGCGACCCGTCAATTCGGTGTCGGTTGTGATAGGCGATGGCGCAGTCGAATCCGAGCAATCGGTTGGCGATGGCCGAGCCGATACGGCCCAATCCCAGGATGCCGACTTGAAGGCCACTGACGTCCCTGGCGTACGGGAGCGGGCCCTCGCGCGCCCAGCGCCCCGCCCGCACGTAGCGGTCGGCCGCGCCAAAGCGGCGCAGTGTCATCAGGATCAGCCCTAGTGCTGTATCGGCAACGGTGTCCGACAGCACATCTGGAGTGTTGCTCACCCCGATACCCCGTTGCTTGGCCGCTTCCAGATCGATCAAGTCCACTCCGGCCCCGTTGTTGACAATCACCTCCAGATTGGGCAGGGCCGCAATAGTTTCGGCGTCGACGCCGGGTCGGCCTGAGGTCACCACCACGCGAAATTGCGCCGAATGCTCGGCCAGGAACTTGGTTCGCTGTGGCCCCTCCGGGAGCTTGGGGATTTCGTAGCGAGCGACCAGCTCGGCATCGAATGTGGGCTCGAAGTTGCCGCCGATCCGCAGCACGTCGTTCGTCTTCTTGACCGTCACGCTTGCATCATCTCCCAAGTTTCTCGGGTTGGCGCCGGCGACTGGTCAACAGGCAGGCGGCGGTGAGCAACTGCCAGATGGTGATCGAGTACACGCTTCCGCGCTCCCACGCCCCGTCGGGCAGCAGGTTTGTCTGTGCCGTCGCCGAATTGAGCATCAACATGATCATGCACAACAAGCCCAGGGCTGCAAGGAGTTTAGAGACCCGGCGGTACCAAAGTCGCCCGGCAACCATCCGAAGGGCCGCGACTCCCGTCAGAATGGAGGCGTTGCCGCCGACAATCGCCAGCACAGCGCCGATGATGTGCACCTTGCCGCTGTGCACTGTCCCGATCACGATATTGCCAACCGCGTTCACGGCAACTGTGCCCAAAAATATTCGGGCCCTTCGATTGTCGGGGACACCCACCATCAGCGTTGCTCCGAGAAAGAACAGGATGCCCTGCAGGTAGAACGCGGCATGCATCAAGTAAGCCCGCGGCGAGTAGCCCATCTGGCCGTGAACCAGCGTGCCGCGGGAAACGCCGAGATCGCTGATGTAGTTGTGCGCGTAGCTGTAGCCGGGCTCAAAGCCCGCGGCGGCGACCGCCTCGAGTACCAGGTAACCGATGGCCGCTACGACCCAGAGGGCTGCTCCACGTGTTGTGGCCAAAGTTGGACTAACCCTCCCCGGCAGGGCGGGCCGAAGCGCCCGCCGTAGCTCAATCTTCCCCAGAATGCCGTCATGTAGGGCCGACTACCCGCACAATGACGCGATGCCCAACGCTGACGGCGCCCGTCGATTCCTGTTGACTATCGCATTGTTGGCTGCGCTGGTGGGATGCGGTGGTCACCCAGGGAACTATCGCACTGCAGGCGCAGGCGGCGACGTTGCCAATCCGATTGAGATCGGCAATGGCCGGCACCTCTATCTGGAATGCCATGGAAAAGGCGGGCCGACAGTCATTTTGGAATCCGGCTATCACAACTCGTCGGATCCATGGAGTCTGTCCGACGTGGCGGCGCCAGCGGTAGGTCCCGGCGTGCTGCCTGCCCTCGCTGACGATCACCGCGTCTGCGCCTATGACCGGCCCGGCACCTTGCGCTTTCCCGATCCGCCTAGCATCACCGATCGCAGTTCACCGGTTGCGATGCCACGCACCGCACAGGACGTTGTCCAGGATTTGCATGCGTTGCTCGCCGCCGCACATGTTCCGGGCCCCTACATTCTGGTCGGGCACTCGCTGGGCGGGCTGTTCGTCCGGCTGTACGCCCAGACCTATCCCGACCAGGTGCGGGCATTGGTGTTCGTCGATGCATTTCCCGTCGAGATACCGAGCCTGATGGGATCGGACTGGCCGACCTATCGCCAGATGTTGGACCAGCCGTTGCCGCAATTCGCGAATTCACCTTCGTTCGAGGTGATCGACATCGACAAGAGCATCGAGCAGGTCGCCGCGGCCCCGGCTTTTCCGCCCGTCCCCACCGTCGTGCTGACGAGGACCGAGCCGTTCGCGATTCCCGGCACCGTCCCAGCCGAGCAGGGCGCGAAGCTGGAACAGGCGTGGCGAGAGGCCACGGCGGATCTGGTCGCGCTGCGGCCACAGACACCACACATGATCGCGACCGGCAGCGACCACTTCATCCAACTCCACCAGCCCGACTTGGTTGTGGCCGGCGTACGGCTGATGATGCAACGGTCTGCCCCGAACCGCTGACCCACCGCTGCGGCATACTCGGCCCATGACCGTGCTGTTGGCCGTGGTGGCTGTGGTCGAGCTCGCCGGCCTCATCGCGCTCGGAGTTCTGCTGATCGTGTCGCGACGGCAGCTGCACGGAGCACGCGCCGCGCTCGAGCGCAGCCGCCGCAGCAGTGGGCGGCGCCGCCGACGCCGCGGAGTAGCGCCGTTTGCGATCAGAACCGCATTCAAGACAGCCGATTCACTGCTGACGAAAGGGGTCGGCGCGACGGTCCGCAACTCGGTCGAAGATCTCGCCGGTTGGGCGCAGGTGGAACGGCCCGATCTTGCCCGGCTCAGCGCCGACGGCGATGTGGTGATCGCCTTCTCTGACATAGAGAATTCCACCGCGCACAACGAAGCCTTGGGCGACCGGGGATGGGTGAAGGTGCTGGAGAGGCACAACAGGCTCATCCAAAAATTCGTCGACGACCACGGCGGCCACGTGGTGAAGAATCAGGGCGACGGGTTCATGATGGCCTTCGCGGATCCCGGCCAAGCCGTGCTGTGCGGTATCGGCGTGCAACGCGCCCTGCTCGACAACACCGACCGCTGGGAGCACATTCGCGTCCGCATCGGCATTCATGTAGGACCGTCGGTCAGGCGCGGCGACGACCTCTTCGGGCGCAATGTCGCGATGGCGGCTCGCGTTGCCGGACAAGCCGATGGCGGTGAGATCCTCGTCAGCGAGCCGGTGCGCGATGCGATCGACGGCGCATCCGGGATCGAGTTCTGCGCGCCTTGCGAGGTCGAACTCAAAGGCCTACAAGGAACTTACAATCTGTATCCGGTCAAGGTGTCCGGCTGACCGAGTGTCAGAAGAACGTTCCGGCATGGGGTGCTTCGCGAACCGCGAACAGTTGATCGGCCACGGCCAGCGCCGCTGGATCCTCGGCCCGGGCCAGCCCGGCCATCGCGAGACTGTGCCAGGTGGTGCCGCCGAGCAGCACGGCACCCAGGCCCTCGATCCCGACGTGGAGGTCGGCGCGCCGGGTCGTGGGTTCGGCTCCGCCTCCGGTGATCGCGAAGCTGGCCGAATTGTTCGGCAGCAGTGGATCATTGACAGCGATGGTAACTGTGCCGTCCCCGACGTATGAGCGCGTCGCGAGCGCGCTCTCCGCGTCGATGATGCGCAGCCACGTTTCATCGTGCACCGCGGTCACCTTCACCGCCCGGCGATCGACGAGCAACGAGGGCAGCGGATCGTCGACAGGCATCATCCAAAACATCACTCGGTCAACAAGGTCCAGATCTAAGAGGAAGCGCATCAACCCGAGATAGGCGTCTGTGGTCGGTGCGAAGAAGTCCTCGACCACAATGGTCCGTTGGTCGCTGACGAACCACCGGTCGGTGTCGATAGGGCGGTAGCGCGCGAAGCCCGACTCCACGCCGGGCTCACCGTGCACGACGACATACCAAGCCCCCGAGGATGCTTCGGTGCGAAGCCGGACGCCCTCCCACCACACCCCAGGACGGTCGATGGTGCCCGGCCGGGATGGGCGATTCGTGTCATAGATACGGGGCAGGATTTCCCAGGTTTCGGCGGCGGCGACCAGTCGCACCGGACCACCGGATCCGACACCGGTCCGAAGCCCTGCCCGCGCGGTTTGAATCTCCACGCTCTGCGCGGAACTCGCCACGCCGTAGCCGTACCGCTCATAGATCGTCGCCTCCGATGCCCGCAACGATGCGACCACCTCACCCCGCGCGGCGATGTCGCCCAGCTGGTGACGTACCAGATCGGTGGCTATGCCCTTCCGGGTGAACGACGGCAGCACGCCGATGTGTGTCACGGCGGCATGGCTCACGGTCGCTCCGCCGGGCAGGGTCAGTGTGCTCGTCGCGGCGTCCGCGGTCCCGACGAGTTGTCCTCCGACGAACGCGCCGACAGTGCGGCCGGGGTCGAGCAGCTTGGTGATCTGGCCGGGCGGCAGGTCCGACATCGGTGGAATGCCGACCATGGCGGCGCGAAACACGTTAGCCGCAGCGATGAGGTCGTCCTCGCTCTCGAGAACCCGGATCTCGGTGGTCATTCCGACATCATGGCGCATCGGCGCGGACTAGCGTAGGTGCCCGACGGAAGGAGCAGCACATGCTGGGCCACCTGGGCATCAACGTGCCCGATCTCTCAGTGGCGAAGCGTTATTACGACGCGCTGATGCCCCTCGTCGGGTTCGAGCCGTACTTCGACACCGACGAGGAATTCTCCTACCACCCCGCTGACAACAAGCCCGGCACGTTCCTGTTCTTCTACCTGGCGAGCGAGCCCGGTCAGTACTCATCGCAGCGCAGCGGCCTGCAACACCTGGCGTTCATGGTGCGGCGCCGTTCCCTGGTACACGCCGTACACGACCACATCGTTTCGGTCGGTGGCAGCGTCATTCACCCGCCGCAACATTTCCCGCAGTACCCCGGGCACTACTACGCCCTCTTTTGGTACGACCCATTCGGCATCAAGCTGGAAGCCGTCTGTCACCACGACCGCGACTAACGCCGGCGCTGTATCCGATTGGTGCGCAACGTCACCCGATGGTGGTGATCCCTGCATTGGAGATCGTGAACCCGTGGCCCGGGGAGGTGGTGCAGGTGATTCCATCGGGCTTCGATGTGCAGCTGAACGGACCGACGCCGGCGGTTTGGCCATAGGCAAGGGTTGGCGTGCCCTCCCCAGGGTTGCCGACACACGACACACCGGTGCAACTGGTGACGACTCCGCCCGTGGACAGGTGCGCGGACTGCGGCGGCGAATTGGTCTGGCAATAGGCCTCGTCGGAGATGCCGGGATCACGTTTGTAGTTGATCTCGCAGCTGATGTTGCGTGAGGGAGACAAGAAGGCGCACATCGACGCCGTGCAGGCCGGGTTGTCCCCGGCGGCATGCGGGATTGCCACGCAGCAGCCAACGACGACGAATCCGATTGCCGCGACGACTGCACGCTTCATGGCGTCAAACCTAGCGGATGGGCAGCCCGGTCAGCGCTCTCGAAATCACCAGGCGCTGGATCTCGCTGGTCCCCTCGAAGATCGTGAAGATCTTCGCGTCGCGGTGCATCCGCTCCACGGGGTAGTCGCGGGTGTAGCCGTTGCCGCCGAGGATCTGGATGGCCTCGTCGGTGACATACACCGCGGCCTCGCTCGCCACCAGCTTGGCCATCGAGCCCTCCGCGGAGTCGAAGTTCTGGTTGTTGCGGGCCATCCAGCCCGCGCGCCACACCAGCAGCCGGGCGGCGTCGACCCGGCTCTTCATGTCGGCAAGTTTGAACGCCACAGCTTGGAACTCGCCGATCTTGCGGCCGAATTGCTCACGCTGGCAGGCATATTCGAGCGCGTACTCGTAGGCGGCCCGGGCGACGCCGACGGCCATCGCGCCGACTGTGGGCCGGGTGCGCTCAAAGGTCTTCAGTGCCGCCTGGCCACCCGCGGAGGTGCCGGATTTGACCCGCGCGATCCGGGCTTCGAACTTCTCGCGGCCGCCGAGAATGCAGTCCTCGGGCAACCGGACATTGTCGAGGACCACCTCGGCGGTGTGCGAAGCGCGGATCCCGTGCTTCTTGAATTTCTGACCCTGAGCCAGACCCTTGGTGTCGGGCGGGATGACGAACGAGACCTGGCCCCGCGTACCCAGCTCGGGATAGACCGACGCCACGATGATGTGCACGTTGGCGATACCGCCGTTGGTCGCCCAGGTCTTGGTGCCGTTGAGAACCCACTCACGTGTCGCCTCGTCGAAGCGGGCACGCGTGCGGATGGCACCGACGTCTGAACCCGCATCGGGCTCTGACGAACAGAACGCACCGAGTTTGGGGTCGCCGGGCGTACCGAACATCTCGGGCAACCACTGGCCCAGTTGCTCGGGAGTTCCGTTGCCCGCCAACGCCGCTGCGGCCAGCCCGGTCCCCATGATGGAGAGCGCTATGCCGGCGTCACCCCAGAACATCTCCTCGAACGCGGTCAGAAAGCCCAGGCCCGTCGGCTCGGCGGCTTGCTGTGCGAAAAAGTCGGGGGAGTAGAGCCCAACCTTCGCTGCCTCCTGGATCACCGGCCACGGGGTTTCCTCCCGTTCATCCCATTCGGCCGCGGCGGGGCGGATGGTCTCGGCCGCGAATTGGTGCACCCAATCGCGCACCTCGATCACGTCGTCGCTCAGTTGCATTGAGAAAGTCACGGTATGGCTCCTGGAATATGTTGATGCTCAACGGTTTCGGGGGTTGGTGTGCTGCGCGAGGACGCTAACCGTCTGGGTGACCCAGGCCTCGAAGTAGCGGTCCTCGTCGACGTTGCCCGGCAAGCGGCCGGACAATGCCTGCAGCGTCGCCGCGTAGGACAGGGAACCGATCGCCACGGCCGCGGCGGCCTCGGGATCGGGAATGCTGGTACGGCCGGAGCGATTGGCTGCCGTCAGCTCGTCGGCGAACCGCTGATAAGCGTTGTCGGTGATGACCTGCCACGTCTTCTCGTCGAGATCGCCGACCTCTTCGGGCTCGCGCAGCATGACCTTGAGCAAATCCTCGCTCTGCTTCAGGTTGCTCCAGATCAGTTGGCCTGCGGTGCGTACCGTCTGCTCGACGCTGCCCGGTTGCCCGGCGTCGAACTGCTCGCGCGCGGCCACGATGCTGTCGATCCGGTGGGTGACCGCGGCCTCCAGCAGGTCGCGCTTGGAGGCGAAGTGCTTGTACAGCGCGCCCGATCCCGGAGCGAGGCCGGATGCCCGCTGGATATCGGCGACCGACGTCGCCGCATAGCCCTTCGCGGCGAAGAGCTTCAGCGCCTCCGCCAGCAGTCGATCGCGTCCCGAGTCGGCCACGGTGAGAGAGTACTCACTCACCGCAAGGATGGCAAACGCCGGTACGGGGTGTGGCCCTATCCGCAGGTGGTAGCCGGAAGGGGTGGCCGTAGGCAATGCTGGGACCCGGGGGCCGCAGGTTCCCGGCATCGGGACCGCGCCCGGATCAAGCACCGACGGAGGGAGCGAAGTGAACGAAGAGCAACGCAACGCGATGGCGTCGGGGCGTGGCTTTATCGCCGCGCTGGACCAAAGCGGCGGCAGCACGCCAAAAGCCTTGAAGCTCTACGGGATTGAGCAGGACGCGTACGACAACGACGAGCAGATGTTCAACCTCATCCACGAGATGCGTGAGCGCCTGATGGCGAGTCCAAGCTTCTCCGGCGAGAAGGTACTGGCAACGATCCTGTTCGAGCAGACCATGGACCGGGCCATCAACGGCGAGGAAACCGCGGCGTTCTTGTGGAAGCAGAAGCACATCGTGCCGTTTGTGAAGGTCGACCAGGGGCTCAGCGACGCCGAAAACGGTGTGCAGCTGATGAAGCCGATGACAAAGCTCGACTCCCTGTTGGAGCGGGCCGTCGATAAGGGCATCTTCGGCACCAAAATGCGCTCGTTCATCCAAGAGCCCAACGAGGCAGGCATCAACGCCGTCGTCGACCAGCAATTCGAGTACGCCGACAAAATCGCCCAGCGCGGGCTGATGCCGATTGTCGAGCCTGAGGTCAGCATCAAAAGCCCCGACAAGGCAGGAGCGGACGGCCTGCTGGTGGCGGCGCTGCGCACGAAACTCGACGAGCTCCCCGGCGACAAGCAGGTCATGCTCAAGCTGACGCTGCCCGACGAAGACAACCTCTATGCGCCGCTGATCGAGCACCCCCGGGTGCTGCGGGTGGTCGCATTGTCCGGCGGCTACAGCCTCACCGAGAGCTGCGCGATCCTGGCTCGCAATCACGGCCTGATCGCGAGTTTCTCGCGGGCGTTGACCGAGGGCCTGACCGCCCAGCAGACGGACGCCGAATTCGACGCCAAGCTCGGATCGAATATCGACGAGATCTACGCGGCGTCGATAACGTAGCCGCACTAGGCTTCAAGGCATGGCTCCGAAGCTGCCCTCGCCGAAGATCTTCCTGGAATGGCCCGTCATCCGTCAGCTGCGTTCGGGCGACGTGTTCGGTCGCGGTCCGGCGGTGACCTCCAAGCACACCCGCGCGATGACCCCGCGCACCACGACCGCGGACCGAGTCGTGCAAAGCGTGTGCCCGTACTGCGCGGTTGGGTGCGGCCAGCGGGTGTTCGTCAAGGACGAGAAGGTCGTTCAGATCGAAGGCGATCCCGACTCGCCGATCTCGCGCGGCCGGCTGTGCCCCAAGGGGTCGGCGAGCGAGCAGTTGGTCAACTCGCCGGGCCGACAGCTCCAGGTGCTTTATCGCGCCCCGCGGGCGACCGAATGGCAGCGCCTCGAGTTGGACACCGCCATCGACATGGTGGCCGACCGCTTCCTCGAGTCCCGCCGCCACACCTGGCAGGACATCGACAAGAAGGGCAACCTGCTGCGGCGCACCATGGGGATCGCCGCACTCGGCGGTGCCACGCTGGACAACGAAGAGAACTACCTGATCAAGAAGCTCTTCACCGCCGCGGGCGCGATCCAGATCGAGAACCAAGCTCGTATTTGACACTCCGCCACGGTTCCCGGTCTGGGAGCCTCCTTCGGGCGCGGCGGCGCCACCCAATCACTGCAAGACATGGCCAACGCCGACTGCATCATCATCCAGGGCTCCAATATGGCCGAGTGCCATCCGGTTGGATTCCAGTGGGTTGAGGAGGCCAGGGCCCGGGGGGCACGGCTGATCCACGTCGATCCGCGCTTCACTCGCACTTCGGCGGTCTCGGACAAGCACATCCCGATCAGGGCGGGCTCGGACGTAGTGCTGCTCGGTGCACTGATCAACCACGTGATCAGCAACGACCTGTGGTTCAAGGAATACGTCGTCGCGTACACGAACGCGGCCACGCTGATCAACGAAAACTTCGGGGACGCCGAAGAACTCGGCGGCCTCTTTTCCGGCTTCGATCCCGAGACCGGGCAGTACGACCCGTCGTCATGGGCCTACGCCGAATCCGACGGGGGGCACGTCGAAGATCCAGGCGGCGGCCACGAGCATGGTGCGGACGCCTCGGCACGGGCCGCGGGCGACGAGCACGGCGGCGCCGGCCCGGCGTTGGCGCACGCTCAGGTGCTGCGCGACGACACCCTGCAGCATCCGCGGACGGTGTTCCAGATCCTCAAGCGGCACTATGCGCGCTACACCCCAGAGATGGTCAAGAACCTCTGCGGCATCAGCATCGAGGATTTCTACTATCTGGCCAATTCCATCGTCGAGAATTCCGGCCGCGAGCGCACCACCTGCTTCGCCTACGCCGTCGGGTGGACGCAGCACACCCTCGGGGCCCAATTCATCCGCACCGCAACAATTTTGCAACTGCTGCTGGGTAACGTCGGCCGCCCCGGCAGCGGCATCATGGCGTTGCGCGGCCACGCCAGCATTCAGGGTTCCACCGACATTCCCACGCTGTTCAATCTGCTGCCCGGCTACCTGCCGATGCCGAAGGCGGGCACGCACGACACGCTTGCCGACTACCTCGAAGCGATCGGGTCCAAGCAACAGAAAGGCTTCTGGGCCAACGCCGACGCCTACACCGTCAGCCTGCTCAAGGCCTGGTGGGGCGACGCGGCCCGGGCGGACAACGATTGGGCCTACGACTACCTGCCGCGGCTGTCCGGCCCGCACGGGACCTACCAGACCGTGATGGGCATGCTCGACGACGAGGTGGAGGGCTACTTCCTGTTGGGCCAGAATCCGGCGGTCGGCTCCGCCCACGGCCGGCTGCAGCGACTCGGCATGGCGCACCTGAAATGGCTTGTGGTGCGCGACCTTAACCTCATCGAGTCGGCCACCTGGTGGAAGGACGGTCCGGAGATCGCATCCGGGGAATTGGAAACCGAGAAGATCGAGACCGAGGTGTTCTTCTTCCCGGCGGCGTCCCATGTGGAGAAGGCGGGATCGTTCACCCAGACGCAGCGGCTCTTGCAGTGGCGGCACAAGGCCGTCGAGCCACCCGGCGACTGCCAAAGCGAATGCCAGTTCCTCTACGAGCTGGGCAAGCGGATCCGGGCGCGATTGGCCGGTTCGACCGACGAGCGCGACCGGCCGCTGTTGGACCTCACCTGGGACTACCGCACCGACGACCACGGCGAGATCGACGGCGAGGCGGTGCTGGCCGAATACAACGGCTATCACCTCACCGGCCCCGACGCCGGCAAGCCGGTGTCGTCGTTCACCGAGCTGCGTGCCGACGGGTCGACCGCTGCCGGCTGCTGGATCTACTCGGGGGTGTACGCGAACGCCACCAATCAGTCCGCCCGCCGGGTACCGCACGGCGGAGCCGGCCCGAGCCAGTCGGAGTGGGGTTGGGCGTGGCCGGCCGACCGACGGATTCTGTACAACCGTGCCTCGGCCGATCCCGACGGCAACCCGTGGAGTGAGCGCAAGCGCTACATCTGGTGGGACGCGCAGCAGCAGCGCTGGGTCGGTCACGACGTGCCCGACTTCGTGGTCGACCGGGCGCCGCACAGCCGCCCCGACCCCGGGCTCGGCGGCCCGGCCGCACTGGCCGGCGATGACGCGTTCATCATGCAGGCCGACGGCAAGGGTTGGCTGTTCGCGCCCAAGGGTGTGGTCGACGGGCCGCTGCCCACGCACTACGAGCCGCAAGAGTCGCCGGTCGCCAACGGGCTGTACCCGCAACAGCAGAACCCCGCCCGAATCATCTTCCCGCGCAAGGACAATCTGAGCGCCCCGAGCGCCGGCGACCCCGGCGCCGACGTGTACCCGTACGTGTTCACCACCTACCGGCTCACCGAGCACCACACCGCCGGCGGCATGAGCCGGTGGCTGCCCTACCTCTCCGAGTTGCAACCGGAGATGTTCTGCGAGGTCTCCCCGGAACTGGCCGCCGAGCGCGGGCTACAGCCCTACGGGTGGGCCACCATCATCTCGCCACGCGCGGCGATCGAGGCGCGGGTGCTGGTCACCGAGCGGATGACCCCACTGAGGATCGGCGACCACACCGTGCACCAGATCGGGCTGCCCTACCACTGGGGGGTGGGCAGCGACGCGGTGGTGAGCGGGGACGCGGCCAACGATCTGCTGGGCGTGACGCTGGATCCGAACGTGCAGATCCAGGAGTCCAAGGCCGGGTCCTGCGACATCCAACCGGGCCGCAGGCCGCAGGGCGCGGCGCTGTTGCAGTTGGTGGCCGAGTACCAGTCTCGCGCGGGCGTCACGGTCGAGACGGACAATGTACGAGTCACCGAAGCCGTCTGGGACATCATCGACCCGCCGCGCGGGAAGCACAGAAGGGGAGCCGATGGGGCAGCTGACCGGACCGACTGACCCCGCCGCCGACGCCGGGTGGGCAGATGCCAAGCCGCGCAAGGGTTTTTTCACCGATACCTCGATCTGTATCGGATGTAAGGCCTGCGAAGTGGCGTGCAAGGAATGGAATCGCAACCCGCACGACGGCGACCTCGAACTGCTGGGCTCGTCCTACGACAACACGGGCGCGCTGGGGGCGAGCACCTGGCGGCACGTGGCATTCATCGAACAAGGCCGCGACCGCATCGAGGAGGCGCGCGAATCCGGCCGGGCGTTGGTGAGCCTGGGCATGCCATCCCTGCCACCCGATACCGCAGAGACTCAGGCAGATTCGAAGCCGCCGGACACCCCGGAGTTTCGCTGGCTGATGTCGTCGGACGTCTGCAAGCACTGCACGCACGCGGGCTGTCTCGACGTCTGCCCGACGGGGGCGCTGTTCCGCACCGAGTTCGGCACCGTGGTGGTGCAGGACGACGTGTGCAACGGCTGCGGAACGTGCGTGGCCGGCTGCCCGTTCGGGGTGGTCGAGCGCCGCAGCGACGGCACCTACGCGACGCCGGTGGAACGGCCCGGCCGCCCGCAAGAGGAATTCGTCACCGGCGTCGCCCAGAAATGCACTCTCTGCTACGACCGCCTCATCGAGGACCAGATACCCGCCTGCGCACAGACCTGCCCGACCACCTCTATCAAGTTCGGTGACCACGACGACCTGGTGGGCATCGCGCGCGAGCGGGTCGCGCAGCTGCATGCCGAGGGCCGCACGGAGGCAAGGCTTTACGGTGCCAACGAGCACGACGGCGTCGGTGGCATCGGGTCGGTTTTCTTGTTGCTCGACGAACCGGAGGTCTACGGCCTGCCGCCCGATCCGCGGGTGTGCACGGCTGACCTGCCGACCATGGTCAAGCGCGCCGGCATGGCCGCGGCCGGCATGGTCGGCGCGGCGGCATGGGCCTTCTGGAAGAGTCGATGAGCACCTCCGAATTCGACAGCTTCCGCCCGCCGGAGCCCGAGGGCGGCAAGCGGCGAAAAGGCAAGCGTGCGGGCCGTCGCGGCGGTGGCGACGGTTCACGCGAGATGCCGATGGTCCCCGACGCCGAGTTCACCTCGTATTACGGGCGTCCGGTGGTCAAGCCCGCGCCGTGGGGACACGAAGTGGGGGCGTACCTGTTTCTTGGTGGCGTCGCCGGTGGGTCCGGTCTGCTGGCGGCCGGTGCCCAGCTCACCGGGCGAAAAACGTTGCGCCGCAACACCAGACTGTCCGCATTGGTCGCGGTGTCACTGGGCGCGGTCGCGTTGGTGAAGGACCTGGGCCGGCCCGAGCGTTTCGTCAACATGCTGCGGACGGTCAAGCTGACCTCGCCGATGAGCGTCGGCTCGTGGATTCTCAGCCTCTTCAGTGCAGGCATCGGGATTGCCGCGGTCTCCGAGATCGACCGGATGACCGGCGAGCGAATCCCGTTGGGCCCGTTGCGGTCCGCGCTGCGCGCCGCGGAAGGGCCGGCCGGATTGGAAGCCGGTGTCTTCGCGGCACCGCTCGCCGTCTACACCGCGGTGCTGCTGACCGACACCGCGACCCCGACATGGAACGCCGCATATAGAGACCTGCCGTTCGTCTTCGTCAGCTCGGCGAGCCTGGCCGCATCGGGATTGGCGATGATAACCACCCCGGTCGCCGAGGCCGGGCCCGCCCGCAAGCTCGCCGTCATCGGCGCGATCAGTGATCTGATCTCCGCCAGGTTCACCGAGTTCCGGATGGACCCGCTGACCAGAGAACCGCTGCACCAAGGCACGCCCGGGCGGTTGCTGGCATGGAGCGAATGGCTGGCTGCCGCAGGCGGTTTGGGCGCGCTACTGGGCGGGCACCGCCGCGATGTCGCCGCCCTGTCCGGTCTGACGCTGCTGACGGCGTCGGCGATGCTGAGGTTCGGTTTCTTCGAAGCGGGCAAGGAATCGGCCCGCGACCCCCGCTACACGATCGAGCCTCAGAAACGTCGGCTGGCCGCACGCCGCGCCGCGGGCATCACGGACGACTCCATCACGACCGCTGACTAACGGACCTCGATGCCCTCGCCCGCGACGGTGTGGCCGATCACCGGGTGACCGGGCAACTCGCCGACGACGAGCAGGCCGCCCGAGGTTTGCGCATCGGCGAGGAGCAGTAGGTCGTCCTCGGTTACGCCGGGGCCGGGCCGCAGCTGCGGGCGGACCCAATCGAGGTTGCGCCGAGTTCCGCCGGAGACGAAGCCGTCGCGCAGCGCCTCGCGTCCCGCATCGAGCACCGGCACCGCGGTGCGGTCAATGACGGCGCCCAGCTTCGACGCCCGGCACATCTTGTACAGGTGGCCGAGCAGCCCGAAGCCGGTCACATCCGTGGCGGCCCGTACACCCGCTGCCACCGCGGCCTCGGCGGCGTCGCGGTTCAGCAGGGTCATCGTCGCGATCGCCTCCGCGAACACCTGACCGGTCTGCTTGTGCCGATTGTTGAGCAGCCCGACACCGAGCGGCTTGGTGAGGGTCAGCGGCAGACCGGGTTGGGCGGCGTCGTTGCACAGCAATCGGTCCGGGTCCGCTACACCGGTTACCGCCATGCCGTACTTCGGCTCCGGGTCGTCGATGGAGTGGCCGCCGATCACCGGGCAGCCCGCCTCCGAAGCCACCGCCAGCCCGCCGCGCAGCACCTCGGTCATCAACTCGAGGGGCAGCACATCGCGCGGCCAGCCGATCAGGTTGATCGCGATCACCGGGCGTCCGCCCATCGCGTAGACATCGGAAAGCGCATTGGCCGCGGCGATCCGGCCCCAGTCGTAGGCGTCGTCGACGACGGGTGTGAAGAAGTCCGCCGTGGACAGCACCGCGAGATCGCCCACCAATACCGCGGCCGCGTCGTCACCGTCGTCGAGGCCGACCAGGACGTTCCCGTTCGTCTGTCCGACCAGGCCGCGGACCGCTTCCTCAAGCTCGCCGGGCGGGATCTTGCAGGCGCAGCCACCGCCGTGCGCATAACCGGTGAGCCGCGTCCGCGTTTGGGTCATGCCATGAGCCTACGAGGAGCCGGCGAGCTCACACTCTGCCCGCCTCGCAGCGACAACTGTCAACGTCGTCACACCTTCTTCGCGTGTGCGTCCTGGGCGTTAGTGTGCGCCCAGGGCGGCGACACGCCGGGTGAGGCCACCGCACCCGCACACTCGACGTCGTCACTGTTGTCGCTCTGAGGCGGGCGCGACCAACACCGCCCCGGCGTCGGCGCTGACCAAGCTACGTTGTGCATGGAGGCGTTTGGGTTCCTGGTGGTCCCCCCGGTCTTCAAAACCGGTGAGATCGAGTATCTCGGTCTGGCGGGTTCGATTCCCGTCCGCCTCCGCCAGCCGCGGACCGAGGAGGTCGAAGAGGCAAGTGACACAGGTCGACCCGCGCCGCCGGATTCCGCGCACAGATCAATTGCTTTCGCTTCCGCCGGTGCAGGAGGCGCGAAACCGGCTGGGCGAGCAGGCGGTCAGAGCCGCGGTGCGCGACGTCCAGGACCGGGCCCGCCGCGGCGATCTGTCGCCCGATCAGGTGCAGGACGCGGTGCTGGCGGCGCTGGCCGCGCACCGGAACACGAAGTTGCGCCCCGTTCTCAACGCCACCGGTGTCGTCGTGCACACCAACCTCGGTCGTGCCCCGTTGGCCGCGAGTGCGATCGACGCGCTGGTTGCCGCGAGCGGCTACGTCGACGTGGAACTCGACCTCGCCACCGGCACCCGGTCCAAGCGCGGCGTCGCCCTTCGCCAAGCACTGCTGGATGCCTGCCCCGCGGCCGAGGACGCGCTGGTGGTCAACAACGGCGCCGCCGCGCTGGTGCTGGCGACCACGGCGCTGGCGGCCGGCGGCGAAGTCGTGGTGAGCCGCGGCGAACTGATCGAGATCGGCGCCGGCTTCCGGTTGCCCGACCTGATCGCCTCCACCGGTGCCCGGCTGCGCGAGGTCGGCACCACCAACCGCACCCACCTGAAGGACTACGCAGACGCGATCGGGCCGCAGACCGGATGCGTGTTGAAGGTGCACCAGAGCAACTTCCGGGTGGAGGGATTCACCTCCGCCGTCACGGTGCCGGAGCTGCGGGCGCTGGGCGCCGAGAAGCGGGTGCCTTTGGTCGTCGACCTCGGCAGCGGGCTGCTTGCGCCCGACCCGCTGCTGCCCGATGAGCCCGACGCCGCCACCACGCTGTCCGACGGCGCCGACATCGTGACCGCCAGCGGCGACAAGTTGCTCGGCGGGCCGCAGGCCGGCATTGTGCTCGGCCGCGCGGAGGTGGTGACGCGGATGGCGCGGCATCCGCTGGCGCGCGCGGTCCGTGCCGACAAGCTCACCCTCGCCGCGCTGGAGGCGACCGTCCGGGCCGGCACATCACCGGTGACGCAAGCCCTGCACGCCGACGCGGGGCGGCTGCGAGCGCGGGCTCAGCGTCTCGCCGAGGCGGTCGGCGCGTCCGTCGTCGCGCACGACGGCCGGGTCGGTGGCGGTGGAGCCCCGGGCGTGCCGTTGACCGGCTGGGCGGTCCGTCTCCCCGAGTCCGCGGCTGCCGCCCTGCGCGCGGGCGACCCCGCGGTGCTGCCGCGGATACACGACGGTGCCTGCCTGCTGGACCTGCGCTGCATCCCCGAGTCCGACGACGATCGTCTGCTGGATGCGGTCCGTGCCGCGTTGGCAGGAATGCCCGGGGCGGACCGCTGAGCACCCACGTCTCGCACGTTCTGGCCACCGCCGGCCACGTCGACCACGGCAAGAGCACGCTCATTCGCGCCCTGACCGGCATGGAGCCCGACCGGTGGGAGGAGGAGCGGCGCCGCGGCCTGACCATAGACCTCGGCTTCGCCTGGACCACGCTGCCGTCGGGCCGCGAGGTGGCGTTCGTCGACGTGCCCGGACACCAGCGCTTCCTGGCCAACACCTTGGCCGGTCTCGGCCCCGCACCGGTGGTCTGCTTCGTCGTTGCTGCGGATGAGGGTTGGCGGGCGCAGTCCAGCGACCACCGCGACGCGTTGGCGGCCCTGGGAATCCGGCACGGCCTGATCGTGATCACCCGCGCCGACCGGGCGCCGGACCGTGCTGCCGCGGTTCTGGCGCAGGCCCGCGACGAGCTGGGTAGCACCGGGCTGGCTGATGCGCCCGGTGTCATCGTGTCCGCGGTCGAGGGGTCCGGGCTGACCGAGTTGCGCGCCACCCTCGACCGCGTCCTCGGGCAGCTGCCCGCGCCCGAGAGCACCGCCCGGGTGCGGTTGTGGGTCGATCGCTCCTTCACGATCACCGGCGCGGGCACCGTCGTGACCGGAACGCTCGCGGCCGGCACGGTGGCTCGCCGTGACCGTCTGGACCTGCTCGGCGCGGACCAGCGGCAGTCGGTGGTGATCCGCGGCCTGCAGAGTCGGGGCGAGCCGCATCCGACGTTGGGACCGGTGGCCCGGGTGGCGCTGAACCTGCGCGGCGTCTCGCGCGATGTCATCCATCGCGGGCACGCGCTCGTCACGCCCGACGCGTGGCCCAGCACCGGCGCCCTCGACGTGCGCCGCGCTACCGGCGGTGCATTCACCGAGGCACCGGCGCAACTCGTCGTGCATGTCGGCACCGCGGCGGTGCCCGCGCGGCTGCGGCCGTTCGATGACGACCATGGCCGGCTCACGCTCGACCGGCGCCTGCCGCTGGTCCTCGGCGACCGATTGGTGTTGCGCGATCCGGGTGGCCACCGGGTGCTCGGCGGCGCTCTGGTACTCGATGCCGACCCCCCGGTGTTGCGGCGGCGCGGCGACGGAACCCGCCGGGCCGCGTTCCTGAGTGGCATGAACGCCGCCGGCGAGGTCGGCGCGGAGGTGGCCCGCCGCGGTGCGGTGCGGGAAAGCCACCTCCGCCGGCTGGGGCTGCTGCCGCCACCGGACGCGATACCCGCGGGCGTGCGGGTGCTCGACGGCTGGTGGGTGCACGTCGCGACGTACGACGCCTGGCGGCAGCGCCTGCGGACCGCGGTCGAGGAGCTGCATACGCGAGACCCGTTGGCAGAGGGGCTATCTCGTGGTGCCGCGGGTTACCTGCTGGTTCTGCCGGACGAGTCGCTGCTCGACGCTGTCGTCCGCGACGCGGGACTTGAGCAGCAGGGCGGCCACATTCGGATGGCCGGTGCCGGCGACGACCTCGGTGCCGCCGAGGCCGCGGTGGGTGAATTGGAAGCGCGACTGCGCGCCGAGCCCTTCCACGCGCCGGAGGCCGACGACCTGTCGGCGTTGAAGCTCAGTGGCCGCGAACTGGCCGCGGCCGAACGTGCCGGTCGGGTGCTGCGGCTGCGCGACGGGGTGGTGCTGTTGCCCACCGCACCGGCGCTGGCAATGCGCCAGTTGGCCCGGCTGGATCAGCCGTTCACCACGAGCCAGGCGCGGCAGGCGCTGGGCACCACGCGGCGGGTGGCGATTCCGTTACTGGAACACCTCGACGCGCGCGGCTGGACCCGACGACTGGATGCCGGTCATCGCGAGGTGGTGCGCCGATAGCCGGAGCGCAACGCGAATTCGATTGCAGGACTCAGCATTAAGGAGGTCGGCGAGTGATCATTGTCGTCGGTGCGGGGATATGCGGGCTGGCCGCTGCCTACGAGTTGGCACGGCGCGGCGAGCCTACGGTCGTGTTCGAACGCGGCGAGCCATTCGCCGAACAGTCCGCGGGACTGGCGCGCATCTTCCGCATCGCACATCAGCGCGCCGCGCTGTGCAGGCTTGCCATCCACGCGCGCGCCGGCTGGCAGCGCTGGGAGAGTGAGCTCGACGCCGGGCGACTGCTCGGTTCCGAAGGCTTCATCGTGGCAGCCCCACCCGAGGAGACCGCAACGGCGATGACCGAGGCCGGCGCCGAGTTCTCCTGGCTTGACCGCCGCGACATCGAGGCCCGGATCCCCTTCGTCGCTGCTCCCTGGGAGGCCGGGATCTTCGATCCACTCGGCGGCAGCCTGCGTATCCGCCGTGCACTGACCGCCGTGGCGGCCCGGGTCGAGATCCGGCCCGGCCGGGTAGTCTCGCTCGCCGACGACGGCTCGGTCCGACTGGCGGACGGCACCGTGACGCGCGGCGACCAAGTCCTGGTTTGTGTGGGAGCCCAGACACCAGAACTGTGGGGTCCGCTCGATGTGGAGTTCGCTCCGCATACTCGTTTCACCTATCAGGGCGCCGACGCCACCGGCGCGGCCTGCCTGGTCGCGCCGCAGGGCTACGGGCTGCCGCTGGGCAGCACGGGCCGCTGGGCGTTCGGTCAAGAGATTCCGGAACCGGCCAGCGTGCGCGCTCTTTTCCCGTCGCTGTCCCCGGTGGGCCAGGTGGACTGCGTCTCGGTTCGCGCACCCTGGCTGGACGCGGGAGGCGATGGGTGGATGGTGTGGCGCCGCGGCCGCGTCGTTGCCTTCGTCGGAAGCAACCTGATGAAGTTCGGCCCCTTGCTCGGCGAACTACTCGCGCGGGCCGCACTCGGCGACGGGCTGCCCAGCGAGTTGAGTCTTACGTGAACCATTGGCGTACCGCGCTGCTGCGATCCGGCAAGCGATCAATGGGCGATGATGGTCGCGAGGCAATAGCTCAGTGAGGGAGCCCAACATTCGCGCGTTGAGAAAAGTCCGGCTGCCGATGCGGGTGTTGTCTTTGCGCACCATCGTCATCGTCGCGCAGTTAGGCGTGATCGCCGTCGTCTTCACCCTGGGCGTATGGGTGTGGGTCGGCGTCACCAACGACCAATACAGCCAGCTCGATCGCCGCCTGGACTCCGTGAGCAGCCTGGGCGACATCAACACGCTGCTCAACAGGCCGCAGCAGAACACCCCCGACCGGCCCACCCCGGACGGCAACCTGGTACGCACCGCACGCATCGCGGGCGTGACGGTGTCGGCACCCAGCAACATCGTCTTGCCCAAACTCGCCAACGGCTACGCCAACACCACCATCAACGGCGTGCAGTACCGGGTGCGCACCTTCGAGGCGGGCCCGGCCTCGATCGCGCTGGCGGCCCCACTGGCCGAGGCGCAGCATCGGATCAACGAACTGCACCTACGGGTGTTGTTGATTTGCGCCGGCGTCATCGGCGGGACGTTCCTGGTCGGCTGGGTGATCTCGTTGATCATGGTCAATCCCTTCCTGCTGCTGGCCCGGCAAGCCCGCGCGATCAACGCTCAGTCCAGCCCCGACGAGGTCCAGGTCCGCGGTGTGCGAGAGGCCGTCGAGATCGCCGAAGCCGTCGAGCAGATGCTGGCCCGCATCGGCAACGAGCAACAGCGCACCAGGGCAGCACTCGAATCGGCGCGCGACTTCGCCGCCGTCGCCTCACACGAGCTACGCACCCCGCTGACCGCGATGCGCACCAACCTGGAAGTGCTGTCCACCCTGGAGCTGGCCGCCGAGCAGCGCCAGGAAGTCATCGGCGACGTCATCCGCACCCAGAGCCGCATCGAAGCAACGCTGACGGCGCTAGAGAGACTGGCGCAGGGCCAGCTGACGACCATCGACGACTTCGTTCCGTTCGACATCACCGAACTTCTGGATCGTGCCGCGCATGACGCGCTGCGCGTCTACCCCGACGTGGAGGTGGCGCTGGTGCCGTCGCCCACCGTGTTGATGGTGGGACTTCCCACGGGTCTACGGCTGGTGATCGACAACGCCATCGCCAATGCCGTCAAACACGGCGGTGCTTCCAAGATTCAGCTCACCGTGAGCAGCTCGAGTGAAGGCGTGGAAATCGCGATCGACGACAACGGCACCGGCGTTCCCGAAGAGGAACGCACCGCGGTCTTCGAGCGCTTCTCCCGCGGGTCGACGGCATCGCGGTCGGGTTCCGGGCTGGGATTGGCGCTGGTCGCCCAACAGGCCGAATTGCATGGCGGGAGTGCATCCCTGCATGCCAGCCCGCTGGGCGGGACGCGACTTCTGTTGAACCTGGCCGGTGATGGTCGCGGCCCTGCCTGAGCCAAATAAATTCCAAATATACGGCGGGCCAAAAGGTTTAGGGAAAGCCGGAGTTTGTAACCACGGCCCATTACGAATTCGTCACAGCGCGAACAAAAGATTTGCATTCCATATGCGCACGGCTCGTCCGGTTGACCCGCGCTGATAGCGCACATACCTTCGAACAGAAGCCAGGCGGACACCCAGCCGAACAACGGAGTTGGTGCTTAGCGTAATCGCCTGTATACCAGCATTTTACATCGATGAGGGGAGTAATGATGCAACTCATCGAACAGCCCGAACGGCACGCAACCCAGCGTCGATCCGCCTCTTTGAAGGACCGACTACGCCCGGTGCTGCACCACGACTTGTCCTCGTCACTCGTGGTCTTCTTGGTCGCCCTGCCGTTGTCACTGGGAATCGCGATCGCTTCCGACGCACCGGTACTCGCCGGCCTGATCGCCGCGATCGTCGGTGGAATCGTGGGCGGAGCGATCGGCGGCTCGCCGCTGCAGGTGAGTGGACCCGCGGCCGGCCTGACGGTCGTGGTGGCCGACCTGATCAGTCAATTTGGTTGGAAAATAACGTGTTTCATTACCTTGTGCGCTGGAATCATGCAGGTTCTGTTGGGCTTCAGCCGGGTTGCGCGCGCCGCCCTTGCCATCTCGCCGGTCGTCGTGCACGCGATGCTGGCCGGAATCGGCATCACCATCGCGCTTCAGCAGGTGCATGTACTACTCGGTGGGGCGTCCAAAAGCACGGCCTGGAGCAACGTCATTCAGCTTCCTCACCAAATCGTGAATGCACATCGGCCCGGAGTCCTATTGGGACTGCTCGTCATCGGCATCATGATCGCCTGGCGATGGGCTCCCGCCAGAGTGGCCGCCGTTCCCGGTCCACTGATGGCGATCGTGGTGGTGACGATCGTCTCGCTGGTTTTTCCATTCCAGGTAGCCCGGATCGAGCTGGACGGGTCGGTGCTCGAGGCGCTGCAACTGCCGGGCATTCCCGACGGAAATTGGGGTGCTGTCGTCATCGGCATCATCACCGTGACACTCATCACCAGCGTGCAGAGCCTGCTGACAGCGGTGTCGATCGACCGAATGCACCATGGCCCACGAACGGACTTCAACCGCGAGTTGATCGGACAGGGCGCTTCCAACATCGTGTCCGGGGCGATCGGCGGCCTTCCCATCGCCGGCGTAATCGTGCGAAGCGCGGCCAACGTCAATGCCGGCGCGAAAACCCGCGCCTCGACGATCCTGCACGGCTGTTGGATCCTGCTGTTCGCTCTTCCGTTCGCGGAATTGGTGGAACAGATCCCGAGTGCCGCACTCGCCGGCCTGCTGATTGTCATCGGAATGCAGCTATTGCAGCCGGCCCACATTGAAACAGCGTCGAAGACAGGCGATTTGACCATCTACCTGGTGACTGTCATGGCCGTCGTATTCCTCAACCTGCTGCACGGCGTGATGATCGGATTCGCCCTGGCTATCGCCCTGACCGGGTGGCGGGTGATCCGTACCAAGATCGAGGCCACGCCGGCAGGTGACGAATGGCGGGTAGTCGTCGAGGGAGCGTGCACGTTCCTTGCCCTGCCACGGCTCACTCGGGTTTTGGCGTCGGTTCCGGAGCGCACCACGGTCACCGTCCACCTACTGGTCAGCTACCTGGATCACGCTGCGCACCAGGCGATTAGCGATTGGCAGCGGCAACATCACGCGACGGGCGGGACGGCTGAAATCCACGGGGCAGTGGAAGTGGGCCGCCGCTCGAGCCCGGCCGACGCGGTTCCGGATCGGGCCTAGCGAAGTCGCCGCGACCTGACACGCTATATCAACAGGGTTGACACGTATCAGCCAGATTGATACTAATTGGACGATGACCGACCCCACACCCCCGCCCTGGCTCAAGCCCATGAACAAGGTCATGATGGCCATGCAGAAGGTCGGCATCGCCACCGGACCGGTGCGGGTGCTGACGGTGCCCGGACGTAAATCGGGCAAGCCGCGCAGCACGCCGGCAACTCCGTTCACCCTCCACGACGGCCTCTACGTCGTCGGTGGTTACCCAAAGGCGGACTGGGTGCTCAACGCCCGCGCCGCCGGCGCGGGAACCGTTACCCGGGGCCGCAAGTCGCAGCGGGTCAGCTTCGTCGAACTCAGCACGGAGCAAGCGCACCTGGTGTTGCGAGCGTTTCCGGAAAAAGTGCCCACCGGAGTCGGGTTCTTCAAACGCTCCGGGCTGGTCACCCAGGGAACCGCCGACGAATTCGAGGCACTCGCGGGTCGCTGTGCCGTGTTCAGGCTCGACGTCATCCCCGCGGGCTGACCCGCGTCACAGGCGAACCAGTTCGCGTTCCAGCACTTTCAGGACGAAGTGCCGGCCGCGGTGGCAGAGCACCGGCCCGATGTCATCGTGATGGATCTGCGGATGCGGCGGATCGACGGCATCGAGGCGACGCGCAGACTCGCCGGCGGGCCGCCGGTGCTTGCCCTGACGACGTTCAACGAGGACGAGTTGCTCTCGGGGGCATTGCGCGCCGGCGCCGCCGGTTTTGTGCTCAAGGACTCCTCCGCCGAGGAGCTGATCCGTGCCGTGCACGCCGTCGCCAGGGGTGACAGCTATCTGGATCCTGCGGTCACCTCGCGGGTGCTCACCACCTACCGCAAATCGGCCGAGGTACCGCCCGGGACCGACATCTCGGAGCTGACCACCCGCGAGCTCGACGTACTGACCTTGATCGGAAAAGGTCTCTCCAACACCGAGATCGCCGACGAACTCTGCATCTCGGGTGTCACGGTCAAAAGCCACATCGGCCGCATCTTCGGCAAACTCGGCTTGCGCGACCGCGCCGCCGCGATCGTCTACGCCTACGACAATGGGGTGGTTGCGCCGCGGTGACGGCGCAAGCTCTACAGCGGGGCCTGGTCGGTCAGGTTGAGCATGACGTAGGCAAGGCAGAACAGGAAGTTCAGGACAAGCAGAATCATCCCGGCAAACATCAGCGAGCGGGTGCCTTGACGCTGTAGATGTCGGCGTTTCGCGTTGCGCTCATCGCGCTTCATCTGGGTCGCGATGAGGGCGAAGTTCACATCGGTCACTTCTTCGTCGGTGACCGGCATGCCCGCGAGCATCTGCTGAAGACGAACCGGCCCGGTGTCGACACCCACGTCCGCGAAAGACCGGCACAGCCGCCGCGCCCGCCTCTGGCCGACGATCTGATATCGCATATGCAACCGGTATGGCAGCTGTCCTCGTTCGTCACCACAGGGATTCGACGCGGTCGTCACAAGCCGGAAGTCTAGACCCGTTGCGGCTTTTTCGGGCGGCGCTCGCCGATTAAATTGGCGTCGTCAATTCCCCGGGTTACGGTATGCCCCCGGTCATCCGATCGGATGCCGGTAGGTCGAGGTAGCGCTCGAGATTGCGGTGCATGTTGATCACCCGGCGCTCCTCGCCGGAGAGCACGACGTGGGTGAATCCGGGTTGATGCATGCCGCGCTGTAAGCCCGGGAGGACGCGGATGTCCTGGGTGAGTACCAGGCCCGGTTCAGCTTCCCCGGCGCTCATGCGAACGTCCGTGGGCTTGTTGCGCGCCGCGCCCGGAGGCATCCGGGTCATCAGGAACATGACCAACTCGCCTTTATCAGGGCTCGAGCCGGGATCCGGCCCGGGGCGCGAGCACATGATCGTCAAGTGGTCGGCGTTGGCCAAAAACGTCATGTTCGGGAACACGTTGTACTGGTGCAGCCGGGTGATCCGGTCGGTGTCAGCCCAGTCGAGGCTCACCCCCCGGGAGGCCGCGAAATCCCGGGTGCGTGCCGCGATCGCATCCTGGACCGTCTGCCCGGGCTGGAGTTCGTCGGCGGGCAACGGTGTGCCTTCGGCCACGCCCATCAGCGCACCTTGGGTGTATACGTAAGCGTCCCAGACCTCTTCGTCGCTCAACGCGCCGTCGAAGCGTGGGCTTTGCACACCATATGGCTGGTCGGACTTACCCGTATGACCCCAGATCTGTTGTGGCGCATGGATGTCGTCGACGCAGCGCAGCAGTTCGGGATGCAGGGTCTGGATGTGGTAGGTCTCGCTGTAGCCGTCGGCGATCGTCTTCCAGTTGGCCTCGACCTCGACCGTCAGGGTCGCATAGCACCGGAAGTCCTCCAGATGACACCAAGCGATGTCATCGGGCACTTCCTCCAGATACTCGAGCAGCGGCATCGCGTTGACGTCGAGATTGACGAAGACGAGCCCTTGCCAGCTTTCGACCTTGGCCGGCACCAATGGGAAGTCCGACATGCGCAGCGCGCCGAAGCCCTTGCGGTTGGGCACCCGCTTGAGCGCGCCGGCCAGATCCCAGGTCCAACCGTGATAGCCGCATTTGAGCTCGCGCAGTCCGGAACCCGATCCCACGCACAGCGAGTTGCCCCGATGCCGACAGGCATTCTGGAATGCGCGCAGCACGCCGTCGTCACCGCGGACGATCAGCACCCCGTATGGGCCGCAGCGGTATTCGAAGTAGTCGCCTGGCTCGGCGACGTGGTCGACCATGCAGGCGACCTGCCACACCCTCGGCCACATTCGTTCGATCTCGAGTTGGGCGAATGCGGGAGAGTAGTACCGCTCGGCCGGCACCAACGTCGGACTTTCAGGCGGGGTGCCGATCGCATCCTCGTCCCGGGTGCGTGCCGGATTGCCGGCAGTCGCTGTCACCGACGGAGCTCTTAGCGCGCTCCGCGCACCAAGCGCCCGGGCCGGGCTCCGGTGTCGACGTCTTTGCGACGGGTCACCGTGCCACTGACGATGGTCGCCGCGTATCCGCTTGCTCCCTGCAGGATCCGGTTGCCGCCGGCCGGCAGGTCGAACGCCATCGCCGCGGGGTGCAGTGTCAGCGCGTTCATGTTGATGACGTTGATGTCGGCCTTCTTACCCCGCTCGATGGTGCCGCGATCGGTGAGGCCGAACAGGTGAGCGGTATCGCGCGATTGCTTGCGGATCACGTACTCCAGCGACAGCTTCTCACCGCGGTGCCGGTCCCGCGCCCAGTGCGTGAGCAGGAAGGTGGGATAGGAAGCGTCACAGATCATCCCGCAGTGGGCGCCGCCGTCGGAGAGTCCGAGCACGCCGGCGGGGTGCAGCATCATCTCGCGGATCGCGTCGTGGTTGCCCTCGGCGTAGTTGAACAGTGGCAGCATCAGCATGGCGGTCGCGTCCTGTTCGAGCATCAGGTCGTACAGGGTCGACAGCGGGTCGTCGCCGCGGGCCTTGGCGATGGCGGCGACGGTGCGCTCCGGGGTGGGTTCGTAGTCCGGCGGGTTGCCCAGCGCGTACAGCCGCTTCAGGGAGTGCTGCACCAGGGCGAACATGCCGTCGAACAACAGGCTCGGGTCGACGGGTAGGTCGTCCTCGGACAGGATCGCGGCTTTGACCGCGGGGTCGGCCAGGCGCTGCGCGAGCTCCTCGCGGCTGCACTCGGCCTTCAGCCGGCGGAAGGTCGGCCGGTGGCTGAAGCCGTTGTGACCCTGGAATCCGAACATCATGCCGAATGGCCGGGCCGCGATCTGGGGGTAGAGCCGGCTGCCCGCCGCGTGCGCGTCCGCGGACAGGTCCAGCATCTCGCGCCACAATTTCGGATCGGCGTCGACCTGGATCAGCGCGAACGACACAGGGCGGTCAATCTCGCCGCTCAACCGCCGCATCCATTCCAGTTCCTTTTTTGGCGCGACGATGTCCTCACCCGCGGATCCCTGCGGGGCCAGCTCGAACACCGCCTGGCCCCCGGCCGCCATCGCGCGGCCAAGACCGAACAGCTCGTCTTCGGCGGCAAACGTGCCGGGAACAGGTTCGCCGTCCATGGCACGGTGTCCCATCGTGCGCGACGTCGAGAACCCGAGCGCTCCGGCTTCGATCGCCTCGGTCACCAGTCGGCCCATTGCCTCGATGTCCTCGGGCGTGGCCGGCTCATTACGGGCGCCCCGCTCGCCCATCGCGTAGGCGCGGATGGCGCCGTGGGCGACCTGGCTGCCCACGTCGATCGCGAACTTGTGCTTGCCGATCGCGTCGAGGTACTCGGGATAGGTTTCCCAGCCCCAGGTGATGCCCTCGGTCAGCGCGGTGCCGGGGATGTCCTCGACGCCCTCCATCAACTCGATCAGCCACTTCTCACTGCCGGGCCGCACCGGTGCGAAGCCGACACCGCAGTTGCCGGTCACGATCGTCGTGACGCCGTGGCCGCTGGAAGGCTCGAGCAAACTGTCCCAGGTCACCTGGCCGTCGTAGTGGGTATGGATGTCCACGAAGCCGGGGGCCACCACATGCCCCGTCGCGTCGATGGTTTCGGCAGCCTCGCCACCCATTTCGGGGTCGTCGGCACCCTGTTTGTCTGGAAGGCGCACAACGTCGACGATCTGGCCATCCTTGATACCAATGTCGGCACGGTAGCGCTCGGCGCCAGTGCCGTCGACAACAGTTCCACCGGTGATCTTGAGGTCGAACACGAGTCTCCTCCGAGTCTGTTCGGGGTCGCCATCGGCTGGCTGGCCGGAGATGGTGGACGCGAGACCGGGGTGCGCCCGGTCTCGGCCGCCCATTACGCTACGCCCCGGAGCGTAAATAGTGAAGGCCTTCACGGGAGTTGAACGAATCCTCTTGGCGCGTCGTGGTCCGCATTGTGTGCGTCGGTAGCCCCTAAGGGTTGCGCACCACAACAGCCCATGGATTGAATTGCCTTCAGCGACTTAGTTCCACGCTGCGCAGCAGGACGGAAAGGACGGTGGGCCGTGGAGCCCGCTGATCGCGATCGCGAGCCGCAGGATCGGCCCGCCGAAACACAGCACCGCTTCGGCGCACTCACCCGGCGCGGCGCGCTGTTGGGGATGGGTGCGGTGGCCGGCGTCGCCGCCGTGGACGTGGGCGGGTTCGCCTACGCGGGCGGATGGTTGCGGCCCGACGACTTGACCCCGCCGCGCTTCGCCGATCGCTTCGAACAGGTCTTCGGCCGCCACCAGGGGTTTCGGCGCAACCACGCGAAAGGCCTGTCCGCAACGGGATCGTTTGCGAGCACCGGGGCGGGTGCGGCCATCTGCCGCGCAGCGGTCTTCCAGCCGGGGAGTGTTCCGCTGATCGGCCGGTTTTCACTGGGGGGTGGTCTGCCCGACCAGAGCGACAAGCCCGACACGGTCCGCGGTCTTGGGCTGATGTTCCAGACGCCCAACGGCCAGCAGTGGCGCACTGCGATGGTCAGCTTTCCGGTGTTCACCGACCGCACTCCGGAGGGGTTTTACGAGCGGTTGCTCGCGTCAAAACTCGTTCCCGCCACGGGCAAGCCCGACCCGCAGAAGATGGCCGCCTTCCTCGACCGGCATCCCGAGACGGTTGCGGCCATGAAAATCATCAAGCAGACACCGCCGAGCGCGGGCTTCGTGGACAGCGCGTTTCACGGTCTGAATGCCTTCTACTTCACCAACAGCGCCGGCGCGACTGTGCCGGTGCGCTGGTCGTTGGTTCCCCAGCAAGCCGGCGGGCAGCCGGCAGCCGTGCCGGCATCGGTGGGCAAGGATTACTTGTTCGACGACCTGATCCAGGCGGTGGCGCAGGGGCCGCTGGCGTGGAAGTTCATTCTGGCCATCGGTGAGCCGGGCGATCCGACGAACGACGCCACCAAACCCTGGCCGCAGTCGCGGCGGTCAATCGACGCCGGCACCATCACCATCACCGGGGTGCAGACCGAGGAAGCGGGCAACGCGCGCGACATCAATTTCGACCCGACGGTGCTGCCCGACGGCATCACCGTATCCGACGACCCGCTGCTGGCCGCGCGGTCGGCCGTCTATGCACGCTCGTTCACCCGCCGTGCCGAGGAACCCAAGTCGCCCAGCGAGGTCAACGTCCGACAGGTGCTGTCATGACGGGCGAGAAGGTCGAAACAGCAGGCACATCAACACGTTTCGCGCTCCCGTCCCGGATTCTACACTGGACGATGGTGCCAATGGTCGTCGCGCAGCTGCTCATTGGCGTGATCATGATCGCGTCGCTGAGCTATTACCCGTTGCTCTTGGCCATCCACCGGCCCTTGGGTGTGGCGATCCTGATTTTCGCGATCGTGCGGCTGGGCAATCGGCTTACCCACCGGCCGCCGGCGTTTTTGGCCACGATGGGCCCCGTCGAGCGGCGCATCGCAACGTGGTCGGAATACGCGCTATACGGCTTGCTCCTGATCCAGCCGGTGATCGGATGGGCCACCCTGTCGGCGGCCAGGCTCCCGGTCACCCTGGTGGGGCCGGTTCGCTTGCCCGGCATCGCACCGGACAACCTCGATCTGTACGCGGTGCTGCGGGAGTGCCACGGGGTTTTCGCCTTCCTGCTGTTCGCGGCGTTTACCGCGCACATGTGCGCGGTGCTGTTTCACACGCTCGTGCTGCGGGACAGGCTGATCGATCGAATGGCACTGTGGCCCGTTAAATCCCCACCCCCGCAGTAGAAATAACGTTCACACATGACGGCTGCACCAATGGTCGTGCGAACATATCGACATGACGAGTGAAAGGGACCTCACCGGCCTTGTCGTTATCGATCCGTACAACGATTTCATCTCCGAAGGCGGCAAGGTATGGGATCGCCTCAAAGGTGTCGCCGAAGCCAACGGATGCGTCCCGCATATGCGCGAAACCCTCGGCGCCGCACGAGCGGCGGGTATCCGCGTCTTCTACGCGCTGCACCGCCGCTACCGTCCGGGCGACTACGAGACCTGGAAGTATGTCGCGCCAATCCAGCGCGCCGCGTGGTCGCGCAAAACCTTCGAGTTCGGAACCTGGGGCGGCGATCTGCATCCCGACTTCGTGCCTGCGCCGGGTGACATTGTCGCCCAAGAACATTGGTGCTCCAGTGGGTTCGCCAACACTGATTTGGATCTACTGCTCAAGAAGCACGGCATCCATCGGCTGATCGTCATCGGCCTGATCGCCCACACCTGTGTCGAGGCGACCGTTCGATTTGGCGCCGAGCTCGGCTACGACGTCACGATGGTCAAGGACGCGACCGCGAGCTACTCCGACATCGAGATGCACGCTGCTCTCGAAGTCAATATCCCGAACTATGCCAGCGCGATTCTCACCGCCGACGAAGCCGTCGCGGAGATTGCCGCGCTGGGCCGCTAAAGTTCGGTGCGCTCAGGCCGGCCCTTCAGCCCCGCTCACGTCTGGTGTGGGCGCACGGCGTTGCGTGTGCGCCCAGGGCGGCGACACGCCGATGAGGTTCGCCGTGGGCGCACACTCAAAGCCGTTGACACACAGTCATAGTAGCGACGCGGGCGTTCAGCGTTTGCGCTTCAAGGACTCGACGATGATTTGCGTGGTCAATTCGGCCCGCCGACGTGAATACTGTCGCGCGTCAGAGAGGATGGGATAGACCACGCCACCGACAATGGCGTCGGCCGCCGACTCGGCGGTGCCCGCGTCGATGCCGTCGGCCAGCAGCCTGGTCCGGACGCTGTCGTGCAGCGGCAAACTAAATCCGGCGCGCAACTTGACCGCGGTCTCCTCGTGCTCCATGCAGGCGACGGTCAATGTCCGCAGCATCGCCGAGCCGCGCTCCGTCGTCAGGGTCGCGGTGAGCTTGCGCACCCACCCGATCAGGTCGGCAGCCAGGTCGTCGGTGTGATCGACCGACGCGAGAATCTTGTCGGCATCCTCGAGCATGACGTCGGCGACGAGGGTGTGGCGGCTCGGCCACCACCGGTAGATCGTCTGCTTTCCCACGCCGGCCCGCGCGGCGACCGCCTCGATCGTCAACCCGTCGAATCCGCGCTCGAGAAGCAGCTCGCGCGTCGCCGTAACAATCGCCGTGCGCGACTTCTCGCTGCGGCGCCTTGGGGAGCCGGCCCGTGCGCTCGCGTGGGTGAGATCGGTTGGCATCTGGTGATCCTCGTCTCGCAGGTCCCTTGCCGTCCTTACCGCTGGCAGCGGGGACCCGGGTCGCTTTACATATCTAGACCCGCCCCGGTAATCTTCCACAAGACGAGACGGTTCGTCTTGTAAGACGGAAGGATATCAGCCGGTGCGGCCGAAGCCCATGTTCGCCACTGCGCGGCCCCGGTCATGACTCTCGGGTTGACGCCGGAGCAGCAGGATCTGAGCGAAGCCGTCGGACAGTTCGCCGCCCGACACGCCCCGATCGCCGCAACACGAGAAAACTTCGACGCCCTGGCCGCCGGAAAGCTCCCTGAATGGTGGGATGCGCTGGTCGCCAACGGCTTTCATGCCGTGCATCTGCCCGAGGACCTCGGTGGCCAGGGCGGACGGCTGATCGATGCCGCATGTGTGCTGGAGTCGGCCGCCAAGGCGCTGCTGCCCGGCCCGCTGCTCCCGACCGTGACTGCGGGAGCCGTCGCGCTGCTGGCCGATCCGTCGCCGAGTTCCGAATCACTGATCCGCGAGCTCGCCGCGGGCACACCCGCCGCGATCGTCTTGCCCGAAGGCGCGGATTTCCGGGCAAGCATTGACGATCAGGGATGGCTGATCACGGGCGGCTCTAAGGTCACTGCGGGCGTGTGTGCGGCGCGGGTGATCCTGGTCGGCGCGCGGACCGACGGTGGCGAGGTCATCTGGGTGCCGGTCGACACCGAACAGTCCACTACGACAGTCGAATCCGCGCACGGCACCGACCTGGTCACAGATGTCGGGGTGCTGCGCCTCGCACAGTTTCGCGCGGTCGAGTCTGACGTTCTGACCGGGATCGACGAAGACCGCGCGGCAGGTCTGGTCGTGGGTCTGGTGGCCAGCACGACAGCGGGTATCACCCAGTGGTGCGTCGACGTCGTCACCGCGCACCTGCGCACCCGGGAACAGTTCGGCAAGGTGATCGGGACCTTTCAGGCCCTGCAGCACAGTGCGGCGATGCTGTTGGTCAACAGCGAGTTGGCCACGGCGGCGGCCTGGGATGCGGTGCGTGCCGCCGACGAGCCGCCCGACCAGCACCGCCTCGCCGCGGCCGGGGCGGCGGTCATCGCCATCTCGCCGGTGCCGGACCTGGTGCTCGACGCTCTGACGATGCTCGGCGCCATCGGTTTCACCTGGGAACACGACGTGCACCTGTACTGGCGGCGGGCCATCAGCCTGGCGGGATCGATCGGCCCGGCCAGTCGCTGGGCGCGGCGGCTGGGACAACTGGGCTGCACCCAGCAGCGCGATATGTCGGTCAATCTGGGCGACGCGGAATCGGACTTCCGGTCCTGGGTCGCCGAGACGCTGGACGCCGCTCTGCAGTTGCGCAACGACAAACCCGCACCGCACGGCGACTACGAGGACCAGGCCAGCGGGCCGCAGCGCACGTTGATCGCCGACGCCGGTCTCATGGCGCCGCACTGGCCGGCGCCGTGGGGCGTCGATGCCGGTCCCCTCAAGCAGCTGATCATCGACGAGGAGTTCGCCAAGCGCCCCGGGCTGGTCCGGCCGTCGCTGAACATCGCCGAATGGATCCTGCCCTCGGTCCTGGCCGCCGCACCAAAAGACTTGCAGGAAAGCCTGATCCCGGCGACTCAACGTGGCGACATTCACTGGTGCCAGCTGTTCAGCGAACCCGGAGCCGGTTCCGACCTGGCGTCGCTGGCCACCCGGGCGACCAAGGTCGACGGCGGCTGGCAGATCAACGGCCACAAGATCTGGACGTCATTGGCGCAGTACGCTGACCTCGGCGCGCTGCTGGCGCGCACCGATCCGGAGGCGAGCAAGCACCGCGGCATCGGCTATTTCATCCTCGACATGCGATCCCCCGGGGTCGAGGTCCAGCCGATCAAGACGGCGACCGGACAGGCGCATTTCAACGAGGTCTTCCTCAACGACGTCTTTATCCCCGACGACATGCTGCTGGGCGGCCCAACCGACGGCTGGAGCCTCGCGATCGCCACCATGGCCGAAGAGCGGTCCGCCATCAGCGGATACGTCAAATTCGACCGGGCTGTCGCACTGCGTTGTTTGGCGTCCGAACCCGGCCCCGAACGCGACGACGCTGAGCGGGCACTGGGCGAACTCGACGCCTACACCAACGCCATCAGGGCACTCGGGGTGCGCGAAACCATTCGGCTGCTGGACGGGCAGCCGTCCGGTCCGGCGTCGAGCATCGCCAAGGTGGCGATGAATGTGCTGCTGCGGCGCACATTTGAGGCCACGCTGCGCCTGACCGGACAGACGGCCATGGTCGCCGACTCTGAACCCGCGGTCGTCGAGCCCTATTTGCACTTGCCGGCCGAGCTGATCGGCGGCGGAACGAGGGAGATTCAGCTGAACATCATCGCGCAGATGATTCTCGGCCTGCCCCGCAAGTAGACCCCGAAAATAAGGACACACCATGGGATTACGTGGAGAGGCCGCGGTCGTCGGCTACGTCGAGCTGCCGCCCGAGCGCCTGAACAAGGCCTCACCCGCGCCCTTCGCCCTCGAGCAGTGGGCAGAGCTATCCGCCGCGGCACTCGACGATGCGGGGCTGACGGGCGACGTCGTCAACGGGATCGTTGCCTCCCATCTTGCCGAGTCGGAGATCTTCGTCCCCTCCACGATTGCCGAATACCTAGGCGTGGGAGCGCGATTCGCCGAGCACGTGGATCTTGGGGGAGCCAGCGCCGCGGCGATGGTGTGGCGAGCGGCCGCAGCTATCGAACTCGGCATTTGTGACGCCGTGCTGTGCGCACTGCCGGCCCGGTACATCACGCCGATGTCCAGCAAGAAGCCCAAGGCCTACGGCGACGCGTTGTATTTCGGGTCGTCGAGCAACCAATACGGCTCTCCGCAAGCCGAATTCGAGATACCCTACGGCAATCTCGGCCAGAACGGGCCCTACGGCCAGGTGGCCCAGCGCTACGCGGCGATCTACGGCTACGACGAGCGGGCAATGGCCAAGCTCGTCGTCGATACGCGGGTCAACGCCAACCACACCGACGGCGCGATCTGGAAAGACAAGCCGCTCACCGTCGAGGATGTGCTGGCCAGCCCGGTGATCGCTGACCCGCTGCACATGCTGGAGATCGTGATGCCGTGCGTCGGGGGCGCCGCGGTGGTCGTCGCCAACGCCGACATAGCCAAGCGTTCGCGCAATCGTCCGGTGTGGATCAAGGGATTTGGCGAACATGTGCCATTCAAGACGCCAACCTATGCCGAGGACCTGCTGGCAACGCCGATCGCGGCGGCTGCCGACACCGCCTTCGCCATGACCGATCTGACCCGTGAGCAGATGGACATGGTGTCGATCTACGACTGCTACACGATCACCGTGCTGCTGTCGCTGGAGGACGCGGGCTTCTGCGAGAAGGGTACCGGGATGGAGTTCGTCGCCAACCACGACCTGACCTTCCGGGGTGACTTCCCGCTCAACACCGCCGGCGGTCAGCTCGGCTTCGGCCAAGCGGGATTGGCCGGCGGCATGCACCACGTCTGCGACGCCACCCGCCAGATCATGGGTCGCGCCGGGGCGGCTCAGGTCGCCGACTGCAACCGCGCCTTCGTGTCCGGCAACGGCGGAATCCTTTCCGAGCAAACGACGCTCATCCTGCAGGGAGACTGAGGACCCATGGTGACATTCGATCGTCCGATGCCCGTCAAAACGCCTACCACCGCGCCGTTTTGGGATGCGCTGGCCCAGCATCGCATCGTCATTCAGTACTCGCCGTCGCTAGAGGCGTATGTCTTCTATCCGCGGGTACGCGCGCCGCGCACGCTGGCCGACGACCTGGAATGGCGCGAGATATCCGGTATGGGGACGTTGTATTCCTTCACCGTGGCGCATCGGCCCGTGAGCCCGCATTTCGCGGACGCCGTTCCGCAGCTGCTCGCGATTGTCGAATGGGACGAGGGGCCAAGGTTTTCCACCGAGATGGTCAATGTCGAACAGGCCGACCTCAGCGTCGGCATGCGGGTACGGCCGGTGTTCTTCGACTACCCCGAACACGACGTGACGATGCTGCGCTACGAGCCGGCCGAATAGCGCGCCGAACGCCCGGCTGGCCGGGCCCACGAGTTCGAGCGCCCGACTGGCCGGGCGTTGGGCGTCAGAAGTCACTTCAGCTGTTCGGTAGGAACGCCGTAGCGCTCCTGGTAAGCGCGCACCCGCTCACGCACTTCGCCGGCATCCAAGCCGGTGTCCGACCAGGTGTAGCGGCCGCGGCCGCCGTCACCTGGATGGGCGGCTAAGAAGTCGCGCATTTTCTGTTCGGCCTCAGGCCGCAGCTCGCGGCCCAGCTTCTGATAGATGTCGCCGATCGTACGCAGGGGATCCTGCATGAAATCCGTGAACTGGACGTCGATTACGCCACCGGCGGGAATGGTGCCGCCGTCGCGCAGTGCCATCCCGCGGTCGAGGCCGACGGTGATTTCCTCATACGACTGCGCCGCGCACTCGGCAATGTCCGACTCGTCGCTGCCCATCCGCCGCAAGTGGTGGGTGAGTGCGGCGATCGACGAGATGACGTTGAGTGGATCGCGGTGGGTCTGCACGATCACCGCATCGGGGTATTCGGCGAGGAGCTTGTCTAGCTGCCACAGATGCGCTGGCGACTTCAGCAGCCACTGTCCGGGAATGCCAGACTGCAGGTGCTGCAGGAAGATTCGGTGATAGCGGTAGGCACCGGCGTGATCCGCCTCGTACAGCAGCCAGCGATAGTAACTCGGCAACCGATACTGCACGGTGTAGATCATGCTGGTGAACTCACTGCCCGTGATGCGGACACACTCCTGTGCGAGTAGCGCACCCATCGGGTGAAAGGCCAGGAAGCCTGGAACGATCTGCTCGGACATTTCGATGCTGGCCTGCGCTTGCGCGATGCGCGGATCGCTGTGATAGGTCTCGGGCTGCGGGACCGGACAGGGCTCGTCGACCTCCCAGGTCAATGGCGCGCGCAGCTCGGGATCCTGGGCCAGCAGGTCATGCAGGATTGTGGTCCCGGTGCGCGGTTGTCCCACGATGAAGATCGGCGCGGTGATCGGCTTTTCCGCAATCTCTGGATGCTGGTTGCGCCAAGCGATCACGCCGAGCCGGTTCTTGAGAGCCCGCATGAGGTCGAGGTGGGCGACCTCGACGCCGATCGCCGAGAGCCGCGCCTCGTTGACCAGGCCGTCGGCCAGCAGCTGCAGCCCGGAGCGCCAACCCTCATCACTAGAGGTGTCGCCGAAGTCGTCGCTGCCGGCCTGTTCGCAGGCGGCCGCGATAAGGCTCTCCGGGGCGAAGCGCTCCTGCAGCGTCATGCCTGCTCGCCGCCTTCGCGCACGGAGACCTTGACGTCGGGTGGCGTGGGGTTATCCAGCCAGCGCAGCACGACGAAGCCGCGCCGGCGGCCCCCGGTGTCGAGCCAATGCCCAAAGCCGAAGTCCTGCGCGGAGATCGCGATACGCACCCGCCCGTCGGCGTCGGGTCGCACGGCGCGATTGGTCACCGAACTGGGCCGGCGACGCGGCTCCAGGCACTCGTGCCAGACGCTTTCCAGCGTGACGTTCCAGTACCGGGTGTCGGGCGGCTCGATGTCGAGCACCAGCGCCTGGCCGGGATCGAGCCGATAGGTGCCCATCATGTAGAGGTTGTCGGGCGTGGTGTCGGCCGCACCCAGATCGGCGGCCTCGGCGGTCAGCAGCGTGTTCGGCTGCTGCAGTAGCTCCGGCTTGATGGTGCGGTGCAGCGTGGTGAGCTTCATCAGCGACCACGCCATCGCGGTGAACTGCTCGGCCAATTCGCCGTCGGACAGCGCGGTCACCGGGTCGGGGTCGAGCGCCTCGATCCGCATGGTGGCCGGCTCTTCGGAGTCGCGATCGCCGATGTACTCGCGGACGACCACCGACGATGCGTCATCGGGGATCTGTATCCACTGCGCACCGCCAAGATCGGCGGTCTCGTCGGCCGAGAGCACCAGTGCGAACTCACCGGCATTCAGGTCCAGGTTCGTGTCGCCGACGTAGTTGGACATGCGCCGCGGAGTCAGGCCGGTGCCCGCCAGGATCTGGAATCCGAGGTAGGCCGTTGTGCCGCGAGTGCCGGTGATCCGATAGCGCCGATCGCCGCGGATCATCGCCAGGTAGTAGTTGCCGTCGGGGTTGGGTCCGCCGATCATCCTGTTGTCGGAACACATATCGAAGAAGGCCGGGCGCGCGGTGTCGGATTCGACGGCCATTTGCGAGCACAGCGACGACACCCGGGCGATGACTCGCAGCCCCTCGATAAGCTCGCGCTCGGATTCGGCGTCCTCGGTCACGATCTTGGTGACGTCGGTGATCATCTCCTGGAAGAACTGCCACGCGGCCAGCGTCTTCGCCGGACTTTGAGTCATAGTCTTATACTTAGACTATGTCTCACGCGTTGTCTAGCGGCAGTTCCCCCGCGGAACGACGGCGGGCGGCCACCCGAGAGCGCATCGCCGCAGTTGCCGCGCAGCTGGTGGCCGAGCATGGCTTAGCCGGGGCAACCGTGGACCGCATCGCCGATGCCGCCGACATCAGCCGAGCGACATTCTTCCGCTATTTCAACTCCAAGGAAGACGCGGTCGCCGAGGGTGTGAATGTGCATTGGCTGAACCGGATCACCAATGCGCTGGCCGTTCAGCCGCCCCAGCTCTCCGCCACCGATGCGGTGGTGGGAGCCTTTCGGCACCTCGCACTGGGCTTCACCGAGATCGAAGACCAGGTCCGCGAATTGGCCACGCTCACGAGGTCATCCGAAACGCTCGACGCGTGGACACTACACATCTACGTCCGATACGAATCGGTTATCGCCGAGATGATCGCACCGCGCATGCGCGAGTCAACTCCCGATGATCCGCGGCCGCGTCTGCTCGGTGCGCTGGCAATGGCCACGGTCCGCATCGCGTTGGACGACTGGCTGCGTCACGGCGGATCGCTGCCTGACCGGGTGAGTCAGGGCCTGGCCGCGATCGCCCTCACTGCTACGAACTAGCTTGCGCTACTGGCTATTTGAGAATCTCACGGGCCGTTTTGCCTAGAATCCAGGTCTTATCGTCCTCCGACAGCGACGAGGAGTCGCGGATACTGAACAGCGTCTCGGCCCAAGTGGAGCGGTGCCGGGTCATCGTGTAGTCGCTGGCCCACATGACGCGCTGGGGTCCGAAGGCATCAACGGCGCGGCGCAGCGTCGGCTCGAGGTCGGCGAACGGGTAGGGCTCGGTCGACAGAAACGATGCCGCGTGTGCCCATTTGAAGGCGACGTTGGGAAAGCGGGCCATCGCAACGGCGTCGTCGATGCTGGCTTGGCCGGGCGGCGCATCAAACGCGGCGCCGCAATGATCGATGACGAATTGGACATCGGGAAAGCGTTGCGCGTACTGCGCGAGGTGCGGCACCCGTCCTGGACAGGTGACGAACACCGGAAAGCCATGGACCCGTGCGGTTTTCAGTAACCGATCGTGGCCGCCCTGCTCGAAAATCCGGCCTTCGGCCGGGGTGAAGACAAGGGTGCGCAGCGCTTTGCAACCGGGTGCGGCGCTCAGCGTCTCAACCCAGCATTCGATACCGGGATCAGTCGGATCGACGCGCATCAAGAAGGCGAAACGCTCGGGATGGCGTATCGATGCCGCCTCGGCGTTCGGCCCGACGGTGCGAAAGGCGCCGTTGGACAGCCGATAACCCGGTAGCAGCGTCCCGTCGGCGGCCGGGCCGTCGAACTCGTCGAACAGCACGGCCGCAATGCCCAGGGCGTCCATGATCGCCAGCGTGACCTCGGTGCCGAGCATGTTGGCGTGCATCTGGGCGTCGACGATGTCCATTGAATTGCTCCCATCCGGCGGTGCGCTCAGACCCGGAGTATGCCAGTGCGGTTACGTCGACGAGCGCACGATCAGGTGCGCGATGTCATCGAGCTCACCGGAAGGCGGCACGGGGTATCCCAACCGTTCCAGGAGTGCAGCCAGCGCGACATCGGCGACCGCGCGCGGATCGAATTGCACGGTGGTCAACGGCGGGCTGCTCACCACCCCCATGGGGCTGGCGTCGACGCCGATGACGGCGAGGTCACGCGGGCAGCGCAGCCCCGCCTCGTGAATACCGTGCAGGACGAGGCAGGCGATCTCGTCGCTTTGCGCACACACCGCGGTCACGCCGTCGTGCACCCAGTCGCTCACCACATCCGCGGCGTTGTCCACCGTCACCTCGCCGACGACCAACGGTGGCAACCCACGTGACCGCGCCGCGCGCAAGACGCCTTCGATCCAGTAGTCGCCAAGGGCCCGCCATTTCTGAATTCCGGTGTAGGCGAACGCGATCTGCCGGTGACCGCGTGACACCAGATGTTCGACCCGCATGTCACCGACGGCGAGGTGTGGATCTGCGAGTGCGGGCAGCGTTCCGATCGCGATGTTCGGTATGCCGGAGGCCTTCACCGCGCGCGCGGCGGCCGCGCTGAGCGGGAACAGGCTGGTGACCGCGATCGGGTCGAGGTTCTCGATTGCATCCACGACATACTGATCGTCGTCGGTCTCGAAGATCTGTACCTGAAGCAGGCCCAGGCGCGCCAGTTCGGTGGTCATCCGGCTGCCGGCCTGCATCGGCATGTCGCCCACCGCCACATACGGCACCACGTAGAGCACCACGCCGCTCTTGCCCCGGGCGAGGTTGCGCGCGGCGAGGTTGGGCCGATAGCCCAGTAGCTCCGCGGCGCGGTGCACCGCCTCCCGGGTCTTCGCCGAGATTCTGCGGCCCTCGGCGTTGTTCAAGACGTAGCTGACCGTCGCGGTCGACACGCTGGCCAAACGAGCCACATCGGCGTTGGTGGGCCGCACCGCCCTATTCGTATCCGACTCGGGCCCAGCCATGATCCATGGTGGCACGCGACGACAATCGGCAGCGAAGGATCCCGCAATCCCAGGTGCAGGCCTGCGGCCCGTCAACATGGACTAATAGTCACTAGATATGCCGGTGGCCAGGGTGTGGTTGTTTGTTCACGTACGAGCGGTATATTTGCGGTGTACCGGGCCTTTAACTTCCCAGAAGCAGCAATGCATGGCGTTGACTCTGTGACTGAGATCATTGTCTACTAGTCGCTGCAATCGAGGAGGGCGGCATGAACAAAGACGACCTGATCCTGATCAGTGTGGACGACCACATCGCCGAGCCGGCGGACATGTTCGACGCGCATGTTCCGGCAAAGTACAAAGAGCTGGCCCCGCGGGTGGTCCTTGAGCCCGACGGTGTCCAGCAGTGGTACTACGGCGAGATCCGCGGGCGCAACATGGGCCTGAACGCCGTCGCCGGCAAACCCCGCGAGATGTACAACATCGACGCCTCGCGCTACGACGAGATGCGGCCGGGCTGCTTCAACGTCGACGAGCGGGTCCGCGACATGAACGCCGGCGGCCAGTTAGCGGGTTTGAACTTCCCGAACTTCACCGGCTTCTCCGGCCAGGTCCTCAACCAGGGACCCGACCGCGACGTCAACCTGGTGATGATCAAGGCCTACAACGACTGGCATGTGGACGAGTGGTGTGCGGCCTACCCGGGCCGGTTCATCCCGTGCGGCATCCTGCCCTTATTCGATGTCGCCGAAGCGGCCAAGGAAGTCAAACGCCTGGCGGACAAGGGATGTCACGCCGTGACGTTCTCGGAGAATCCAGAGGCGTTGCAAATGCCCAGCATTCACACCAAGTACTGGTATCCGCTGTTCGAGGCCGTCTGTGAGAACAAAACAGTGCTGTGCACGCATGTCGGGTCCGCATCGCGATCCCCGCAGGTGTCGACGGACGCCCCGCCCAGTGTCCAGATGACGGCGTCGTCGATGATGAGCATGTTCACCTTCACCGAGCTGATCTGGGCCGAGTTCTGGGCCGACTTCCCCCAACTGAAGTTCTCCCTCACCGAGGGCGACGTCGGCTGGATACCGTACTTCCTGTGGCGGGCCGAGCACGTCTACAACCGTCACTCGGGCTGGACACTCGCGGAATTCCCGCCCGGCTACCACGGACCCAGCGACGTGTTCAAGCGGCACTTCTACACCTGCTTCATCAGTGACAAAGTCGGCGTGCACAACATGGACTGGTTCAACGAGGACATGCTGTGCTGGGAATCCGACTTCCCGCACTCCGACAGCAATTGGCCGTTCGCGCCGGAGGACATCATCGCGACGATGGGCCATCTCGACGACGCGGTCATTAACAAGATCACCCACGAAAATGCCATGGCCGCTTACTCATTCGATCCCTTCCGGTACATACCGAAGGAGCACGCCCGGGCCGGCCAGCTGCGTGCACAGGCCACCGACGTCGATGTGGTCACTCATGTCGGTCGCCAAGCCAGCCAGCGTGACCGCGACGCGTGGACCCGGATGACGCAGTTCGCCCTGCAGGCGCAGACCTCGGCGCAGGTACCGGTCGAGGTCACCGGAATCGCCGGCCGCGCTGCCACGCTGGGCAATTGAGCGTGGCGCCCCGGGCACCGTTCGCGGACTGGCGTGTGCTGGAGCTGTCCAACGGGATCGCGGTGTCTTACTGCGCAAAGATGTTCGCCGATGCCGGTGCCGATGTAGTCAAGATCGAATCCCCGCAGGGTGATTCGCTGCGCGGCTGTTCAGCCGGAGGCCCACCCGGGGCATTGTTCGGGTACCTGGCGGCCGGCAAGAAATCGGTGGTCCGTCGCGACGATGCGGAGATCAGCGCGCTGTTGGCCGGCGCCGACATCGTGCTGGCCGACCTGACCGACGGCTGGACGCTCGACCACATCACCGCGTACACCAGTCCGTCCGCGGTGGTCGTCACCGTGACGCCGTTCGGCATGACGGGACCCTACGTCGACGACCAGGTGGCCGCCAACGAGTTCATCCTGCAAGCGTTGTGCGGCTCCATCTCCGGCCGGGGCTGGCCGGGCGACGAGCCGGTGCAGGCCGGCGGGCGGCTCGGGGAGTGGCTGGCGGCTTCGTTCGCCGCCCCGGTCGCCGCCGCCGCGGCCCGCCACGCCGCCCGGGGTGGCCGCGGCGAAATCATCGACGTCTCTACCTATGAGGCGATGGCGATTGCGATGGGCGGGCTTTCCGCCATGTCGGCCAGTGTCTTGGGTCCGGATTCCCTTCTGCACCAACGCAGTCTGGAACTGCCGTCGATCGTTCCCACGGCCGACGGCATGGTCGGCTTCTGCACCATCACCGCGCAGCAGTTCCAGGACTTCCTGATCATGATCGATCGCGCCGACATGGTCGACGACGCCGAGCTGGCATCGTTCGTCGGTCGAGTCGAGCGCCGCGAAGAATTCCTCGGCATGGTCACGCAGTGGACCCAGACCCGGACCACGCAGGAGATCGTCGACCTCGCGGTGGCGTTCCGTATTCCGGTGGCGCCCATCGGTGCGCCCACCACGCTGCCAACGGTCGACCACTTCGTACAACGGGGCGTGTTCGTCGAATCCGAGGCCGGGGTGCTGCAGCCTCGGGTGCCGTATCGCAGCGATGCCATCACGACGCGGCTCCCCGGACGGCCTCCGGTGCTGGGCGCTGACAACGGCGCAGTGCACTGGCCACCGCGGTCCGACCGGCCCAAACTTGCCGACCCCGACGCACTTCCGCTGTCCGACATCCGGATAGCCGACTTCACCGCATTTTGGGCCGGCCCGGTCGCCACCCAGTTCCTCGGTGCGCTGGGCGCCGACGTGATCAAGCTCGAGGGCGTTCGTCGTCCAGACGGTATGCGATTTTCCGCGGGCCGCCCGCCCGACTGGGATCAGTGGTGGGAGTGGGGCCCGGTCTTTCTGTGCAGCAACAACAACAAGCGCGGCATCAGTGTCGAACTCAGTACCGAAGCCGGCCGAGCGCTCGCGCTGGAGCTCATTGCCGCAAGCGATCTGGTCATCGAGAACTTCTCTCCGCGGGTGATGGAGAACTTCGGTCTGCACTGGGATGCCGTGCGCGCGGCCAATCCGCGTGCCGTGATGGTCCGGATGCCCGCGTTCGGTCTCGACGGCCCGTGGCGCGACCGTGTCGGCTTCGCCCAGACGATGGAGCAGGCGACCGGGATGGCATGGATGACCGGACATGCCGACGGGCCGCCGGTGATCCCGCGTGGGGTGTGCGATCCGATCGCAGGGTTACATTCCGCGTTCGCGGCCGTCGCGGCGCTGGTGATCCGCGACCGGGAGGGGGTCGGCATGCACGTCGAGTCCACGATGGTGGAGTCGGCGCTGAACGTGGCCGCCGAAATGCTGCTGGAGTACTCACGCAACGGAATTCAGATGCGCCGGGAGGGAAATCGGGGTCCCGGTGCGACTCCGCAGGGCCTGTACCGCTGCCAGGGCGACGACGAATGGGTCGCGCTGGCCGCGCTGACCGACGCCGCGCGCGAAAACTTGGCGGCGCTTGTCGGCAGGCCCGAACTCGGCGCCGACGAGCCCGGCTGGCGTGAGCGGGCCGACGAAAGCGACAAGCTGATCGCGGATTGGACCGCGCGGCGCCCGGTGACCGATGCGGTCCGCACCCTGCGCGCTGCGCAGGTGCCCGCCGCGCGCGTAACGGAGGCGGCCGCGCTGCTGAATGACCCGCAGCTGCTCGCCCGAGGATTCTGGGAAACCGTCGACCACCCCGTCGCGGGATCCTTCCTTTGTACCGGAATGCCTTTCATCTTTGTCGGGACGCCGAGGCGCTGGATTCGCCGCATGTCGCCGTTGTACGGGCAGCACACCAGCGAGGTGTTGACCGGCGTACTGGGGAAGAGCGAGGAAGATATGGCGGCGTTGCGGGCGGCGGGCGTAATCAGTGCCCGGCCGGCGGGTTTGTGACATGGCGATCACGCTGTGCGTGCCACCGCGAGCCGGCGAATTGTGCGCGCCGGTGCGGTTCCTGGTGCGCCAGGACTCCGTCGTGATGGAACTGACTGCGCGGCACCGGATTACCAGCGTCGAGTGGGACGAGCGAGAGCATGCGGTGGCAATGGTCGTGGAGATCACCGACCCGCAAACCGCACGGCCCGTGGACGTGCGCATCGACGTCGTCGATGCCGGCACGAAACCCGACGACGTGCGGACAACGATGATCGGCACCGTCGACCGCGACGGACGGCAATGCGATGTACTGGGCACCTATTTAGGGGTAGTAGCAGATGAAAACTGAAGAGCCGCAAGGGTGAGCGCCGCGAAGCGCACCGCGGCGATCGTCGGGGTGCACAACACCCGGCAGGGGCGGCGCCTGGACGGCGAAACGTCACGCGGCCTGGCAATCAAGGCGATTCTGGGCGCGCTCGACGATGCCGGCCTGACCCTCGACGATGTCGACGGCATCAGTGCGAGCCCACACTCGACCTCATTGATCTACGACCTGCGTATCGGCCCGGCCTGGCAGGGCCTGGCCTTCGGAGTCGGCATGATCACCGAGGCGGTCACCGCCATCGAGCATGGCATGGCCGACGTCGTGGTGCTGGTCGCCGCCCAGGCCGGCGAATACCGCGATCACCAGGCCACGGCGCCATGGACCAGGCCAGAGAACGAATTCGTCGCGCCGTGGGGAATGTTCACCACCGCCGAGTTCGCGCTCATCGCACGACGGCACATGCACGTCTACGGCACCACGCGCGAGCAGCTGTCCATCGTGGCGGCGACCATCCGCAACAACGGATCACAGAACCCGGAAGCCGTTTACTATCAACGCGGTCCGTTCACCCCGGACGACATCACCGCATCCCGGCCGATCGCCGACCCGTATCACCTGCTCGACTGCGCCACCACCTCCGAAGGCGGCTGCGCGCTGGTGGTGGCGAACATCGACAAAGTCGATGCGGCGCGCCGGCCGATATACGTGCTCGGCAGTGGCGCGGACTTTCACGGCCCGTCGTATCAGCACCCACCGGCCTGGGACCTCGCCGGCCGCCGCGACGATCACGTGAATGGCGTCGTCGGACGCCGCGCGGCCGAATGCGCGTTCCGCCACGCCGGAATTCGGCCCGACGACGTCGACGTGCTCGAACTCTACGATCCGTTTTCATTCGAAATCATCCGTCAGCTCGAGGCTTTCGGCTTCTGCGGTGACGGCGAGGGCGGGCCGTTCGTCGCGGACGGCCACATCGCCATTGACGGCAGCCATCCGATCACCACCGATGGAGGAACCATGTCCTTCAGCCATGCCGGTGCCAATCCGCAAATGATGCAGCGCGCCGTCCGGGCCGTCCAGCAATTGCGTGGTGAGGCGGGCGCGCTCCAGGTACCCGACGCGCATATCGCGTTCTGCAGCAACGGGGGAGCGGGCGCATTGTTCACCACGGTGTTGATCGTCGGAGATGAGCCGCGATGACTACCGAATCGTTGCGACCGCAGCCCGGTCCGCTGCCGCACGCGAGCAGTCACCTCAGCGTGCCGTTCTGGCAGGGATGTCAATCGGAGGAGCTGCGCTATCAGCGCTGCGATGGGTGCGGCCTGGCCAACTTCCCGCCGACCGAGCACTGCCGCCAATGCCTTTCGGCCGAACTGCGGTGGGCGACCAGCGGCGGTATCGGCGAGATCTACAGCTGGACAGTGGTTTACCGCCCCGTCACACCGGAGTTCGAACCGCCCTATGCGCCGGCGATCATCACGCTGGATGAGGGCTACCAGATGCTCACCAACGTCGTGGGCATGGCCCCCGCAGATCTGGCGATCGGCATGCGGGTGCGCGTGCACTTCCACGTGGTTGGCCCGGACCTGACGCTGCCCTACTTCACCAGTCAGAAATAGCGGGTCGTGAGTCCCCGGCGCACCACCAACGGCCTACCGGTAACGGCCTACCTGGTACTGGGTGTGCTGGCGGCCAACGACGAACAACTAACGGCCGGTGAGATCAAGATGCGCGCCGAGCTGAGCGTCGGCCACTTCTATTGGTCGCCGTCGGTCAGTCACGTGCGACGAGAGCTGAACAGGCTGCTGGCGCGGGGGATGGTCAGCGAAATCGGTACGCAATCGGGCAAGCGTGCGATCACGTTGTACGAGACCACGGACTCCGGGCTCGAGGCACTTCGCCGTTGGGTGCAACACTTTCCGGGCGACGATCAGGTCGTCATCAAGCACCCCGTCATTCTGCGTACCTGGCTCGCGCGGGGCGAGGATCCGGAACGGGTCGTCGACACGTTGGACCGCCATCTCGAGGCGACCCGGGCCCGGCTGGACGAGGCGCTGTGGTCGCGGCAGCGCTCCCGCGAGCTCGGCATCACCGACGACCCGGACCAGCGCTTCTCGTTTGCCGTCCTGGATTACACCATCCGTGGGTTGTACGCGGAGATCTCGAACATCGCGCAGCTGCGCGACGAGATCGCCAGTGGCACAAGCCGAGATCCCGTCAAGCGGGTGCCGCGGGCGAAGGGGCAGATCCGCCGTCGGACACCAAAGAACTAGCCGCGCTCCGGTAGGCCGTGCCACGTGGTTCGCGCACCCACAGGGTTTCGCCGTCGACTCCCCCCGTTTCGAAGGCCGTGCCTTGGGCGATCAACTGGCGCTTGAGCACCTTGTGCGTGGCGGTGCTGGGCAGGTCGGTGGCGATACGCACATAGCGTGGCCGCGCCTTGGGGGACAGGTCGGGCTGCGCACCGAGGAAGGCTTCGAACTCATCGGGGTCGAGGGTCTGGCCCTCGTTCAGCACGATGGCGGCCATCACCTGGTCGCCGACATGTTCGTCCGGGACGGCATACACCGCGACCCGGTTGATCACGCTGTGGCGCAGCAGGATTCGCTCGATGGGTGCCGCCGCCATGTTCTCGCCGTCCACCCGCATCCAGTCGGCGGTGCGGCCGGCGAGGTAGATCCATCCGTCGGCGTCGCGGTAGGCGAGGTCGCCGGACCAGTACATGCCGTGACGCATGCGCTCGGCGTTTGCCGCGGGGTCGTTGTAGTAGCCGGTGAAGAAGCCCGATCCGGTGGTGTTGACCAGCTCGCCGATGGCATCGTCGGCGTTGGTGAGCGCGCCGGTGGCGTCGAAGCGCGCCACCGCGCACTCGGTGATGGTGTCGCTGTTGTAGATCGCGATCCCGTCGATGCCTCTGCCGATCGAGCCTTTCGGGGTGCCTTCTTCGCGGATCACGATGACCGCGTTTTCCGTCGAGCCGAAGCCGTCCTCCACCTGGACGCGGAATCGGCGCCCGAATTCTTCGATGTCCTTGTCGTTGGCCTCGTTGCCGAATGCCACCCGCAGCGGGTTGTCGGCGTCGTCGCCGCGTTCGGGGGTGGCCAGGATGTAGGCAAGCGGCTTGCCGACGTAGTTCATGTACGTCGCGCCGTGGCGGCGGACATCGTCGAGGAAATTGGTTGCCGAGAACTTCGCCGGGACGATCGCGGCGCCGGAGACCACCGCGGGCGCCCATCCGGCGACCACGGCGTTGCTGTGGAACAGCGGCATGGACACGTAGCAGGTGTCCTGTTCGGAGAGGCCGAAGCGCTGGACCAGGTTGGTGCCGGCGAACATCGCCATCAGGTGCGAGACCTGAACGGCTTTGGGATTTCCGCTGGTTCCCGAGGTGAAGATCATCATGAACGCGTCCGTCGCGTTGACTTCCCGATGCGGAACCAGTTCGCCGCCAGCACCGAGGAATTCAGCCCACTGCGGTGTGGAGGTGTCGAGGATCTGTGTTCCCTCGAGGTCCAACCCATCCAATAGCGGGCGGTGCTCGGCGTCGGTGACCACGAACTGGCAGTCGGCCCGCCGGACGTCGGCGGCCAGCGCCTCACCGCGCCGGGTGTTGTTCAGGCCGCACAGCACATAGCCTCCCAGCCCTGCCGCCGCCATCTGGTTGAGCATCTCGGGCGTGTTGCCCAGCAGAGCGCCAACGTGCAGCGGTCGTTGCGGATCGGCCGCGCCGATCAGGGCCGCGGCCCGCGCGGTTGCCTGCTGAAGGTGCTGGCTCCAAGTCCATTGCAGATCATGGTGTTTCACGGCGATGTTGGTATCCGACACGCGCCGTCGCAGGAATGCCTGCATCGTGTCGTCAGTCATCGAGATTCACCTTCACTCTGCCCACCGCTACGAGACGAGACGGTCCGTCTTATCTTAGCGGGTTGCTCACGCCGCAATGGCTCCGGTGGTTCCCTACCCGCCCACCATCATCAGGCCGCCGTCCACGGCCAGCAGCTGGCCGGTGATGAAGCCCGACCCCGGGCCGGCCAGGAAAACCAGCATGGGCCCGACATCGCGCGCCGGATCTCCCAATGTCCCGCCGAGCGGAATCATCATTTTCATCTGCTGGTCGATGAGTGGCGCGGCCTCCGGTCCGAGGAAAGCTCGCAGCCGGTCGGCTCCCGCCGTCTGCACCGCGGGCGCCAGGGCGTTGACGGTGACGTTGTCGGCGGCCCAGGCTTTGGCGGCCGATCGCGTCCAGGCCTGCACCGCACCTTTGGTCGCGGCGTAGACAGCCGAAATCGGGCTGCCCATAACGGCTTCGGAGGACCCGAAGTTGATGATCTTGCCCCCCTTGGGATCTTGATCCTTCATGACGGTGTAGGCAGCCTGATTGGTCAGGATGGTCGCCTTGATGTTGGTGTCCAACAGGAACGAGATGTCGTCGGCGCCGATATAGCCCGGTATCCCGGCTTGCCACAGCCCCGCGGCGTTCACCAGGACATCCAGTCCGCCAAGCTGTTCGGCGGATTGCCCGACCATCGCCGAGACGGCGTCGGCGTCACGCACATCGCACTGTATCCAGGTGGCCGTAAGGCCATCTGGCGGCGGAGTCTGGTGATAGGTCGCGGCGACTTTGGCCCCAGCCGCGGTGAGCACTCCGACGGCGGCGGCACCGATACCGGTCGCTCCGCCGGTCACCAGGATTCGTCGGTCTTTGAGCGTGGGTAGGTCTGACATGGCCGAAACGCTATACGGCCAGCGCAGCCGCCACTACACCGCCTGGAGGGGAGCGCGCTAGGTGCGCACCGCGATCGTCGACAACAGGTCGGCGAGTCGCTCCGGCCGGTCCACCATCGAGAACGTCCGCGCGCCGTCGATGACTTCGAGGCGGGCGTTGGGGATCGTCGCGGCGAGACGCCGGCCGTCCTCCTGTGCAAAGAACACGTCGTCGGCCGACCAGGCGACGAGAGTGGGCTTGTCGATCTCGTGCAGGCGGGCGGCGACGCCGGTGGCGACCTCCGTACGCAGCGACAGGGTGAACTGGCGCAAGTCTTCTGCGATCGCCGCATCGCTCAATGCCGGGCGGACCCAGAGCTGGGTCAGGTGGTCAATGTTGCTGTGCGCCAGTCCATCGAAAGCACGCTTGCGCACCAACGGCACCCGCACCGCCTGGATGGCGGTCCGGAACAGCTGCTTCGTCTGGGCCGCCATGATGAGCGGTTTGAGGATCGGAGGCGGAAAATGTTCGAACGCATCGCAACTCGTGAGCACAAGCCCGCCCACGCGTTCGGGATAGTGCACGGCCACGAGTTGGGTCACCAAACCGCCGGTGTCGTTGCCCACCAGCACTACGTCCTCGAGGTCCAGCGCGGCAAGCACATCGGCCACCACGCGCGCCACTCCGTAGATGGTCTGGTCGGCACCGCGGCGCAGCGGTTGCGTGTGCGCGCCGAAGGGAAAGGTGGGGGCGATGCACCGCAGGCCCAAGCCGGCGAGGCGTTCGCCGACCTGACGCCACAGTTGCCCACCCATCATGTAGCCGTGTACGAACACGACTGGCCTGCCGTTTTCTGGTCCGGTTGCTTCGTAATGGATGGTTCCGGCGCTAATGTCGATCGTCGACATAGAGGACTCCTACTTCGAGAGATACATTTACAAACAGGCTGTCTGTTCGTAAGTTACCAACAGGTTGTATGGAAAGCAAGAGACGGACCCAGGAAGAGCGCTCCGCGGCGACCCGCGACGCGCTGATCTCCGCTGCCCGTCGGCTGTGGGGGGAACGGGGCTACGTGGAGGTGGGGACGCCGGAGATCGCCGCCGCCGCGGGCGTTACCCGCGGGGCCATGTATCACCAATTCGCCGATAAGGCAGCCCTATTCAGAGAAGTCGTCGAGGTCGTAGAGCAAGACGTGATGGCGCGGATGGCGACCTTGGTCGCCACATCGGGCGGCGCAACACCCGCGGATGCCATCCGCGCGGCCGTCGATGCCTGGCTCGAGGTGTCCGCTGATCCGGAGGTCCGTCAGCTGATTCTGCTCGACGCACCCAGCGTGCTGGGCTGGGCGGGATTCCGTGACGTCGCCCAGCGGTACAGCCTGGGGATGACCGAGCAGCTGCTCAGCGAGGCGATCAAGGCGGGCCAGCTGGCGCGGCAACCGGTGCGGCCGCTGGCGCATGTGCTGATCGGCGCGCTCGACGAGGCGGCGATGGCGATCGCGACCTCCGAAGACCCGAAGCGTGCTCGCCGCGAGACTCGCCAGGTACTGCATCGGCTGATCGATGGAATGATCGCCACCTAGATCGCGTCGGAATCCCGCTGCAGGGTAACGGAAATCAGTGCTCAGCGCTGCCCGGATCGTTGGGGTGTGGCGTCAGCGGAGTCACCCCGACCGTCATCCACTTGTGCAGCGGCATCGTTGCCAGGATCGATTGAAGTTCGGTTTCATCGGCGGCTCGAAAGAGGCCCCAGGTACGCCATACTCCGGGTTCGGCAGGCGGCTTCCACAGTCGCAGTAAGTTTCCCTGCCGGGCCAACTCGGCGGCCCGCTGCTTTTCAGCGGCTCTGGTGGCCTCCACCTCGCTGTCGGGAGTGCCCTGCGGAACGTTGGTGACCAGATCAGTGAGGAATTCCACGCGTTGATCATCCGCCCCGCGGTCGAAAATTTCAGTCGCTGCGAACCCGAGCGACTCCGGCGATGACGCCCTGGATGAGTCGGTCGAGGTGTTCGGCGCTCGCGACAACAGGCTGACCCGCAACGAACGTCATCATCACCCCATTGATGAATGTCAGGGTGGCCAGCGCCTGATCCTCGATCAACGCCGAATCCGGTTCGCTTTCCACGGGATGCCATTGAGTGACAACCTCGCGGGCCAACGTGTAGAGCCGGTCGGAAGATTCGTTGAGCCTCGTTGCCAATTCGGGGTCGCGGCTGGCGAGCAACATGAGCTCATAGCGTGCCCTGGCGCGGGTCAGCCAGGGCTCGGTGTTCACGTACATGACAATCCGGGCCAGCCCCGCGGTGCCGGCGAAATGCGTCGACTGCGAGCCGGCGAGCTCGGTCATCAGCGAGAAGTCGGCGACATCGAGGTCGGTCAGCCGCGTGGCCACAGCTTGCAGCAGCGCTTTTCGGGTCCTGAAGTAGAACGACGTGCTGCCCGCGGGCACATCGGCGCGCTCGTCGACTTTGGGATGGCTCACGCCGTGGACACCGTCGCTGCCCAGCAGTTCGATCGCGGCGTCGGTGAGCTGTCGACGCCGCTCGGGTGCGTTGTGCTTCCTGCGTGCACTGGTCGTCATGGCGACCCCGATTTTATGAGCGATTTAGAACTGACCACAGTTTGGCGCGGTGGGCTCGCCGTTGAAGCGGGCAGCGATCCATTGCATGGCCGGTTCACCGTCGACGAGCATCACCAGGCCATGATTGATGATCAGCTTGTTGAGGAACGGTGGCTCCTCGTTGGTGCGGAATTCCACGTCGGCGCCCTGGGCGCACCAGTCGCGACCGAGCTGATTGGCCGCGGTCCAGGGCACCAGGGGGTCGTAGCGGTTGCTGTTGATCAGCACCGGCGTGGTGGGTTTGTAGCGTCCGAGCTTCTGCGCTTCGAACAGGGTGTTGAACGGTTCTTCGTTGACCAATTGATAGATGTCTTCGGTGAAGTAGGGCTGCAGATGGCGAAACATGAAATCCAGCAGGGTCTGACCTACGCACTGGCGCGACGCCGATTCGAGCATCGCCAGCCCGCGGGGTGTCATCTTGGAGCGGATGATGTCGGCGAACTCCGGGTATTCGGCCATGACACCGTTGAGGGCATAGCCGACGACGCCGACCAGGACGCTGCCGTCGGCGTAGGGCAGCAGTTCCTTCAGGTTGGCTGGAGGCGCGCCCGCGTAGGTGCCGACGATGTGCAGCTCCGGGGCATACGACGGAGCGAGTTCGGCCGCCGACGCGGTCGCTCCGCCTCCTTGCGAGTAGCCCCAAAATGCCACGGGCCCTTGCGGATCCAATGACGTCCCGGGCAGGCGCATTGCCGCGCGGGCGGCATCGAGCACGGCCTGCCCCTCCGCGACGCGGCCCACATAGGTGTGCATGGACGCGGTGCCCAGGCCCTCGTAGTCGGTCATCACGATGGCGAAGCCGCGGGCAACCATCGTGGCGACGAACAGTTCCTCGTAGTTGAACATGATGTCCCAGCCGCCCGAATAGTGGATGCCCTGGTTGAACATTCGCGACGGAGCACACTGATTGCCTTGACCCTGCGTTCCGGGCGCATAACTGATCAAGGGCCGCGGTCCCTTGCCCGGCCACGCGTTGTAAGGCTCGAAGTAGGTACCGGTGACGGCGATCGGCCGACCGCGAGTATCGGTGCTGCGGTACATGATTCGGGTACCGGTGGCCATGATCGCGCCCAGCTGGCCGGACGGCTCCAGCACCAGCCGCGACGGTTCGGTGCGGATCAGGTCGCCAGGCTGGCCGGGCGGCAGCGGATCCGGCGCGGTGTAGAACTCGGCATACTGCGGCTCGTCACCGCCGTCCGCGTGCGCGTGACCGGAGCCGATCAGCGCCGAACCGAGCACAACCAGGATTGCGAAGATTCCCCCACACCGGCGCATCACGAAAAGGTAACAATGGACCACCCGCCAGTGGAAGAGAAATCTCTAAAATTTTAGAGATTAGTTCCCGGTGACCGCTTCAGCGATGACTCTGGGTGAAGAATTGCCAGATCGTGGCGGTGGCGTCGAGCGCGGTGGACGGAGCCGGAATGCCGGCGACCCGTTCCGCGAGTGGACTCGGCTCGCCGCCCGGCCATTGGTGTCCGGCCCCGGCCACCGAGATCAACTCGACGGTTCGCCCGTCGGCACATCCGGCCGTCTGCGTCGTCACGTCCCCGGACGTTGTCGACGTCGGCGAGCCGCACGCGTCGATCTCACGCCAGGTCGCATTGACCGCTTCCGCCGAGGGGCCGTCCACGCGTGGATTTCCGTTGCCGGCGAAGGCTTTACCGGGACCGCCGTCATAGGGGACCCGGTCGTCGGCCGTGCCGTGGATCTGCAGAACGGAGGTCGGGCGCGCCCCGGCGCAGCCCGTCAGCAGGGTGCCCGCGACGGGAGCGATCGCGGCGAAGGTATCGGTTTGGCACCCCAGGCGAAGCGCCATCATCGCCCCGTTCGACATGCCGGTGACGTAGACGCGGGCGTGATCGACGGGGATCTCCTGCTCTATGGCGCCGACCATGGAGGTGATGAATCCGACGTCGTCGACGTTGTCGCGCTGGGGTTCGCCGCAGCATGTACCGGCATTCCAGGCGCGATTGAGACCGTCGGGGTAGGCGACCAGGAAGCGGCCACTGTCGGCCGCACCGTCCCAGTGATAGGAACGCTCGGCCTGAGCACCGTTGCCGAACCCGCCGTGCAGCATCACTACCAGCGGGATCGCATCGGTCAGTCCCTGCGGCCGGTACAGATGAAAAGTTCTGCTGGCCCCGCCCGCCTCGATGGTCTGGGTGGATTGCCCGACCGGGATCGATTGAGAACCCGGCGTTCCCAACGCATGTCCGCCGCCCAGGCATCCGCCTAGTACGACAACCAGAGTCCCGAGAACGCACACGCTCAGCGCACGGATGTGGCCGGATCGCATGACGCCATCGTGGCAGCCCCCACGGCATTTGACAAGTAGCTTGTCAATCTCGACCCGGATGGCACACTTTGTGTTCATGCGACGTGTTGTGGATGCCGACTGGAAACCCACCGTGCCGGCGCTGGTGAATTTGGTTGCCGCATCGGGGGCGCCCCGCTTGAGAGCGGCATTCGCCGCAGCCGGACTGGACGGGATCCGCCCCGCGCAAGCGGTTGCCCTGGTACCTCTGGCCGTTGGCGGACTCCATGCTTCGGATTTGGCCGATCGGCTCCGGGTGAGTCGGCAGGCGGTGGCCCAGGCGGTGGTGGCCCTGGAGCGGCATGGATACGTCACGCGAGTGCCCGACCCTGTCGACGCCCGTGCCCGCATCATCCAGCTGACACCACGCGGTCAGCAGGCGCTGGGGGTAATGCGTTCGAACGCAATCGATTTGGAGAAGCGATGGCAACGGTTGCTGGGTAAGCAGCGACTGGGAGAGTTTCGCGAGACCTTGGAGATGTTGCTGTCGGTGGAATCCGCGGAATCCGGTGCCTGACGTCAACAAGCGACATCACCGGCGTACTTTCGAATCGAGGTGCGTCTAACGAGAAGGCGGCGGTTGTGATCACCCGTGATGTCGACGTGAGAGCCGTAGCCGATTTGGCACTGGCACCGCCACGCGCGGCGCTGGCCGCCGTCGTGGACGACGAGATCGTCTTGCTACCGGTGGATGTAGCCCTCGAAGAACCTGCCGATCCCCCATCGTCGGCGCGCATCGTCAAGCTGCCACGGCGTAGCCCGGATCTGGCAGGCCGCAATGTCGTGGTGATCGCCGACGACGGTCCGCAGTGGTTTCGCTTGCGTTCCTTGACTGTTAGAGGGACGGCTACGGAGATAGGCGAATGCTCTTATCGGGTGGTGCCCAGCCGCATAGTGGCCTGGGACTACGGTTCACTGCGCGAGACACCGGCACCGACGGTGGCCCGAGATCCGTTAGCCGCGTCGTTTTCGGCCGCCGACGAAGAGGGTGACGCTTCGTGTCTACAGTCTCCGAACCTCACAACGGCGATGGAAAAGTCGCGAATCATGATTCTGGCCAGCCGTTCACTCAAGGGCACGCCATTCGCGGTACCGCTGTGGTTCGTGCCTCACCATGGCCGCTTGTATGCGACGACGTCAGCGTCGTCCTGGACAGTGCGTAACGTGACTGCTACTTCACAGGTGGCCCTACTGCTCGGCGGAGAGGGCCGGTCCGACCAGAGCCGGCTTGTCGTGCGCGGCGTTGCCCGAGCAGAATCAGGCGTACCACCGCCGGCGGTGCTCGCTCGAATCGCGTTGCGCTACTACCTCCAACCACATTTCGCTGCGGTCGAACTGAGTCACATACGGCTATGGGCGCTGCGGACGCGGTACTACGGCCAGTCGCAACCGGCATACCTCGTGATCACGCCCCAGACGGTGAGAGAATGTCGGGTGCCGTAGCTCGTGCGACCGCAAATCTCATTGTCCCACAACAGAACTGGAGACAGGTCTTAGCACTGTCTTGATTCGTCGTTTGAATGCCTCGTCGAAACGGTGATAGGTATTGCGCAGCGTGTGTCCCGGCCAACGGTCGCCAATGAGCTCAACGGGTAGCAGCGGGTCGCGCTGCAGATGCTGAACGACGGCGATCGATAGTGCGAACTCGTAGGTGAAGGTTTCGGGCGAATCGTCGCGTTTGCCGGTCTTGAGCGCAACATCCATCGCCTCGATGAGCGTCCTGGCATCGTCTTCCCACGGATCGAGCGAAAAGAGCAACCGCATCTTGTCGGCGCAGATGTCGGTCGCCGCCCCGTGGAAGTGGGTGCACTGCTGGTCCAGCACTGCCCGCGATGTCGGAAGCCGTTGCGGGTCAAGGTTGTCCGGACGTATCCACACGCCTTCCCGAAGCTCCGCGAGGTGCAGGGCCGTCGCTGCTTTCCTCAGCTCGAGGCGATCGGCTGCAGACCGACGATCCAGGGAGACGATCGCCAGTTCCCATGTCCGGTCCCATCCGGAGAGGGGCACGTCGTCGATCCGGGAGGCGTCGTCGACACGCTGGCGGCGTTCCAACAAGTGCCCGGCGAGTGTGTAGCAGCCGTCATCGCCGGTGAGTTCGCCATTGGAGACCATCCGCCATAGGCAGGTGCGGGCCGCGCCGGGGCTGATGCCGAATTGGGAGGCGACCGCGATCAGCTCCGCGACCGTGAGGCGGGGTTGGTCGGCGCCCAACAGAGCGGTGGCGAGCACCGAGCGCGCGCTGAGCGGTCGGTTGCCGATCAGGTCGCTCACGCCGGGTTGAGGTAGGGCGGGCACGGGTGACAACGGTATCACCAAATCATTGACGCGTGATTCCCATAGTGTGATACTGGCACGCATGGGTTCCCCGACGAAGTCGTTGGTGGCTGATGATGTGGAGATTGTCCGGCGCATCCTCGCCCATATCGACGCCGGCACCACCGATGAGGGTGTGGCTTGGCGTGAGCCCGTCGAAAACTATGTGAACCCAGGTCGGTTCGCCGAGGAACTCCGGTTGCTGCGCACGATGCCGAGCGTTTTCGTTCCCTCGGCTGCTATTCCGAACCCCGGCGACCACGTCGAACGAACCGCTTTCGGGGTGCCACTATTCGCGGTGCGGGGGCGCGATCGACGGGCGCGCGTGTTCCGCAACGCTTGCCGGCATCGCGGCTTTGCCCTTGTCGAGGACGCCGGGTGCTCGCAGGCGCTGGTGTGCCGCTACCACGGCTGGACGTATCGGCTGGACGGTTCGCTCGCGCATGTGCCGCACGCCGACGCATTCCCCGACCTGGACATGTCGGCCCGCGGTCTGGTCGAGGTCACCAGCCACGAGGTGGACGGATTCGTCGTCATCGCTGCACTCGACCCGGTGGGTCCGCAAGACCGTGCCGATGACGCGATGGGCTGGCTGACCGATGGGACCCCGTGGCGGGACAAGCTCGTGCCGGCGGAGCGGCTCGTGTATGTGGATTGCACCTTGCGAGCGATGAACTGGAAGGTGCTCGTCGAGCAATTCCTGGAGGGCTATCACATCCGCTCGACTCACAAGGACACGTTCTACCCTGTTCAGTACGACGACCTCAACGTGGTCGAGGCGTTCGGACCGAATAGCCGAATCACCTTCCCGTACCAGAATATTGAGCGGCTCCGCGACCGTCCGGAGACATCCTGGACCATCGGTGCGCGGGTGACCTATCTGTATCAGCTGTTCCCCAACGTGATGATCGCGACGTTCCCTGATGTGGTGAGTGTGGTTGTGGTCGATCCGGTCGACGTCGACCACACCACGATGACCACCTATTCGATGGTCAGGCCCGAAGTCGCCGCCCGGCTATCGCCGGACGGCGGACCGACGGACCCGGTAGGTCAGGGCAGCTTCATCGCGCTCGGCCTGGTGGAGGACAACGAGATGTCGGCAGGTGTACAACGCGGGCTGCACGCGGGCGCCAACGAGTTCGTGGAGTTCGGACGGCACGAGAGCGCGATCGGGCACTTCCATGCCACCCTTGATGAGCGACTGGCTCAATTGGCCACCTAGTGGGCAGGCGCGACCAATTTTGTTGCCGCTAAGGCGTTCTGAGGAACACGTCGTTGAGTGTGACGGTGCGAAGGTTCCGCTCTTTGATGGTGTCGATGAGTTGCGGATAGACGTGCGTGACGGGCAGGTGATTGAGGTGACCGATCACGATGGACTGCGGGGTGAAGTACTCGTCGATCATCTTGAGGATGTATTCCTCGGTGATCAACGTCGAGTCCGACAACGAACCCGACCATAGGGTGGGAACGGTGTAACCGAGGTCAGCCGCCACCGCGTCGACGGTGGCGTTGCGCTTGGCATAGGGCGGCCGGTAATACGGTTTCGCGCCGACGCCGTAGGTCGTCTTCAGAAACTCGTCGTTGCGCTTGAGCTCTTCTTCGACCTTGCTCTGCGGCACCGTCGTCAAATCCGGGTGCGACCAGGTGTGGTTGCCGAGCTGGATCTGCCCGGACTCCACCAGCGGCCGGAGCAGGTCCAGATTGTCGGTCCACGAGTTGTAGATGCCGTTGACGAAAAACGTCATCCGCGCGCCGGTGTCCTTGGCGAGCTGCGTGTAGGCGCGCACGACGTCGCTGTTGACCCCGTCGTCGAGGGTCAGCGCGAGCAGGTCGCCGTCGCCGGGGATCTTCATCAGTGCCCCACCACCCGGGAGCGGGATGCGAGCACTCAGCGGCGGGGGCGGCAACAATCCGGCCGGCGAAGGCGCGGCCGGGCCCGAGGTTGCCGGCGAATCCAGGGGTGCCTGGGCAAATGTGCGCGGTTGCGGGTCAACGATCAGGCGTGCCGCGCCCACAGCGGCAACCGTGGCCGCGGCCAGCGAGCCGAGAAAACGACGGCGCTTCATCTCCTCCACGGCACGGCCCCGTTTGCGGTGCGGTGGCCGAGAGGCGAGCCCGCGTACGGGTCTCCTACCCTGCCGAACTTCGCATCCACAGCAGCGAACCGTACCACCACCAGCCCCAATATGTCGGTTTCGTTACAGGAGGGTCAGCTGTGAATTCTCCACGAAAATGGCCTGGAGCTGCGCAGGTCACGATACGGTCACGGCGCGCTATCGGATCAGTGCGGTTCCCCGCTGCCCTGCTGCGGTAGCTGCACCGGCTCGACTTCCGGGGTCCCCAGCGTCGAGGCGAGCCAGGGCAATGATGCGTCGAACGCCTGGGCGGCGAATGGCCAGTCGTGTTTGCCCGGCTGGGTCACCACCGCGCAGCCGATCCCGTTGGCCCCGGCGATGGCGCACAGGGCGTTGGCGGCAGCGTCTTGGCCCTCGGGGTTGGCCGCGGTGGTACTGCCGAGGGTGGGATTGGCCGCTTGCGCGACGCTGTGTGCGCCAGGCGGCGTCGGGATGTCGAACCATCCCGACAACCCGGTGTAGCGGCCGTGCCGAGTCATCACGGTGAGCGGGTCGTACTCCACCCACGCGGCCGTGTTGCCGCCGAACAACTGCGCGATGGTGTGTTCCTTGCTGCCGATGTTGGGCCGGAAGTCGCCGGCGATGTCCACGAACGCGCTGAACAACTCCGGATGCATGACGGCCAGGGTGACGGCGCAGGTACCACCCATCGACCATCCGGCGACCCCCCAATTCACCCGGTCCGCGCTGACCCCGAAGTTCGAGACCATGAACGGCATCACATCTTTGGTCAAGTGATCGGCGGCGTTGCCGCGGCTCCCATTGACACACTCGGTGTCGTTGTCGAACGAGCCGGTGGCGTCGACAAACACGAACACCGGGGCGAAACCGTGATGGCGGGCCGCGAAGCCGTCGATGGCGGTGAAGGCGCCGCCGGGCCCTAGCCAGTCGGAAGGGAGGTTGAACGCCGAGCCGATCATCATGACCGTCGGCAGGCGGGGCGGCGGGTTGGTGTTGAACCAGGCCGGGGGCAGGTAGACGAGTTCCTGACGGTGCGGAAAGTGGGAGGCGTCGGAGTCGATGTTCACCGGCACCACGACGCCCTTGTCCGGCTTGGTCCCGGCGACCTGCATTGCGGTGACGCGCAACCGGTCGATCTGATCGGGCAGCGGCTCGGACGTCAGCTGATTCCACGCGGCGAGCACGGTGGGGAAATAGCCGACCCAGAGATTCAAGGACATGCTCGCGCACAACGCGCACAGCGGGACGGAAAGAAACGCGAGCCCCCGACGCCACCAGCGGGCGCCTTTCCACCCCAGGACCAGCACCGCGGCGGTCAATCCGCTCATCGCGATCCACAGCCACAAGGATTTCGGTGCCGGGTCCCCGGCCACCCCGAGCGAGGCGATGTACCAATACGCCAGCGCGGTCACCGCGGCCGCGGCGATCAGCGCCACCGGCAACGCGCGCTTGAACCAGTTCGGCCGGCGCCAATCGATCACGATCAGTGCGACGAGCAATGCGAGTGCTTGCGTGGCTGGTGGCAACCAGCCGTGCAGCAAGGACAGTTGTCCGAGGAATTGGGGCAAACGTCGAGACCTTAAAGCTATGGAACCCGGTAGGCCAGACCAACTATCCCATATTGCCCGACGGGATCGTGCTCGCGAAGGACCGCAGGCGCAGGCTGTTACCGACAACGAAGACGCTGGAAAAGGCCATCGCGGCGCCCGCGAGCATCGGATTGAGCAGGCCGAGCGCGGCGAGCGGGATCGCGGCGACGTTGTAGCCGAAGGCCCAGAAAAGGTTCGTCTTGATCGTGGCCAGCGTTTTACGGGAAAGCCTGATCGCGTCGACGGCGGCGCGCAGGTCGCCGCGGACCAGTGTCAGGTCGGCGGCTTCGATCGCCACGTCCGTGCCGGTGCCCATCGCGAGGCCCAGATCGGCGGTGGCCAGGGCGGCGGCGTCGTTGACCCCGTCGCCGACCATCGCGACGACCTTGCCGTCGGACTGTAAGCGCTGAACCACCGCGACCTTGTCGGCGGGCATGACCTCGGCGATGACGTGGGCGATTCTCAGCTCGCCGGCGATGCGGTCCGCCACGATCTCGTTGTCACCGGTCAGCAGGACCGGCGTCAGCCCGAGCCGCTTGAACTGCCGGACGGCCTCGGCGCTGGTCGGCTTCACGGTGTCGGCGATCACCAGGACCCCGCGGGCGCTGCCGTCCCAGCCCACGGCGACGGCGGTCTTGCCTTCGCTCTCGGCGCGAACCTTGGCCGCCGACAGCGCAGGGTCCAGGTGCTGGGACCAATCGGCCAGCAGGCTCTCGCGGCCGACGACGACGGCATGTCCGTCGACGATGCCTTGCACGCCTTTGCCTGCAACGTTCGTGAAGCCTTCGGGCGCCGGCAGGGAACCGAATTCCGCCTTGGCGGCCTTGGCGATCGCCTGCGCGACAGGGTGTTCGGAGGCGCCCTCGAGCGCTCCGGCGTAACGCAGCAGCGTGGCACGGTCCGCATCGGGAGCAGTGATGACGTCGACGAGCGTCATTTTGCCGGTGGTCACGGTGCCGGTCTTGTCGAGCACGATCGTGTCGACCTTGCGGGTGGACTCCAGCACCTCGGGCCCCTTGATCAGCACGCCGAGCTGGGCCGCCCGACCCGTGCCGACCAGGAGTGCGGTCGGAGTGGCCAGCCCCAGTGCGCACGGGCAGGCGATGATCAGCACCGCGACCGCGGCCGTGAACGCCGCCGCGACCGGAAATCCGGCGGCGAGCCACGCCACGAGGGTGGCCACGGCAATCACGATCACGACGGGAACGAACACTCCCGAGACGCGGTCCGCGAGCCGCTGCACGTTGGCCTTGCCCGATTGGGCGGCCTCCACCAGCTTGGCCATCTGCGCCAGCTGGGTGTCGCCGCCGACCCGGGTGGCCCGAACGACTAGACGACCGCCGGCGTTGACCGTGGCGCCGGTGACGGTATCGCCTTCGCCGACTTCGATCGGGACGCTCTCGCCGGTCAGCATCGAGGCGTCTACGGCCGACGAGCCGGCGATGACGATCCCGTCGGTCGCGATCTTCTCGCCGGGACGCACGACGAAATCGTCGCCGACTTTGAGGCGCTCGATCGGGATGCGGGTCTCGATGCCTTGAATATCGGGCCGCAGCACCGCGACCTCCTTGGCGCCGAGCTCCATCAGAGCGCGCAACGCAGCACCCGCGCGCCGCTTGGCGCGCTTCTCGAAGTAGCGGCCGGCAAGGACGAACAGGGTCACACCGGCGGCGACTTCGAGGTAGATGTTGCCGGCACCGTCGCTGGGCGCAGTGGTCCGTTCTAAGGTCAGCGTGAAGCCGTGGTGCAGATGCGGTTGGCCGGCCGTCCCAAAGAACAGCGCATACAGCGACCACAAGAACGCCGACAGGGTGCCGATCGACACCAGCGTGTCCATCGTTGCGGCGCGGTGCTTGAGGTTGGCCCACGCGGCGGCATGGAACGGCTGGCCCGCCCACACCACCACCGGCGCGGCCAAGGCCAGCGACGCCCACTGCCAGTAGCGGAATTGCAGGGCGGGGATCATCGCCATCGCGATCACCGGGGTGGCCAGCACCGTCGAGGTGATCAGGCGACGACGCAGCGATGCCAGCTCGGGGTCTTCGGCCTGCGCGCCGGGTTTCTCGTGCTGTTGCGGCAGAACGGCGGTGTAGCCGGCCTTTTCGACCTCGGTGACCAGCGACTGCGGGTCGTATCCCGCCGGGACGGTGACACTGGCCCGTTCCATCGCGAAATTCACGGTCGCTGTCACGCCGTCGAGTTTGTTCAGCGCCTTCTCCAGGCGGGCCGCGCAGGAGGCACACGTCATCCCGGCGATGTCCAGCTCCAGGCTGCTGAGCGCGCTCGTGGTCATGACATCCCTTCCATATACCCCCAGGGGGTAATCAAGCTCTGAGTCATTTATACACCCCTTGGGGGTATGCACATCAAGGCCGCGTCATCGCCATGATGTGAGCACGATTGTGCCTGGTCGGCGAGCGGGGCTGTGTACCGGGCGTCCGGCGCTCTATTGCCGTAGGCGACGTGTTGCGGGTCGCTGCCGAGTGCCGCGCGCTTCGTGCCCTCGCCGGTGTGGGATCCGAACATTCCGGAGCCGCAGGACTAGGCGGGGCTACGCTGCCGGGTAGGCGGAAGGAGAAGGTCATGACTGTCGTCATT
>NZ_JBVAXR010000024.1:0-81602 GCF_055419445.1 Mycobacterium sp. IDUB_19 | reverse complement strand
GGCACGTTCCATCAACCGTGGTGCGACGACCCGATGCAGGGGGCCGACCATGGCCCAGACCGTTCGGGCGGCGACTTTGCGGTGATAGTGCACACGAGTGGTGAGCGTGGCACGCCGACCGTCCTCCCGTCGCAGCGTCAGCTCGCCGCGCATCAGCGGCCCGTTCGTCGTCAGCGCGATCGCATCGGGATCCGAATGCACGATCGGCCAGCCGATTACGTGATCGGGTGAGGAGAGCGGACCGAGGCGAAATCTCAATACATGGCGGTGGATCCACAACACAATTCCGCCACCCGGTTCATCTCGCACTGCGTCACGAAACATCTGTTCGGCAGTGCGGGTATCGCCGTGCGGGATCGGGACTTCGAAGACGTCGGTGTAGTCAGACGCGGTCTCGCCGGTCTCGGTCTGCTCGGCGAGTGCCGCCGCCGCAATGCGTTCCAGCGTCCACCGCACCGCGACCCGGTGTCCACCGGTGCCGATGACAAGGGCGCGGTAGAGCTTTCCATGCAGTCCCGGGAAGGCCGCCCAGGTGGCCGCGCGCAGGCGAGTGCGGTCCGCTGCCTGGGCATCCAATTCGAACACCCAGCGGTAGACCGCGAACGGGTGGCGGCCCTTGAGCGCGAACCGTTCGGGCGCCCGGGCTTCCTCGAGCACGAAACCGGTTGGCACGGTGCACGGGTCGTGCGGGTCGCGACACATGACTCGTAGCAGCGCCGACCACGTTTCTGCGCGATTCGCATCGACAGTTATGGCATGCTCATCAATATAGGGTAATCGTTCCATATGGAAGGACTGTACTAGATCATGGCGCCTCCGCGGAAGCACGAAACCGATGTGATCCTCGACGCAGCCCGGGCGCTGGTGCTCGAGGGCGGGCCGCGCGCGGCCAGTGTGGCCGCGATCGCGAAGTCCAGCGGTGCGCCTGCCGGCACGCTGTATCACCGCTTCGGTAACCGCGACGGGATCCTGACCGCGGCGTGGCTGCGTGCGCTGGAACGCTTCCAGTCCCGCGCGATGGCGGCCGCGGAGACCAATTCGGCCGATACGCCGGTCGAAACCGCGGTCGCGATGGCCGTCGCCGCGATCAGCTTCGCGCGGGAACTGCCGGAGGATGCCCGGCTGTTGTTGACCATCCGCCCGGGTGACCTGCTCGACGAGGAACCCGACGCGCAATTCCAGGAGACGGTGGCCGCCATGAACGCGCCGTTGACCGAGCGGGTTGGCGTCCTGGCCCGAAAGCTGTATGGCCGCAAAGATTCCCGATCCGTCGACGCCGTCGCGCGCGCGGTCGCAGACCTGCCCTACGCGGTCGTCCGGCGGCACGCGCACGATGCGGCGATGCCGTCCTGGCTGGAAGCCGATGTCGCGGTGTCGGTGCGCGCGGTGCTAGAGAGCTTTGGCGAACGCCCGTAGCGAGTCGACCTGCACGGGGTCCAGCGAGGGCCGCACGGTTTTGCGGGCCGCCTCCAGGTCGGCGGCGGTGACGTTGTCGGCGTCGATGGTCCGCCGCATCGCGGTGAGCGCGGCCTCGCGCAGCAGCGCCACGCAGTCGGCCGCGCTGTACCCGTCGATTTCGGCAGCGATGTCATCGAGATGGACATCTGCGCTCAGCGGAATGGATTTGGCTGCGGTGCGCAGGATTTCGCGGCGGGCGGCGGCGTCGGGTGGTTCGATGAACACCAGTCGCTCCAGGCGGCCCGGACGCAGCAGCGCGGGGTCGATCAGATCGGGCCGGTTGGTGGCGCCCAGCACCACGACGTCACGTAAGGGGTCGATGCCGTCGAGCTCGGTCAGCAGCGCGGCCACCACCCGGTCGGTCACGCCCGAGTCGAAGCTCTGCCCGCGCCGGGGCGCCAGCGCGTCCACCTCATCGAGGAACACCAGCGACGGCGCCGAATCGCGCGCGCGCCGGAACAACTCGCGCACCGCCTTCTCCGAGGCGCCCACCCATTTGTCCATCAGCTCAGAGCCTTTGACGGCGTGCACGCTGAGCTGCCCGGTGCTGGCCAGTGCGCGGACCACGAAGGTCTTGCCGCAGCCGGGTGGCCCGTACAGCAGCATTCCGCGTGGCGGATCGACGCCGAGGCGCGCGAAGGTGTCGGGGTGCTGTAGCGGCCACAGCACCGCTTCGGTCAGAGCCTGCTTGGCTTCGGTCATGTCGCCGACGTCGTCGAGCGTCACGTTCCCGACCGTCAACTCTTCGCTGGCGGAGCGGGACAACGGCCGGATGACGCTCAGGGCGCCGACCAGATCGTCCTGGTTCAGCTTCGGCGGTTGGCCGTCGGTGCTGGCCCGAGAGGCTGCCCGCAGCGCCGCCTCGCGCACCAGTGCGGCAAGGTCGGCGGCGACGAAACCCGGTGTACGGCCCGCGATTTCATCGAGATTCAGCTCGCTGGTGGGCGCGGACTTCAGCAGCGTCGCCAGCAGTGCTTTGCGGGTTGCACCGTCGGGGAGCGGCAAGCCGAGTTCACGGTCGCACAGCTCAGGGGAGCGCAGCCGTGGGTCGAGCTGGTCGGGAAGCGCGGAAGTGGCGATCAATGCAACGCCATCGGTGGCCACCGCGCTGCGCAGCTCGGCGAGGACAAGGGCGGCCACCGGCTCGGGCGTCGCGGGCAGCAGCGCGTCGGCATCGGTGATCAGCAGCACGCCACCGCCGTCGCGGACCGCGGTCACCGCGGCGGCCACCGACTTGAGCCGGTCTTCGGCCGCCAGTGCGCCCACCTCCGGGCCGTCGAGCTCGATCACCCTGCGGCCCGCGCATACCGCGCGCACCATGGTGGCCTTGCCGACACCGGCCGGGCCCGATACCAGCACACCCAAGTTCGTTTTGGCGCCAAGGGTTTTCAGCAGATGGGGTTCATCAAGGGCGAGCTTGAGCCATTCGGTGAGTTTGGCGGCCTGCGCCTGCGAGCCCTTGAGATCGTCGACATGGATGGTGGGGTTCGCGACGCGGATCTGTTCCGACCGGGATGCCGCAGCGCCGATCGGAACCCCGTCGCCCCAGGTGACCAGCGAGTTCGGCTGCACGCTCACCGGCCCGTCGGGGTCCACGCCGGTAACGGTGAGCAGCTCCGAGGTCCAGCTGATCCCGACTGCCGACGCCAGCGCCCGGCTGGCCGCCGACGTCGACGTGCCGGGGCCGAGGTCGCGGGGCAGCAGCGACACGGCGTCGCCCACGGTCATCACCTTGCCGAGCAGGGCCTGTCGCAGGGTGGCCGAGGTAATCGATTGGATGGCAAGCGAAGAGCCGTTCAGCGTCACCGAGCGCGCGCCGTACACCGTGACCGCGCTGACGATCACCGCGGTCCCCTCGCGCAGCCCGGCGTTGGACAGCGTCACGTCGTCGAGCAGCACCGTACTCACCGGGGTGCCCTGGTCGGCCAGCCCCGCCACCGCTGCGGTGGTTCGCGATCCCGTCAGCGATACCGCGTCCCACTCCCGGATGCCAAGGGCGGCAACGGCACTGGGGTGCATCCTGATGACGCCGCGGCGCGAGTCGACGGCTGAGGTGTTCAGCCGGGCGGTCAGCGTCAGCTGTCCGGACCCCGCGCGGGGACCCGTCATGGCAATCGTCCACCCGGCTTACGCAGCCCCAGCCGCGCCATCGATCGCCCGCCCGGTCTGCCCAGCCGGCCTATCGGCCGCCGGTGCGGTTGTTCCCGGCGGTTCGCGCGCCGCACCGCCCGCCGTTGCTCGGGCTTTTCACCCCACACCTCGGGGTGCGCGGCCAGCCAGCGCTGGTGGCGCAGCGCGAACGGGACGTGGCACAGGTAGGCGATGATGATCACCCAGATCAAGACGTAGGGGGCCAGCACCGCCGCCGCCGCGCAGATCGCCAGGATGGCCAGCAGCGGGGCTGCCCAGTTCGGTGGCACCGCGGCCGCGTGCATCTTGCGCATCGGGATCTTGCTGATCATCAGCATCGACGTCCCGGTGATCCAGATGCAGAGAAACACCGGCGACGACCACCATCCGTCACCGAACTGCAGTTTGAGTCCGATCAGGCCGATCATCGAGATCGCGCCCGCCGGCGCGGGCATCCCGACGAAGAATTCGTGTGCGTAGGCCGGCTGGGTCCCGTCGTCCTGCAGCGCGTTGAACCGCGCCAGCCGCAGCACCACGCACACCGCGTAGAGCAGCACCACGATCCAGCCGGCCGGCGAGGCCGACAGCAGCGTCACGTAAAGCACGATCGCGGGCGTCACCCCGAAGTTCACCGCGTCGGCCAGCGAGTCGATCTCCTCACCGAGCCGCGACTGCGCATCCAGGATGCGGGCCACCCGGCCGTCCAGCCCGTCCAGAATCGCCGCCGCGGCGATCAGTGCCATGGCCGCCTTCGGCTGGTGCTCGAGGGCGAACTTGATGGAAGTCAGCCCCGCGCAGATGGACAGCACCGTCATCGCACTGGGCAGGATCTGCAGGTTGACCGCGCGGCCCCGGATCTTGTTTGTCATGGCAGATCCGCCAGTACGGTCTCGCCGGCCACCGCGCGCTGCCCGACGGCGACGATGGGCTGAGCGCCCGCTGGTAAATAGGTGTCCAGCCGGGAGCCGAACCGGATCAGGCCGTAGGTGTCACCGATGGCCAGCTTGTCTCCGACGTGCGCGTTGCACACGATGCGGCGCGCGACCAGCCCGGCTATCTGCACGGCAACCACCTCGGCACCGCTGTCGGTCCGGATCCGCACGCTGGTGCGTTCGTTCTCATCGCTCGCCGACGGTAGGTCGGCCGACCCGAAGCGGCCGGGCCGGTGCTGGACGGCGATCACTTCGCCGCCGACCGGGGCGCGCTGCACGTGGGCGTCCAGGATCGACAGGAAAATGCTGACCCGCGGTAGCGGCGCGTCGCCCATGCTGAGTTCGGCGGGCGGGACGGCGGAGTCGACCAGGCAGATCAGGCCGTCGGCCGGGGCGACGATGGCACCGGGCCGGGTGGGCGGCACTCGCGGCGGGTGCCGGAAGAACGCGGCGCAGGCACCGGCGGCCAGCAGGCCGGCCCGACGGGGCCACCGGTGGTTGCGTCCGAGGAATGCGAGGGCCAAGCCGGCGGAGATGAACGGCAGTCCCGCGGGGTGCACCGGCGGGACGGTCTCGCGCACCAACTCGAGCATGTGCCGTGGGCTGACCGTCGGGCCCTGATAGGACGGGCCTTCCTCAGCGGAAGGGCGGGGGCGTCGTGCCACCCGCGTCATCTTACGGAGCCTCGGTAGCTGGGCTAGGTCAGATCCCAGACCTGCAGCTCGGTTCCGGCGGATACTTCCACGATTTCCTCGGGGATGTCGAGCAGTCCGTTCGCCGATGCGAGCCAGCGCAGATGGTGCGAGGCAGGCGGGCCGTAGCTGAGCACGCTGCCGCCGTCGGTGTCGAGAATCGCGCGGCGAAACTGGCGCTTGCCGCGCGGCGAGGTCAGCGACTCCGCGAGAACCGCGGGCCGGTGCGGACGGTGCGGATCCGGCAGGCCCATGGCCGTGCGCAGCGCCGGACGGAGGAACACCTCGAAGGACACCAGCGCGCTGACCGGGTTGCCGGGCAGGGTGACGATCGTCGTGCCGGCGACCCGGCCAACGCCCTGCGGCATCCCGGGTTGCATTGCCACCTTGACGAATTCGACTCCCTGATCCCCCTCCCGGCCGAAGGCGTCCTTGACGACCTCGTAGGCGCCGGCGCTGACACCGCCGCTGGTGATGATCACGTCGGCATTCCCTGCGTGCCGATCGAGGATCGCGCTGAACTGCTCGACGTCGTCTTCGGCGGTCGCGACGGCGATCACTTCCGCGCCCGCCTCACGCACGGCCCCGGCCAGCATGATCGAGTTGGACTCGTAGATCTGTCCTGGCTGCAGCGGGGTGCCCGGCGTCACCAGTTCCGTCCCGGTCGAGATCACCAGCACCCGCTGCCGCGGGATCACCGGTAGCCCAGGCAATCCCAGCGCCGCGGCCAGACCCAGCACCGCCGGGGTGACGACCTGGCCCTTGCGCAGCACGGTGGTGCCCGGTGCGACGTCTTCGCCCGCGCGACGGATGTGCTTGCCGGGCTGCGCACCCTCGCGGATCGCGACCGACTCGACACCGCCGTCGGTGCTCTCCACCGGCACGATGCCCGTCGCCCCGGCCGGCAATGGCGCGCCGGTCATGATCCGGTGCGCGGTTCCGGGTTGCAGCGTCAACTGGTCGGTGCGCCCGGCCGGAATGTCCTCGGCGACCGGCAGCACCACCGGGTGCTCGGGTGTGGCGTCCGCCGTGTCCTCGGCTCGCACCGCGTAGCCGTCCATCGCGGAGTTGTCGAAAACCGGCAGCGCCAGGTTGGCAACCACGTCGTCGGCCAGGACCAGGCCTTGCGCCTCCGTCAGCGCGACCGTGACGGCGGGGCCCGCAGTGATCATTCCCGCTACGACGCGCTGATGCTCTTCGACCGACCGCACCCGGCCATTATCTTCCCTGTCCGCCTACGGTGGTGGGCGCCGCCCGACGTAGAGTCGAGAACGTGATTACCGGGTTGGCCCACACCGGGGTGTGCGTCCCCGATTGTGAGGCCGCAGTGGCCTTCTACCGAGACGTATTAGGCCTGCGTGTGCTCTCGCCGCCGTACGTGATGGCCGGTAACGCCATTCGCAACGACATGGGTGAGCTGGTGGCCGATCCCACGATGAAAGCGGCCATCGTCGGCTTCGGCGACGACAGCGATCGTGTCCTGGAGGTGATCGAGTACCTCAACGTCGACGGTGGCCCTCCCGCCGGCCAGCGTGCCGCGGGCAGGGCTCTGACGGACCACGGGCTCTCGCACGTCGGGCTGATCTGTGAGGACCTCGACGCCACTCGGGCCGAACTCGAGAGCAAAGGAGTTCGCTTCCTCGTCAGTGGAATCGCCGACGTCGCGCGGGTGCGCACCACCTGGTTCGTCGATCCGTGGGGCGTGGTGTTCATCCTGGTGGAGAAGAGCCGGCCCGAGCGACCCTACTTCGCGCAATGGGGCTGAAGCCGCGCGTCGGGGTCATCGGCGCCGGTGCCGGGGGCATCGCGATGGGAATCCAGCTGGCCCAGGCTGGCTACGACTTCACCATCTTCGACCGCGCCGACGGATTCGGAGGAACCTGGCGGCACAACACTTTTCCGGGTGCGGCCTGCGATGTGCCGTCGCATCTGTACTCGTACTCGTTCGCGCTCAACCCGCGATGGAGCAAGACCTACGCGAACCAGCCCGAGATCCTGGCCTATCTCGAAAGGGTGGCCGCCGAGCATGGGCTGGGCCCACATCTGCGGCCCAACACCGCGATCACCACGGTGCGCTGGTCGGACGCGCTTCGGCGCTGGACGCTCGTCACCGCCGAAGGGGACGAGCACGAGTTCGACGCCGTGGTCAGCGCGGTAGGGATGCTCGATGTGCCCAACATCCCCGATATCCCTGGGGCGCAGCGTTTTCAGGGACGGCGATTCCACTCCGCGCGGTGGGATCACCGCAAGTCGACGGCCGGCGAGCGGGTCGCCTCCATCGGCACCGGTGCCAGCGCGATCCAGTATGTTCCGGCGATCGCCCCAAAAACTCGGCAGCTCACCGTGTTTCAGCGCACCCCGATCTGGATCTCACCCCGCTTCGATTTTCCGTTCAGCCCCGAGCAGCACGACGAGTTCGAACGCGATCCGGCGGCGCTGCAGAAGCTGCGCGACGAGGCCTTCGATGCCTACGAGTCATCCAGTTTCGACGTCGACGCCACGCAGACGCGCGAGGCGACCGAGCTTGCGCGCAGCTACCTGATGCGCAAGGTCGCCGATCCCGAGCTGCGCGCCAAGCTGACGCCGGACTACCCGGCGGGGTGTAAGCGGCCACTGATGTCGCGCGAGTGGTACCCGACGTTCGCGTTGCCGAACGTCAGCCTGGAAACGACCGCGATCGCCGAGATCACCGAACGCGGCGTGCGTACCACCGACGGCGTCGAGCACCGCGTCGACACCATCATCTACGGCACCGGCTTCAAAGCCGCCGACTATCTCGACAGCATCGACGTGTACGGAAGCGGCGGTCGCCACCTGCGCGACGACTGGAGCGACGGCGCGGAAGCCTACCTGGGCACACTGATCGCCGGATACCCGAACTTCTTTACGCTCTACGGCCCCAACACCAATGGCGTCAACTCGATCATCTACATCCACGAGGCGCAGACGACGTTCATCCGCCAGATGCTGGACGTGATGGGCAGTCGCGGGGCGCGGACCATCGAGGTCACCCGGGACGCGCAGCGGCGCTACAACGACGAAATCCAGGCCGCGATGGTAGGCAAGGTCTGGCTCGCGTGCACCAACTACTTTCGCCATCCCAGTGGCAAGGTCGTCACTCAATTGCCTTATAGCGGAAGGACATTCTTCGAGCGCACCCGCGCGATGGTCGATGATGACTACGAGCTGAGTTAGCTTGTCGGCCAACCCGGCTGCTAGCCAAGCACCGGCAGCAGCAGCCGCGACGACGATCGGATGGTGTTGATTGTGCTGGTGCCGACGGGCGCATGACGGAAGTCCATGATCGCCGGAACTTCGGGATTCTGGTCGTCGCTGGTGAGCGTCAACCGGATGCGGTGCCCGCGGTGGAACCGGCGGGCGTTGGGCAGCAACGGGATTCGGTAGACGACGTCTTCGCCTATCGGGACCCCGACCGCGGTCCGGCACCGTAGCACCGGGGCGCCCGGACGGCTGGCGTCTTCGTCGACCTCGCGCAGGCTGGCCCGAAGCCAGCCACTGGTGAGGTGGTCGACAAGCGAGCCGTCTTCGCCAATATCGGACACCACCACGATCCATCCGGTGTCCAGCGCTGTTGCCGAGGCGACCAGTCGCAGTTCGATGTCGCCGGCCACATCGAGGTCGTCGTCCAGCGGTGCGGTGGTCCAGGTCAGTAGCGAGGGAGGATCGATCTCGCTGGGCCTGGCGCGGTTGAGTCCTGTTCCCAGGGCCCAGTACTCGCGGCTGCCGGGCTCGCCCTCGCCGGCGGCCAGACCTCCGTCGGTTCGCAGCGCGAACTCCACATGTGTGCTCTGGAGCGGTGGCCATGATTCCTCTGCCTTCCACTCGTCGGCTTCGGGCAGGAAGTAGCGGAACGCGGGACCCTCGAGAATCCCCGTGTCCTGTCCCTTGAGCCAATGGTCGTACCACGCAAGCGCCTCGATGTGCATGCTCTCCCATGGCCAGGTCAGGCCATATTTGCCGAGCATCGCGACCCGGACGCAAGGGCTCTTGGTCAGGTTGCGCAGCGTCGAAAAGGTCGACGGCAGATGTAGTGGCGCGTTCTCCCAATCGCAGCCCAAATATACTGGTATATCGATGTTTTCGAGCAACGGCGCCAGGTCGCGATCGTCCCACCAGGCATCCCGTATCGGATGTTTGACGACGGCGTCCTGCCAGAGCTCGTCCCACGGCCGCGGCGGATGGGGCAGTTTCATCAGCAGGTTGAGCATGCCGTTGGCAGATTCGCCGTTCATGGTGGCGAACTTCTTGTGTATCGGGGGCAGGTTCAGCAGGCGGCGGGCGATGGCGAAAGGCGCGCTGCGGTAGAACCTGTCGCTCTTCGGTGCCGTCAGTCCAAGCATCGACAGAAACGAGCTGACAAATTTCGTACTGGGCAGGCCGTGGTGCGTCGCGGCATCGTAGAGATCGCTGGTGACCGCGAACGGGAAGATGGCCTTGAGGTGTGGGGGCCGCTCGACGGCGGCCTCGAGTTGGGTCATGGCGAAGTAGCTGATGCCCAGCATGCCGACATTGCCGTCACACCACGGTTGTTCGGCGACCCACTCGATCACATCGTGCATGTCGCGTCTTTCAGAGGCGTCGAAGAAGGTGAAAGTCCCACCGGAGCCGCCGGTTCCACGCAGGTTGACGATGATGTGGACATAGCCGCGCGGCACCCAGAAGTCGGTGGCCCCCGCTTCGATGAAGCCGGCCGGCGCGCCGAGGTCTTGCACTTGCCGCGCGTAGGGCGATGCGGCCACCAGTGCCGGAAACTCGCCGTCGGCGTCCGGGCGAAAGATGTCGGCTATCAACTCGATTCCGTCCCGCATCGGGATCTTGACGTTGAGCTGCCGGTGCGTGCGGTACCGCGGTTGGCTCAGGTTACGGAACTCGCGGCCCGATGTCTGCGGTCCGTTCAGCTGACGCTGGCCGGGCTCAATTCCGGCGACACGCTTCGAGGTGGTGCTCATAGCGGCTCTCCCAAAGTTTCACACTGCGTTGAGACAAGTCTCATCGTAGGATGAAAATAGTTTCACGGCAAGAAGAAATTCACGCTACGATGAAACTCGTGCCGAAGACGTCGTTGACTCCGGGTCCGCGGGATGAACGCGGGGTGCTGGCCGCGCGAATTGTGGCCGCCGCTCGCGCCGAGTTCGCCGATCACGGCTGGGCCGGCACCACCATCCGGGCGGTCGCGCGGGCGGCCGACGTCGACCCCGCGCTGGTCTACCACTACTTCGGCTCGAAGGAAGGCCTGCTGGACGCCGCGACGAATCCGCCGCAGAAATGGCTGGAAAACGTCGCCAAGGTGTGGACCACGCCGATCGATCAGCTCGGCGCCGCGCTGATCACGCTGCTGTTGGCCAGCTGGGCCGATGACGAAGTCGGCCCGACGCTGCGCGCCATCCTGCAGACCGCCGCGCACGAACCGGCCACCCGGGAGAAGCTGCGTCGCGTCGTCGAGGGCAGCCTGATGGGCGTCGCGGAACTCGGCAGCGACGAACGCGACCGCCTGATCCGCAGCGGGCTCGTCTCGTCACAGATGATGGGCTTCGCCCTGATGCGCTACGTCTGGAAGATCGAGCCCATCGCGTCGATGTCTGACGACGAGGCGATCGCGGCGATCACCCCCAACCTGCAGCACTACGTCAGCGGTCAGATCCAGTAGTTGTCGTGCAAGACGAACCACTCTTTGCGTTCGTCGTCGGTCATGTCGGCCAGCGCGCCGAAACCTTCGAAGTAGGCCTCGCGGGGCGCACCCGGCGCGAACAGCATCAGGATCGAGGCGGCTTCGTCGGCCTCGTTGCGGAAACCGTGGATACCGCCAGGCGGGACGTAGAGAAAGTCACCTGTGCGCCCGTCGACCCACTCGGTGCCGTCGTAGAGCTTCATCGTCCCGGAGAGCACGAAGAAGGCCTCGGACATGGCCCGGTGAAAGTGGGCCGGGGGCCCGCCGCCGGCTGGGGCGATGTCGACCCGGTACAGGCCGTAGTCGCCGTCGGTCGCCTGCTGGTTGGCCAGGTAGTGGTATTTGACGCCGGCCGTCTCGTGGTCCGGCGGCGAGTCGGCCCGTTTGAGCCAGGCGCTGACCTCCGGCTCGTCGGCGGTGTAGCGGGGCGGCGGGTAGGGCGGCACGACGAGGGACATGGTTTCCAGCCTGCCAGTTAGCATCGCGAGGGTGGAGGCCTCGAGCGCCGGCGAAGACGTGCGCGTGGAACGGCTCCTGGACGCCCAGGACAAGGCGGCGCAATTGTTCGACGAGATCGAACGACGCGCGATGATCCGGCCCGGCGTGGGAGAGCAGACGTTATCCGACGAGATCCGCGACTTGGCCGCGGAGATGTTCGGCGTGACCCGGCACTGGCACCGGCGGATCGTGCGAGCCGGCGAGAACACTTTGCAGCCCTTCAAGGAGCATCCGCCGGACCGGGTGATCGCCGCTGACGATATCGCGTTCCTCGACCTCGGGCCCATCTTCGAGGAGTGGGAGGCAGACTTCGGGCGCACGTTTGTGTTGGGCAACGATCCGGCCAAAACGGCCGTCCGCGAAGCACTTCCGCGGGTCTGGGCAGCCGGGCACAACTATTTCGACGAGCACGCGTCCGTCACCGGCGCCGAGTTGTTCGACCACGTCGTCGGCGCGGCCCGCGCCGAGGGTTTCGAGTGGGGCAGCCCGATCGCCGGCCACTTGGTGGGCGAGTTTCCGCACAAGAAGATCGCGGGCGACGGCACGCAGTCGTACATCACGCCCGGCTCGGACAAGCCGATGCGGCGCACCGACCGCGGCGGGCGGCCGTGCCACTGGATCCTCGAGATCCATCTGGTCGACCGCCCGCGCGGTTTCGGCGGCTTCTACGAACAGCTGCTCGACCTGTCCTAGTGCCGATCGCTAGCGCGGCGCATGCGCCGGGCGCTGGGGGTACCGCCCGCTTGCGGGGGACGGGTCGGCACCATCTGCCTTAGTCGAAGGGATAGGCCACGCCGGTGAGCTCCTCGGAGACCGCCCACAACCGGCGCTGCACGTCGAGGTCGTGCGACTTGTCGCTGGACGACACGATCTTGGGGTAGCCGCGTTGCTCGCCGAAGCCGTCGGGGCCGTAGTACTGCCCGCCGAGCACGCCGGGGTCGGTCGCGGCACGCAGGGTTGGCAGCGCGCCCATATCCGCTCCCTGGAACAGCGGTTCGACCACAGGTAAGACGGCCGTGGCCCACCCGGGCAGGTTGCGGATCAGCTCGGTGCGCGAGCCGCCGGGATGAGCCGCGACGGCGATCGTCGTCCCCTGTGGCGCCAGCCGTCGCTGCAGTTCGTAGGTGAACAGCAGGTTGGCGAGCTTTGACTGCCCGTAAGCGCCCACCCGGCTGTAGCCGCGTTCCCACTGCAGGTCGTCGAAGTGAATGTCGGCGCGGATGCGGTGGCCCATGCTGCTGACCGTCACCACCCGGGAACCGGCGACCGGCAGCAGCCGGTCCAACAGCAGGCCGGTGAACGCAAAGTGGCCCAAGTGATTGGTGCCGAACTGCAGCTCGAAGCCGTCGCTGGTGGTCGACTTCGGCGTCCACATCACGCCCGCATTGTTGATCAGCAGGTCGATGCGGTCGTGCGCGGACCGCAGCTCGTCTGCCGCGGCCCGGATCGAGTCCAACGACGTCAGGTCGAGTTCGGCCAGCGCGACATCGGCGTGTGGACTCCGGGCGGCGATGCGCGCGGCGGCCTCCTTGCCCTTGTCGAGATTGCGCACCGCCAGCACCACCTGGGCGCCGTGGTCGGCGAGCGCGGCGGCGGTCTCGTAGCCCAGGCCGGTGTTGGCTCCGGTGATGACGGCGACACGACCGGATTGGTCGGGGATGTCCGCGGCGGTCCATTTGGCCATGACGGGCTCCTTGAACTAGTAGAGTAAACGGGGCGAGCGCTCCGGTTGATTTAGACTATACGGAACGTCCGCCCCGTTTTGTCAACCGTTGGGTGGTGAACAGATGGCGCAGCCTGAACGTCGGCTGCGTGCCGACGCGGCACGCAATCGTGCGCGCGTGCTGGAAGTCGCCTACGACACCTTTGCGGCCGAGGGCTTGGCGGTGCCCATCGACGAGATCGCGCGTCGCGCCGGAGTCGGCGCCGGCACCGTCTACCGGCATTTCCCGACCAAGGAGGCGCTGTTTCAGGCGGTCATCGAGGACCGTATGCAGCGATTGGTCGACGACGGGCGCGCCCTGCTGGAGTCCGACGGACCCGGCGAGGCGCTCTTCACCTACCTGCGTTCGATCGTGCTGCAGTGGGGCGCGGCCGATCGCGGCCTGGTCGACGCCCTGGCCGGATTCGGCATCGACATCGCCACCGCCGCGCCGGACGCCGAGGATGCCTTCCTGGCCATGCTCGACGAGCTGCTGCGTGCCGCGCAGCGGGCGGGCACCGCGCGGCCGGACATCGGGGTGCGCGAAGTGAAGGCGATCATGGTCGGCTGTCAGGCGATGGAGGCCTACAACTCGGAGTTGGCCGAGCGGGTGACCGACGTCGTCGTCGACGGTTTACGCGCTGGGCGATAGCGGCGCCCCGTTCTTGCACTCGGCATAGGCGAGTGCTAAGAATGACATTGGCACTCACGACCAGTGAGTGCTAGGTCGGGACGGTGAGACCGAGCCCTTAGACAGCTATGGTCGTCCGTCGCGGGCACTGTGCCCGGCCAGAACTTGTCATCCCCAATCCGGAGGAATCACTTCGCAATGTCCAAGATAATTGCGTATGACGAAGAGGCCCGTCGCGGCCTCGAGCGGGGCCTGAACGCCCTCGCCGACGCGGTAAAGGTGACGCTGGGCCCCAAGGGTCGCAACGTCGTCCTGGAGAAGAAGTGGGGTGCCCCCACGATCACCAACGATGGTGTGTCCATCGCCAAGGAGATCGAGCTGGAGGACCCATACGAGAAGATCGGCGCCGAGCTGGTCAAGGAAGTCGCCAAGAAGACCGACGACGTCGCCGGTGACGGCACGACGACGGCCACGGTGCTGGCTCAGGCGCTCGTCAAAGAGGGCCTGCGCAACGTTGCGGCCGGCGCTAACCCGCTGGCTCTCAAGCGCGGCATCGAGAAGGCCGTCGAGAAGGTCACCGAGACCCTGCTGAAGTCGGCCAAGGACGTCGAGACCAAGGAGCAGATCGCTGCCACCGCCGGCATCTCCGCCGGCGACCAGTCGATCGGCGACCTGATCGCCGAGGCGATGGACAAGGTTGGCAACGAGGGCGTCATCACCGTCGAGGAGTCCAACACCTTCGGCCTGCAGCTCGAGCTCACCGAGGGCATGCGGTTCGACAAGGGCTACATCTCGGGCTACTTCGTCACCGACGCCGAGCGTCAGGAAGCGGTCCTCGAGGACCCCTACATCCTGCTGGTCAGCTCCAAGGTGTCGACCGTCAAGGACCTGCTCCCGCTGCTGGAGAAGGTCATTCAGGGCGGCAAGCCGCTGCTGATCATCGCCGAGGACGTCGAGGGCGAGGCGCTGTCCACCCTGGTCGTCAACAAGATCCGTGGCACCTTCAAGTCAGTGGCCGTCAAGGCCCCAGGCTTCGGTGACCGTCGCAAGGCGATGCTGCAGGACATGGCCATCCTCACCGGTGGTCAGGTCGTCAGCGAAGAGGTCGGCCTCTCCTTGGAGACCGCCGACATCTCGCTGCTCGGTAAGGCCCGCAAGGTCGTCATCACCAAGGACGAGACCACCATCGTCGAGGGCGCCGGTGACACCGACGCCATCGCCGGCCGGGTGGCCCAGATCCGCGCCGAGATCGAGAACAGCGACTCCGACTACGACCGCGAGAAGCTGCAGGAGCGCCTGGCCAAGCTGGCCGGCGGTGTTGCGGTGATCAAGGCCGGGGCTGCCACCGAGGTGGAGCTCAAGGAGCGCAAGCACCGTATCGAGGACGCGGTCCGCAACGCCAAGGCCGCCGTCGAGGAGGGCATCGTCGCCGGTGGTGGCGTGGCCCTGCTGCAGGCGGCCCCGGCGCTCGATGAGCTCAAGCTCAAGGGCGACGAGGCCACCGGTGCCAACATCGTCCGCGTGGCGCTGGAGGCTCCGCTGAAGCAGATCGCCTTCAACTCCGGGCTGGAGCCCGGCGTTGTCGCCGAGAAGGTTCGCAACTCGAAGGCCGGCACCGGACTGAACGCCGCCACCAACGAGTACGAGGACCTGCTCAAGGCCGGCGTCGCCGACCCGGTCAAGGTGACCCGTTCGGCGCTGCAGAACGCGGCGTCCATCGCGGGGCTGTTCCTGACCACCGAGGCCGTCGTTGCCGACAAGCCGGAGAAGGCCGCCGCTCCCGTGGGCGACCCGACCGGTGGCATGGGCGGTATGGACTTCTAAGAAGTCGACTAGCGAAGAAGCCCGGTCCCTTTGGGGGCCGGGTTTTTTCGTGCGCCGAGCGAGCCGGCGGTCGCGAGCTCCCCACCCGTGGCGCACTAGAGTCGACGCGTGGCTCTTCCGACTCCCTCACCCACCAGCACCGCCGTCGTCACCGGAGCATCGTCGGGCATCGGCGCGGCCATCGCGCGTGAGCTCGCCGATCGCGGGCACGGCGTCACCCTCGTCGCGCGCCGCGAGGACCGACTGCGCGAACTGGCCGACGAACTCGCGAGCCGGGTCCGCGTCGAGGTGATCGCGTGCGACGTCGCGGATTCCGCCGCGCGCGCCGGCCTGCTCGACGAGGTCGACCGTCGCGGGCTGACGGCCGACATCCTGGTCAACAATGCCGGCATCGGCACCATCGGGTCGGTGGCGACCACCTCCGTCGACGACGAGATCGCCCAGGTGCGGGTCAACGTCGAGGCCGTCATCGATCTGACCACGCGCGCGGTGCAGCTGATGGTGCCGCGGGGGCGCGGCGCGATCCTCAACGTCGGATCGACCGCGGGCTACCACCCCTTCCCCGGCCAGGTCGGCTACGCCGCCACCAAGGCGTTCGTGATCAACTACACCGAAGGGCTGCGAGGTGAACTGGCCGGCAGCGGTGTCACCGTCGCGTTGCTCAACCCCGGGCCGGTGCGCACCGAGTTTCTGAAGAACGCCGGCATGGACGAGCGGAAATTCGCCGACGCGTTCCCGAAGTTCCTGTGGCTGCCCGCCAGCGATGTGGCGCGCACCGGAGTCGACGCGCTCGACGGCGATCGCGGAACCGTGATCCCCGGGCTGCCAAGCCAAATCAGCACCAAGCTGTTTCAGTTCATGCCGCGACGGCTGCTGCTGCCGCTACTGAAAAAGCAGCATCCGGGCCTCAAAAGAGACTCAAGCGGGGACCGCTCAGCGAGCTGACCCCGGCCACCGCCGCATCCAGCCTTCCGCGGGAAGCGCGAGCGCGTTGCACAGCGTACAGATCGTGCGGTACCAGCCGACGGCCGTGAGCAATTCGATGCGCTGCTCGTCGTCGAGCTCGTCGCCCAGCGCCGCCCACGTCGCCTCCGACCACGAACCGGTGCGCTCCAGCTCGTCCACCGCCTCGATCAGCGTCCGCTCGGCCGGGCTCCACCGCGGATCGTCCGGGCCGCCGGTGACCAGCGCGTCGCACTCGTCGTCGCTGACGCCGGCGATCGGGCCCCAGAACGCCGCCTGCCCACCCCACTCATACTCGCAACGCACGAGCGCGCAGATGCGCAGGATCGCAATCGTCCGGGTCCGGGGCGGCAAAAGTGCTGCGATGTAGAGGGATTCGCCGAGCTTGCGCAGCCGGCTGGCCAGCGCCGGATGGCGCTGCAGGCAACGCACCAGAAGCAACGGCTCATACGAGCGGTCCGGGTGGCCCCAGCTGTTGATGCTGGTGGCGTCTTCCTCGCTCCACGGCGGGGCTAGCGGTGCGACGCGGCTCATGCGAATGACTGTACGGCGGAAGCTGTTCCGTTTCGTCAGGCGGGCAGCGCGAAGACCACACAGTCGTGCAGGCAGCCTTTGGCCGCGTTGGGGGAGTCGGGGTCGGCGTCGCGGTGCAGCAAGGCGCGGGTCGGAACGACAGCCAACCGGACTGTCTCGGCGTCTGCAACGCTCACCTCGGCACGGCCGTCGACGATCAGCGAGTACCCGCCCGGCTCGGTCGGCGGCCACAACAGGGTGACATCGCTGCGGTGGGCCAAGTTCTTGCGAGTGCCCCCGCCGATCAGGCCGACGTCGAGGCTCGACTCGCGTAGCTGCGGTTCGACCGTCACGGTGTGCACGCGATACCCGTCGTCGACGGTGATCAGGTACGCGAACGGGTAGTCGGGCAGGGCTGCGGCCAGCTTCTCCAGGTCCACCCTCTTCTTCGTGCGCATGCTCTCGAGGATAGGCGCCACACGCCTGGCGTCAGTCCGGCGAAGCCGTCGGTACGGCGCCCGAGCCGAGATCGCTGAGCAGGCCCGGGCTCGGGGTGCCCGGGTTGAACCCGGTGCCCGCGGTCGGTGAGTTGAGCAGCCCGGCGTTCACGTCCGCTGGGCTCATACCGCCCGGGACGGGATGCGCGAACCCGGTGCCCGTGGTGTCCGTCAGCCAGGACCCGACATGACCACCGGTGTGATCGAGGCTGGCCAGTGCACTGATGTGGTGCGCCAGGCTCCCCGTGCCCGTGTGGGGTCCGAAAGTCAGGTCGCCGTTGTTGAACTGCACACCGAGGTTCTGCATGACGTTCTGCCAGGGCGCCAATTGCTCGGCGGCCGCGGACGCGTCGGCGTGATAGCCGGACATCGCTGCCACGTCGGTCGCCCACATCTGTTCGTAGGCGGATTCGATGTCCATGATCGTCGGAGCGTTCTGCCCCAGATGGTTCGTCGAAGCCAACGCGCGCACCAGGGCACGGTTAGCCGACACCACCGCCGGCTGCACCGTCGCCGACAACGCAGTCTCGAAGGCGCCCGCGATGGCCGCGGCCTGGCTGGAGGTCGCCTCGGCCTGGGCCGCGGCCGCCTTGAGCCAGCTCACGTATTGCGTCGCGACCGCGAGCATCGCCGTCGCCGACGGGCCTTGCCACACACCGTTGGCCAGATCGGACGCCACGGAGAAGAACGAAGATGCTGACGTCGCCAGGTTCTCCGCAAGCCCATCCCAGGCTTCCGCGGCAGCATGCAGCGGCGCCGATCCAGGACCGGCGTAAAGGAGAGCCGAATTGATCTCTGGCGGCAACCACGCAAAATGCGGGCTCGTCACTGCAATAACTTAACTGGGACGGGCCCCTGTTCGTGGCGTTATGGGGTGGGCGCGGGCGCGGTTTGGCGGCCGCGGATCAGCTTTCCGGGACGCGCATCGGTCGGTTTACCGTGTTCGGCGATCACTTCGCCGGACACGATCGTGGCCACGTACCCGTCGGCTGTCTGGTCCAGGCGACGTCCGCCGGCCGGCAAGTCATAGGTGATCACCGGCTTGTGCAGGCGCAGCCCCGCGTGGTCGATGACGTTGAGATCGGCCTTGTATCCGACCGCGATGCGACCGCGATCGGCCAGCCCGGCGACGCGCGCCGGGACGGAGGTCAGCTCGCGGACGGCCTCGGGCACCGTGAAGCGTCCGGACGCCCGGTCGCGGGCCCAGTGCGACAGGAAGAACGTCGAATAGCTGGCGTCGCAGATCATCCCGTAGTGGGCGCCGCCATCGCCGAGGCCGAGCACCACGTCGTCGCGGTGCAGCAGCTCGCCCACGGTGTTCAGCGAGTTCCGCTCCATATTGCTGGTGGCGACCAGCAGCATGGCGCGGCCTTCGTCGTCGAGCAGCCGGTCGTAGGCCTCCTCCATCGGGTTCACCCCGCGGGCCCTGGCCCGGGCCCCGATGCTGTCCGCCGGGTTCGGCTCGTAGTTGGGGTTGTCGTCCAGCGGGAAGATCCAGTCCCACATCTGCGCGACGTAGAGGATCGGGTGTCCCTGGCCCGGTTTGTCGGCCAGGATGCGGGCGCGGACCTCGGGCTTGCGCATCTCGGCGACCCGCTCGGCCAGCGGCAGGTGCGCGATCTCCTGATAGCTGGGATAGAGCACGAACGGGTTGGCGGTGAGTTGCAGCCCGATGATCAACCCGATCGGGCGCGGCAGCAGCTGCGCGGTGATATCGCCGCCCGCCGCGTTGGCCTTCTCGACCATGTTGATCGCGTCGGGCCACGTCGGGTCGCCGGCATTGGCGACGACGAGCGTGAAGGTGACCGGCAGCCCGACGTCCTCGGCGACGTCGAACACCGTCTGCAGCACCGGCTGGTATCCGCCGGCCGGAATGTCGGGCACGAATTGCAGCAGCCCGCCGCCGCCGTCGACGACGCCCTTGGCGATCTCCTCGATCTCCTCGCGGGCGGCATCGTAACTCGGGATGGGCGAACCACTTTCGGTCTTGTGGATGGTCAGCCGTGACGACGCGAAGCCCAGCGCCCCGACCTCCATGGCCTCCTTGGCCAGCGCCCGCATCTTCGCGAGGTCGTCGGCTGTGGCAGGTTCACGGTCGGCACCGCGCTGGCCCATCACGTAGACCCGCAACGGCGAATGCGGAAGGTAGGCGGCCACGTCGATGTCACGCTTGCCCGCGTCCAGCGCGTTCAGGTACTCGGGGAAGGTTTCCCAGCTCCACGGCAGGCCGTCGGTCATCACGACGCCCGGGATGTCTTCGACGCCGGCCATCACATCGACGAGCACGTCGTGGTCTTCCTGGCGGCAGGGCGCGAAGCCGACGCCGCAGTTGCCCATCACCACGGTGGTCACCCCGTGCGCCGAGGACGGCGTCAGGCGTTCCGACCAGATGGACTGGCCGTCGTAGTGCGTATGCAGATCGACGAAACCCGGCGTGACCAACAAGCCGGTGGCGTCGATCTCGCGCTCGCCGGTGTCGCCGTTCACGGTGTCTTTTTGTGGCCCAACGGCCACAATGACGCCACCATGCACGCCGATGTCGCCGACGTAGGGCTCGCCCCCCAGCCCGTCGACGATGGTGCCATTGCGAATGAGCAGGTCGTAGATCACCTCATCAATCTACGACCGTGCATCGCCTCGTGCCACGATGTTTCGTGATCGACCACCGTAAGGTCGGCGGTATGTCAGATACCGACGCCGCCGCCCGCGAGTTGCTCCGCGACGCGTTCACCCGGTTGATCGAACACGTCGATGAGCTCACCGATGGACTGACTGACGAGCTGTCCAATTACCGTCCGAGCCCGGATGCCAACACCATCGCTTGGCTGATCTGGCACAGCGCCCGGGTGCAGGACATCCAGCTGGCCGACGTGGCCGGCGTCGAAGAGGTGTGGACCCGCGACGGCTGGGTGGACCGCTTCGCGCTGGACCTGCCCCGCCGTGACACCGGCTACGGCCACAGCGCCGCGGACGTGGCGAAGGTGCGCGCCCCGGTCGACCTGCTGTCCGGCTACTACCACGCGGTGCACAAGTTCACCTGTGAGTATGTCGCCGGCGTGACGGCCGACGAGCTGGCCCGCGTGGTGGACACCAATTGGGATCCGCCGGTGACGGCCAGCGCCCGGATCGTCAGCATCATCGACGATTGCGCCCAGCACCTCGGGCAAGCGGCATACGTGCGGGGGATCGCGCCGTAGATCGGCCCGTAGATTGGGCAGGTGCGATTCATCGCGACGCTTCTGCTGTGGCTGTTCACCACGGTTGCGCTGGCGGTGGCGGTCCCCGCGGCATGGGCACAGCGCAATCTCGTCGACGAGAACGGCTACGCGGCGCTGGCCCAGCAGGCGGCGGGCGATCCCGGCCTGCAGTCCGCAATGGCCGGTGAACTGACCACCCGGACGATGGCGCTGATCGCCGAGCACGGCGGCGGAAACTATCCGGTCGACAGCTCGCAGGTGCGCGACGCTGCCGGCGCATTCACGGCCGGTCCCTCGTTTCCACCGCTGTTCGCGACGGCGAACCGGGCGGCGCACCGCTGGCTGTTCGCCGATGCGGGGTCCGGCGACTCCTGGTCGGTCGACGTGGCCCCGATGCTCAACGACAGCGCGTTTGCGCAGATCTTGAGCGAGCACGACGTGAAAGTGCCTGCGACGCTGACCGTGCCGCTGACGGCTTCGGTGCCGCACTCGCTGCGGCAGGGTCAGCTGAGCCGCGTGGGCGCCTGGGGCCAGTGGGCGAGTCTGGGTGCCGCGGCGCTGTGCGGTGTTGGCGCACTGCTGACGGTGCTCGCCGCCCGGCGCCGCGGCAAGGCGCTGACCAGTCTCGGCGTCTCGGCGCTGCTCGTCGGGGCGGCCGGGTGGGTCGGCATCGAAGGCGCGGGCCGCTACACCAACGACGCGCTCAATCGCACCACCGGCGATATCCGCCAGATTGCCGACGTCATGCTGCACACCGCCGAATCCGGTCTGCGGGACTGGCTGAATCTGACGTTGGCCGCCGGCGCGGGGCTGGTGGTGTTCGGCGTGATCGTCGCGGTGCTGGGCAGCCTGGTGAAGAAGGCCTAGCCGAGCGGCAGCGTGGCCAATATCGGCGAGGTCGGCTGCGTTGAGCCGGCGCCGGGTTCGACGGTGAAGGCCAGGGCCGTGGACTTTCCGAGGTTGGTCAGCGTGGCCGTCGTCGAGGGCGAGACGGCCGCCGTGCCCATCGTCCCGGCCGAGGTCGGGCCCTTGGCATCGATCAACCACATCTGGTAGACGGTGCCCGGGTTCGGCGGCGGCACGTTGTTCATCACCAGCACACCCGCGCCGCGGTCGCGTGAGAACACCACCGTGGCCGTCCCGTTGGCCAGTGGACGCGAAACCGTCCGCACGTCCGGTGCCGCCATCACCTGCTCGGCGACCGACTGCGTCGGCGTTGGCCGCAACAGCGTCTGCACGCCGAATGCCGTCAACCCCGCCACGATCGCCGCCGCCACCGATATCAATGCCGTTGTACGCCAACGTCGTTGCTGCTTCGGCTGGGTCGACGCGGCGATCGCCAGCACGGCCGCCCGCAAATGCGCCGGCGGTTCGGCGACGGTCGAGGCCGAGACGACGGCCATCGTTTCGCGCACGGCGCGAACTTCCTCGGCGAAGGCCGCCGCGACCGACGCAGGCGCGCCTGCGATCTGCCGGTCGATGTGAGCGCGCTCCGCGTCGGACACGGCGTGCAGGGCATACGGCGTGGCCAGCTCGAGCAGTTCGAAGTCGGTGGGCTCGGTCATGGCACGTCCAGGCAGTTACGCAGCCCGCGCAACGCGTCGCGGATGCGCGATTTGATCGTCGACAGATTGGCGGCCAACCGCTGCGAGACCTCGGCATAGGTCAGCCCGCCGTAGTAGGCCAGCTCGATGCATTGGCGCTGCGCGTCGGTCAGCGAGCCGAGGCAGTCGGCCACCCGGCGGCGCTCGTCACCGGCGATGGCCGAGTCGGCGACCACGTCACTGGCGGTGTCGACGTTGGCCGCGCCGTAGCGCGATTCCCGGCGGCTGCCGGCCTCCTCGGAGCGCACCCGGTCGATGGCCCGCCGGTGTGCCATGGTCAGCAGCCAGGACAGCGCGGAGCCGCGGGCGGGGTCGTATTCCGATGCCGACCGCCACACCTCGAGATAAATCTCCTGGGTGGTTTCCTCGCTGTAGCCGGCATCCCGCAGAACCCGGATCACCAGCCCGAACACCCGGCTCTTGGTGAGGTCGTAGACCGCCGCGAAAGCCTGGGTGTCTCCGCGCGCGACTTCGCGCAGCAACGCATCCAGGTCGCTGCTCAGCTGCGGCGGTCCGGTCATTGTCAGGTAGCCTATCGCTCCCCACCGCCCCGCAGCGGCGACGGTTACCGTGCCGGTCGCGGTGGTCGCGGGAAGAAACACGCTGTCCTTTGCTGGTATTCCGCGAAGCCCGGACGGCCGGCCATCAACTTCTCGGTCAGCCGGGCGCCGGTCACATAGACCAGGAAGTACGTCATCAGCAGTGGCGAGCCGACCGTGGCCAGTGGCCACCAGCCGTTGATGGTGATCAGCCACAACCCCCACCACACGGTGGCATCGCCGAAGTAGTTGGGATGACGCGTCCACGCCCACAGGCCGCGATCCATCACTACGCCGCGATTGGCCGGGTCCGACTTGAAGACCTGCAGCTGCCGGTCGCCGACGGCTTCGAAGGTGATGCCCACCAGCCAGACGGCCACACCCAACGCCATAACCGCGGTCAGCGGTCTGGGCGTGGGCCCGGTCACCGCCGACAGCTGCAGCGGGAAGGAGACGAACCAGGTGATAAACCCCTGTAGCAGAAAGACTTTGAGCACCACCTGCCGGGGTGTGGCATTCCGGAGCATGGCGGCGTAGCGGGGATCCTCGCCCTTGCCGACGGTCTTGCGCTGGATGTGCCAACTCAGCCGCAGGCCCCAGACCGTCGTCAGCGCAAGCAGCAGCCAGCGCCGGGTCGGGTCGCCGTGGCCGAGCGCCGCGCCGGCGGCTGCGATGGCGACGAAGCCGATACCCCACGCCACGTCGACGACGTTGTAGCGGCCGATGCGCCTGCCGATGGCGAACGTGACCGAATGCACCACGGCGAGAACCAAAACCGAGGCACCGGATACCTGGGCCAAGTTCTGGGCAAAGCTCACGTGACTCATCGGCACTCCTCCCGTTCGAACGTCCACTGGTAGACGTTCAGATAACCCGACCGGAAGCCCGCTTCCGAATATGCCAGGTACAGCTCCCACATCCGCTGAAACACGTCATCGAAGCCCAACTGCGCCAAGTGGTCTCGCTGTTTGGTGAACTGCTCCCGCCACAGCCGTAGCGTCTCGGCGTAGTGCGGGCGCAGCGAGGTCATGTCTACCGTGCGTAAATCGGTGTGCCGCTCGGTGATCGCGGAGATGGCCTGGGTGGACGGCAGCAGTCCGCCGGGGAAGATGTACTTCTGGATCCAGGTGTGTGTGTTGCGGCTGGCCATCATCCGGGTGTGCGGCATCGTGATCGCCTGGATCGCCACCCGTCCGCCCGGCCGCACCAGCCGCTCGAGAGTGGCGAAATATCGTTGCCACGCATGGAATCCCACCGCCTCGATCATCTCGACCGACAGCACGGCGTCATAACACCCGTCGACGTCGCGGTAATCGCAGAGGTCGATCGTCACCTTGTCGGACAGCCCTGCCGCGGCCACCCGAAGCCGCGCCAGCTGCTGCTGCTCAACCGACAAGGTCACCGAGCGGACGTCTGCTCCGCGGGCGGCCGCCCGGATGCACAGCTCTCCCCACCCGGTGCCGATTTCGAGAATCCGGCTGCCCCGGTGAACTCCGGCGATGTCGAGCAGCCGATCGATCTTGCGCCCTTGCGCCGCAGCCAAATCCGACGGCGACGCGGGCAGCCGGTCAAACAGTGCGCAGGAGTACGTCATGGTCTCGTCCAGGAATTCAGCGAACAGGTCATTGGACAAGTCGTAATGCTCGGCGATGTTGCGCCGAGCGCGTTCTCGGCTGGCGCCCCGCCACCGCGGCCGGAAGGCCGGGCCGATCGGACGCAGCGATTGCAGCGGGCGCGGCACCAGGTGCCCCACCGAGGTGGCGAATACCGTCAACAGCCCGGTGAGGTCATCCGAGCACCATTCGCCGGCCATGTACGACTCGCCGAATCCGATCAGGCCGTGGCGCCCGATCCGGCGCGCCAGCGCTTCCGGTTGGTGGACAACCAAGGTCGGCACCGTCGGGTCGGCCGCACCGACCACCGTGCCGTCGGGGTAGGCCAGTCGCAGCGGCAGGCGAGCGGCCGCACGTCGCAGCAGCCGGTCGGCGGCCACGGCCGCCGTGGCGCTGACGGGGCCGGACGGCACCTTCGCGATCGCCGGCCAGAGCCTGGAATCGATTGCTGCCGAGGGTTTTCGGATGGTCGATACAGTCATCGCGGTACCAACGGAACTCGACGTAACCACAGTTTGATCCCCTGAATTCGGATACGTGCGGCCACCAGCAGGGGTGCCAGCGGCGAAACGATTTGCATGATCGCGACCTGTCGATTGGTCGCCGGCCGCCGGTGTCCGCGCATGTTGGCTACGAACGTGGGCTGGCGATCGCGACGCAGTTCCACGGTGATGTCGACTTCGCTGTCGGGCCGTGGTGCTCGCACCAGGTAGTAGCCGTCCACCGCGTTGAACGGCGACACATAGAGCTTCTTCTCGGTGACCACCGGCAGGTCGGCCGGCGGCAAGAGGTAGGCGTGGCGCTCGCCGTAGGTGTTGTGTACCTCGGCGATCACATAGCGCAGCCGGCCATCGCGGTCGTGGCACCAAAAGACGCTGAGCGGGTTGAACACGTAGCCGAAAACCCGGGCCTGCAATAGCGCGGTGATGCGGCCCTCGGGAGCGGCCTGTCCGCGGTCGGCGAAGAGGACGCCGACACGGTCGCGCAGCGAACCGTGCTGGGGGCTGGCGAAGTGATCCGAGGCGCGGAACCGGGCGAACGGTCGTAGCCACCAGGGCAGCCGGGGCAGGTCGTCGACATCGACATACCAGCTGTAGCTTCGGTATTCGAACGAATGGCGCACGGGCGCCTGCCGTGCGTGGCTGATTGTGGTGCGGTAGATCGCGGGCGTCGCCGTCAGCATCGGGCCACCGCCTCCCGCCGGGTCGCCGTCGGCCAGTCGGCGCCGAGGCGTCGCGCCGCAGCCAGGCCCGACGCGGCGCCGTCCTCGTGAAACCCCCAGCCGTGGTAGGCGCCCGCGAAGGCCACCCGATCGTCGTCCAGTGTCGGCAACAATGCTTGGGCCGCAACGGATTCCGGCGTGTACAGGGGATGGCTGTAGGTCATCTCGGCGATCACTGACGCCGGATCGACACGGTCGTGGCCGCCCAGGGTCACCAAGTATCGGCGGGTGCCGTCCAGCCGCATCAGTCTGCTGACGTCATAGGTGACGACCACACGGTCCTCCCCGGGGGTAACCAGGTAATTCCATGATGCCCGCGCACGGCGATGCCGGGGAAGCACCGATTCGTCGGTGTGCAACTGCGCCTCGTTGGTCGAGTACGGAATCGCGCCCAGCACCGCGCGCTCCCACGGGTTCGGATCGTCGAGCAGCAGCAGCGCCTGGTCGGGATGCACCGCGACGACGGCCGCGTCGAAAAACCGCGGCGCGTTGTTGCCGGCCCGCACCCACACGCCGTCGGGTACCCGCCGCAGCGAATGCACCGGCGTCCCGGTCGACACCTCGGCGAGCCGAGCCGCGACGGCCTGCACGTAGTGCGCCGAGCCTCCCGTCACCGTGCGCCAGGTGGGGGACCCGAAAACCGACAGCATTCCGTGATGGTCGAGGAAGACGAACAGATAGCGGGCCGGGTAGCGCAGCGCGTCGTCGCTGGCGCACGACCACACCGCGGCCACCAGGGGGGTGACGAAAAAGTCGATGAAATACGACGAGAAGTGGTGCCGGTTCAGGAAGGCTTCCAGCGTCTCGAGGTCGCCTTCGGCGGTGCCCTCGCGCAGTAGCCGCGAGGCCGCGCGGTGGAACCGGACGATCTCACCGAGCATCAGCAGGTAGCGGGGCCGCAGCGACTGGCGGCACGCGAACAGCCCGCTGGCCCCCAGCGCCCCGGCGTATTCGAGCCCGATGTCGTCGGCACGCACCGACATCGACATTTCCGACGGCTGGGTTTGGACCCCGAGTTCGCTGAACAAACGGCACAGCGTCGGATAGGTCCGGTCGTTGTGCACCAGGAACGCCGAGTCGACGCCGATGAGGTTCCCGTTGCCGCCACCGTCGTCCACGAAATGAGTGTGTGCATGGCCGCCCAGCCGCACATCGGCCTCATACAGGGTGACGCGGTCACGGCCGGACAGGACGTAGGCGGCGGTGAGGCCGGCTACGCCGCTGCCGATGACCGCGACCGACCGCGCGTGTGACGAATCCACAATCCCTATTCGGAGCCAACGAGCTGGCGGATGGGAAGCTGCGTGCTTACCGATGTCTACCCGAAAGTGAACGAAAACACCTGCAAACCGTTGCTGACTTGCATGTCGAGCTGATCGCGGTGCGCGCCGTCGTCGGCCACGATCTGATGCAGGGTGGGAGCACCGCCGATCGGTGTGGTGGTGGTCTTGCCATCGCGGGTCACGGTGATGGTTCCGGTGCCGCCGACGACGGCGTAGACGTTCCTGCCCGTGTAGTTCAGCCGGATGGCGGCGTCGTCGCTTCCGGCAGTGACGCCCTGGTCGTCCAGCGTCCACCGGCCGCGCAGGGCGAATTTGTCGTTGGCCAGCTGCGCCGGGAAGCTGAAGCCGGCACTGCCCGCCTGGTAGCTGCCGCCGCCCCCGTAGCTGGTGGCCTTGTCGGGTGCCAGGTAGGTCTCGGGTGTGAGGTTGGTCTTCGGGGTGGTGTCGACGCCGTTCACCGGCGCCGGCAGCTGGACGTTCGGGTTGGCGTCGACCAGCAGTTGGCGGATCAGCTTCTCGGTGCCGTCGTAGTCGCCTTCGCCGAACTTGGTGTGCCGCAGGGTTCCGTTCGCGTCGATCAGGTACTCGGCCGGCCAGTACATGTTGTTGAAGGCGTTCCAGGTCGCGTAGTCGTTGTCCAGCGCGATCGGGTAGTCGATGTGCAACCCGGCGGCGCCGCTGGCCACGTTGTCGGGGACCCGCTCGAAGGCGTACTCGGGGGTGTGCACCCCGATGACCACCAATCCGGCGTCGCGATAGCGGTTGTACCAATCGACGACGTGCGGGATGGCGCGCTGGCAGTTGATGCAGGAGTAGGCCCAAAAGTCGATCAGCACCACCTTTCCCCGCACCGATGCGGGGTCCAGCGGTTTGCCGTCCAGGGTGTTGAGCCAGCCGGTGATGCCGGTGATGCCGGGTGCCTGCCCACACTGTTGCAGCTCCGTGGAACCGTCGGTGCAGTTGGTCGGTAGACCGTTGCTCGTCTTGCCCTCACCGAGCTGCAGCACGCTGCCCGACGTCGGTGGCTGCGTGCTCTCGGGCGCCAGGGAACGCTGGATTTCTTTGGTGTCCAAGCGATTCTGCATCGCGGCCGTGTAGTCGGGAACGGCACGCTGCAGCATTGCGGGCAGGTTGAACACCAGCGCCACCGCCAGCACGATCATCATGATGCCGCCGACGATCTGAATGGGGCGCTGCCGACGGCGGAAGGCCGCAACGCGGCCGGCGACGTGCCTGCCGGCCAGCGCGAAAGCCAGCAGCGGCAACGCATTACCGAGCGCGAACGCCGCGGTCAACACGACTGCGGCGGGGCCCAGCGACGCCGTGCCGCCGGCGACCACGATCGCGGCCAGCACCGGACCCGCGCACGGCACGTACAACGCACCCAACGTCAGGCCCAGCCCGAAACCGTCCGTGCTGCTGCCGATTTGGCGTTGAGGCAGGAATGCGAAGGGCCGCTCGATCAAGTGTTGCAGCGGTGGGAAGATCAATCCCAGTCCGATCAGGGTCAGCACCACCAGGGCGGCCCACCGGATGGCGTCCTGCGGCAGATGCAGTGCCTGCAGCAGCGCGGACCCGATCAGCGTGGCGATGCTGAAGCTGCACACCAGACCCGCGATCACCATGTATGGACGGGTTGTGGCGCGCATGCTGCGACTGCTTGCGCCGGTGCCGCTGTCCATGCTGGACAGAAAAATCACCGGAAGCACCGGCAGGATGCACGGTGAAATGCCGGTGATCAGGCCGCCGAGGAAGCCGATGAGCGCAATTGTCTGCATACGTGTTATTCGAGACGACCGGGGATACGGATTGGTTCAAGCCTGACGGATCCCTACGGTAGCCGCACCACACAAAGCACGTAATGTGCGTTATACAAATCACATCATGTGCGTTATCCTCCGCTAGTGGCGCAACTCACCTTCCAGCGCGCCCGTTCGGAAGAGAACAAGCGCCGACGTGCGGCGGCACTCGTCGAGGCCGCGCGGTCCTTGGCCCGCGAGACCGGCGTCGCGTCGGTGACGCTGACCGCTGTCGCCGGTCGTGCCGGCATTCACTACTCGGCGGTGCGTCGCTACTTCACCTCTCACAAAGAGGTTCTGCTGCACCTGACCGCCGAGGGATGGGTGCGATGGTCGGGCACGGTGTGCGAGGAGCTGGCCGAGCCGGGTGCCATGTCGCCGGCGCGGGTGGCCGAAACATTGGCCAACGGGCTGGCCGCCGACCCACTGTTTTGCGACCTGCTGGCCAACCTTCACCTGCACCTCGAGCACGAGGTGGAGGTCGAGCGCGTTGTCGACATCCGGCGAACGATCTCCGCCGCCGCGGTCGCCCTCGCCGACGCCATCGAGCGCGCGCTGCCCAAGCTCGGCCGCTCCGGCGCGTTCGACAGCTTGATCGCCGCCTACTCGTTGGCCGCCGCTTTCTGGCAGATCGCCAACCCGCCGGAGCGGCTCACCGATGCCTACGCCGACGAGCCGGAGGTGATGCCGTCCGAATGGAACATCGAATTCGCGCCCGCCCTGACCCGGGTGCTGACGGCCACTTGCATCGGCCTTCTCTGCGAATCGCCATGAGCAGAAAGCAGATTGGTATGTGTGGACGCGGAGCGGTCGAGTCGATGCCGAACCTGGAACTCGCCGCGGCGCGCGCTCGCGCGTGTTTAGGATACTTAGCGCACCAAAGCAACCGTTGCGCAATGGGACGGGCGGTTGGCCGCTCGGTTAGCGGAAGGTGATCGGGTGGCAAAGGCTCCTGTTGCCAACGCGGTGAAGAAGATTTGGATCGTATTGGTCATCGCCTTGGTGATCGCTGTGGCGGGGTTCTGCGTCCTTCGGCTGCGCTCCTTCTTCGGCAATCACGACACTTCGGGGATCGGCAACAGCAGCCTGGACGACATCAAACCCTTCAACCCGAAGCACGTGGTCTACAAGGTCTACGGGTCTGGATCCACCGCCAACATCAACTACCTGGACATCAACGCCCAGCCGCGGCGCATAGACAACGTGCCGCTGCCCTGGACGCTCTCGGTCACCACGACGCTGCCGTCGGTGAGCGTCAACGTGGTCGCGCAGACCGACGGAGACCAGATCGGCTGCCAGATCATCGTGAACGACGTGGTCAAAGACGAAAGGTCGATCACCGGAGTGAACGCTGAAACCTTTTGCATAGTGAAGTCCGCATGAGCGACAACGCCGCCGCCGGCCTTCCTCACATGCCGTTTTTTGCGCGGACGGTGCACAAGTACGCGCTGCTGATCGTGCTGGCCTGGATCGGGATGGTCGTATGCCTGTCCATGTTCGTGCCCGACCTGGAGAAAGTCGGCAAGGAACACACGGTGCCGATGAGCCCGAAAGAGGCGGCATCGATGCAGGCGACGCAGCGCGTCGGCAAGGTGTTCAACGAGTTCGAGAGCGACAGCGCGATCATGGTCGTCCTGGAGGGCGACAAGCCGCTCGGTGATGACGCGCACCACTACTACGACCAGTTGATCAAGAAGCTGGAGGCCGACACGACGCACGTCGAGCACGTGCAGGACTTCTGGGGGGATCCGCTGACGGCGGCCGGCTCGCAGAGCACGGACGGTAAGGCCGCTTATGTGCAGGTGTATCTGCGGGGTAACCAGGGCGAGACCAAGGCCAATGAGTCCGTCAAATCGGTCCGCAAGCTGGTGGACGACACGTCGCCGCCGCCCGGGGTCAAGGCCTATGTGACCGGCGCGGCGGCCCTGACCGCCGATCAGTCGGCCGCCGGTGAGAAGGGCGTCATCTTGGTCACCCTGCTCACGTTCGTCGTGATCATCGTGATGCTGCTGTGGGTCTACCGCTCGATCGTCACCGTGTTCATCACCCTGCTGATGGTGGTGCTCGAACTGTTCGCGGCACGGCAGGTTGTCGCGTTTTTGGCTAATAACAACATCATTGGCCTCTCGACGTTCGCGGTGAACCTGCTGGTGCTGATGGTGATCGCGGCGAGTACCGACTACGCGATCTTCGTGCTGGGCAGGTACCAGGAGGCGCGGTCGGTCGGCGAGGACCGGGACGAGGCCTTCTTCACGATGTTCCACGGGACCGCGCACGTGGTGCTGGGCTCCGGTCTGACCATCGCCGGAGCGATGTACTGCCTCAGCTTCACCCGCCTGCCGTATTTCCAGAGCCTGGGCGTCCCGTGCGCGGTGGGGACGCTTGTCGCCGTCCTTGCGGCGCTCACGCTGGGCCCGGCCGTGTTGACGGTGGGAAGTCGCTTCGGCCTGTTCGACCCCAAACGCAAGATGCGGACGCGGGGTTGGCGGCGGGTGGGCACCGCCATCGTCCGGTGGCCCGGGCCGATCCTGGCCGTGTCGATCGGCATCGCGCTCATCGGCCTGCTCGCGCTGCCCGGATACCGGACCAATTATGACAACCGCCAGTACCTGCCCGAGAGCACGAAGGCGGTCGTCGGATATGAGGCGGCGGAGCGGCATTTCTCCAACGCCCGGATGAATCCGGAACTGCTGATGATCGAGACCGATCACGACATGCGGAATCCGGCAAACATGTTGGTGCTGGACAGGATCGCCAGAGGCGTCTTCCATATCCCCGGCGTCGCCCGCGTTCAGACGATAACCAGGCCGCTGGGAGCGCCGATCGAGCACACGTCGATCCCGTTCCAGATCAGCATGCAGAACACGACGCAGGTCGAAAACCAGGAGTACATGAAGAAGCGGATGGCCGACATGCTGAAGCAGGCCGACGCGATGCAGATGTCCATCGACACGATGCAGCGCATGTACGAGATCACGTCGAAGATGGCCGCCGTCACGCACCACATGGACGGCCTGACGCACGAAATGCTAGATGTCACAAGCAATATGCGCGACGAGATCGCCAATTTCGACGACTTCTTCCGGCCGATCCGCAGCTACTTCTATTGGGAGAAGCACTGCTTCGACATCCCGGTCTGCTGGTCGCTGCGATCTATCCTGGACGCCCTCGACGGCCTGGATCAGATCGTCGAAAAGTTCAAGTATCTTTCCGACGATCTCGCCCAGATGGACGCGTTGCTGCCGCAGATGCTCGCGCAGATGCCGCCGATGATCGCGACCATGACGACGATGAAGCAGATGATGCTGACCATGCACAGCTCGATGAACTCAATGTATGACCAGATGGACGTGATGAGCCAGAACTCGACCGCCATGGGTCAGGCATTCGACGCGGCGAAGAACGATGACTCGTTCTACATTCCGCCGGAGGTTTTCGACAACCCCGATTTCAAGCGCGGCTTGAAGATGTTCCTGTCACCCGACGGCCACGCCGCCCGTTTTATCATCTCCCATGACGTCCCTCCGGCGACGCCCGCAGGGATTTCGCACGTCGACCCGATCAAGTTGGCAGCGAAAGAAGCCATCAAGGGCACGCCACTGGAGGGGTCCAAGATCTGGCTGGGCGGCACGGCCGCGGTCTACAAGGACATGCGGGACGGATCCAAGTACGACCTGATGATCGCCGGGATATCGGCGGCCAGCCTCATTTTGATCATCATGTTGATCATCACCCGTAGCCTGGTCGCGGCGATCACCATCGTGGGGACGGTGCTGATTTCGTTGGGGGCCTCGTTCGGCCTCTCGGTGTTGGTCTGGCAGGACATCCTGGGCATTGAGCTGCACTGGATGGTGCTGGCGATGTCGGTCATCCTGCTGTTGGCGGTGGGATCCGATTACAACCTGCTGCTGGTTTCCCGGTTCAAAGAGGAGATCCAAGCTGGAATAAAGACCGGGATCATCCGGTCGATGGCCGGCACCGGCGCGGTGGTGACGTCTGCCGGTCTGGTGTTCGCCGCCACCATGTCGACGTTTGCGATCAGCCCGCTACGGGTCATGGGGCAGGTGGGAACCACCATCGCTCTGGGTCTGTTGTTCGACACGCTGATCGTGCGGTCGTTCATGATGCCGTCGGTCGCCGCCTTGATGGGCCGCTGGTTCTGGTGGCCGACGCAAGTTCGCCCGCGTCCGGCCAGTCGGATGCTGCAGCCGTACGGGTCGCGTCCCGCGGTTCGCACCCTGCTCGATGAGCCCCAGCGGTCGCCCGGCAATGGTCAGTCGCCCAACGGGGAGGCGGCCAACACCGATCGCTTCCAGGCGAGCTCTCCGCACTACTGACGGCCACCCAGCCTTAAGGGAGTGAAACTAATTAACCCCGGGCGGGGGCCCGGGGTTAATTGAATGGGAAGCGTTGAGCTAGCCCCAGTTCCAGACCGACATGTCGCCGGGTGGGTAAGTGCTGCAGGCGTCGGTTGCCTTGGCGACGACACCCTTGTTGTTGAAGAAGATCTTCATGTGATTGGGCCAGGCCAGCCACAGCGGATCGGCCTGGGGTGCAAAAAAGTTTTCGGAATAGCCCCTGCGGTCCTGCGGTGACAGCGCAAAAAACCAGTGCGCCTTGTCGATGGCCGCCTGGTTGACGTTCGGGTGATTGTTGAAGTCGATCATGTACCGCTGGTAGTACACCGGGCTGGTGTCCCTGGTCGCCGCGAGGATCTGCTCGGCGTCACAGGTGGTGTTGATCATCCGGCGGGGGATCGGGAAATCCTCCGTGGAGTCCGCCACCGCGGTCGTCGGGACGGTCACAGCGGCCATACCCATTGCAAGGAAAACGGCGCCTGCACGCAGGCACGAACTCAGCCGAGACATAGTGGTTACGGTAGCACTTCTGGTGGGCCGTGGGCGAGTCTTGGTCGACTTCTAGTCCGTCTTACTAGCCGTCGCTATCAGGGACGATGACGTGTGAGGGGTCGGGCCGCAGGTCGGCTGGAGCCTGGCTGTAGTCGCCGAACGGGCCATCGCGCCGCTGCACGGCTGCCCGTACTCCCTGCGTTTCGGCGGTGTTGATGAAGTCGAGCGCGTCGGGGGTATTGCGCATCAGGCCGTCCAAGATGCCGCCCAGCGTCTGGGTGGAGGCCAGGCCCATGTTCTCGTAAGCCTGGTTGACGATCAGCTTCTGCGCCCGCAGCTGCGACAGCGGGATTTGTGCCAGCTCGGCGGCGATTTCGGCGACCCGCGCCTCGAGGCGTTCGAACGGCACCGCCTCGTTGATCAGCTCGATCTCGGCGGCCTGGACACCGGTCAGCGGCCGGCCGGTCAGCGAATGCCACTTGGCCTTGGCCAGGCTCAGTCGGTACAGCCACATACCGGTCAGATAGGCGCCCCACATCCGGCTGTACGGCGTGCCGATCACGGCGTCTTCGCTGGCCACGATGATGTCGGCGCACAGCGCGTAGTCGCTGCCCCCGCCCACACACCAACCATGGACCTGAGCGATCACCGGTTTGGACGCCCGCCAGATGGCCATGAACTTCTGCGTCGGCCCGGTCTCACGGGCACTGATCATCGCGAAGTCCTTGCCCGGATCCCACTTGCCGTCGGTCATCATGATCTCGCCCCAGTGCTGGAAGCCGCCGCCGAAGTCGTAGCCGGCGCAGAAGGCGCGCCCGGCGCCGCGCAGCACGATGACCTTGATGCCCTGATCCCGCTCGGCCAGGCCGATCGCGGCCGCGATCTCGTCCGGCATCGGCGGGACGATCGTGTTGAGCTGCTCGGGGCGGTTCAGCGTGATGGTGGCGACCGGGCCGGCGGTCTTGTACAGCAGGGTCTCGAAGTCGGGCTTGGAAACTGACATAAGCCCAAGTGTGGGCTAGCGCTCCTCTACGGGCGGGTCGGGCTCGCGATTTTCCGGAGTCGACGCATAGATCCGGTCGCCGACCTTCAGGTACGGCGTTGTCAGGTAGGCCGTTGTCACGACGATGGCGCTGAAGATCAACGTCGTCATGACACCGTTGGGCCAGAGTTGGCCGGTGCCGAAGGCGAAAAAGATGATGCCGAGAGCCGAGGTTCCCCAGTAGAAGTACCGGCCCTTGCGGCGCTCGCCGATGAAGCGAAAGCGTGACTGCGCCCAGCCGGCGATGATCAGGACCAGCCCGGCGATCACTAAGCCGAGCTCGATGATGTCGAGGATCTTCACGCGTGGTCTCCCAACGTCTGCCAAAGGAACGAATAGCTCAGGGCCGCCTTGAACGCGGCCTGCTCGTTGTCCGCCGCACCGGCGTGCCCGCCCTCGATGTTCTCGTACAACCACACCTTATGGCCCGCAGCTTGCAGGGCGGCTACCATCTTTCGGGCGTGGCCGGGGTGGACCCGGTCGTCGCGCGTAGACGTGGTGAACAGCACCTGCGGGTAGTGGCGTGTCGGCGAAATATTCTGGTATGGCGAGTATTTGGAGATGAACTCCCAGTCGTCCGGGTTGTCGGGGTCGCCGTACTCGGCGACCCACGACGCGCCGGCCAGCAACAGGTGGTAGCGCTTCATGTCCAGCAGCGGCACGTCGCAGACCAGGGCACCGAATTTCTCCGGGTACTTGGTCAGCATGATGCCCATCAGCAGCCCGCCGTTGCTGCCGCCCTGCGCGCCCAGCTGCCCGACGGTTGTGATGCCGCGGTTCACCAAATCGTCTGCCACCGCGGCGAAATCCTCGTCGACCTTGTGCCGGCCCTCGCGCATCGCCTGGGTGTGCCAGCTCGGCCCGTACTCGCCACCGCCGCGAATATTGGCCATCACGTAGGTACCGCCCCGGGCCAGCCACAGCCGGCCCAGCACCCCGCTGTACCCGGGCGTCTTGGAGGACTCGAACCCGCCGTAGCCGCCCAGCAGGGTGGGTCCGGGCCGTTGCGCGGATCGTGACCGCACGACGAAGTAGGGGATCGCCGTACCGTCCTTCGATGGCACGAAATACTGTTTCACGTCCAGGTTTTCGGCATCGAAGAATCCCGGCGCGGACTTGATCTGCTCGAGCTGCCCGGAGCCGGTGCCGCGCAGCAGCTGCGAGGGCATGTCGAATCCGCTTGAGTCCAGAAAGAATTCGTCTCCGGTGTCGTCGGCAGCCGCGATCACCGTGTTGGTCGCCGGCGGGATCCCGGAGATCTCGTCGCGCTGCCAGCTGCCGGGCGTGACGATTTCGACCCGGCTGGCGACGTCGGCCAAGGTGACGAGCAACAGCCGGTCGCGGGTCCACGCGCTCTGATGCAGGCAGGTGTGCTCGTCGGGTTCGAAGACCACTCGCAAATCCGCTGTCCCGCCCAGGAATTCGTCATAGTCGGCCGCCAGCAGCGAGCCGGCACGGTAGGTGATGGAGCCGACGGTCCAATCGGTGCGCAGCTCGATCAGCAACCATTCGCGGTGAACCGACACGCTCGCGTCGGTGGGCACGTCGATGCGGATCAGTTCCGACCCGCGCACTTCGTAGGTCTCCGAATTCCAGAAGTCGAGGGAACGGCCCGCGAAGCTGCGCTCGAAGCCCGGCGTCCGGTCGGCATTCGCGGCCGCGCTGACGTCGGTGCGCGTGCCTTCGAAGATCGTCTCGGCATCGCTCAACGGTGTGCCGCGGCGCCATCGCTTGACGATCCGCGGATATCCGGATTCGGTCAGCGAATCGGCGCCGAAGTCCGTGCCCACCAGCACCGTATCCGGGTCCGCCCAGCCGATTTGCGACTTGGCTTCCGGGAGCGCGAACCCGTCGGGGATGAATTCCCTTGTGATCATGTCGAATTCGCGCACGATCACCGCGTCCGAGCCGCCGCGGGAAAGATTGACCAGCGCGCGAGTGAACTCCGGTTCGATCACCGTGGCGCCGGCCCACACCCACTTCTCGTCGTCGACACGCCCCAGCGCGTCGACGTCGATCAGCACGTCCCACTCGGGCGAGTCGCGGCGGTAGCTGTCCAGCGTGGTGCGCCGCCACAAACCGCGGGGGTTGGCGGCGTCGCGCCAGAAGTTGTACAGGTACTCACCGCGGCGGCGCACATAGGGGATGCGGGCATCGGTATCGAGGACCTCCAGCGCCTCGGCCCGCATCTCGTGGAAATCCGCATCGCCGAATTTCGCGATGGTCGGCTCGTTGCGCGCGCGCACCCAATCCAACGCGTTGGCCGCGGTGACGTCCTCGAGCCAGAGATAGGGGTCGTCATTGTCCTCGGCAGGCTGCGCGGTCATGGAAGCCATTGTGACCCCAGCGGTAATGTGAGCTGTATTACAACTGTGGTTGACGATCCGAGCGAGGAGCCGAGCAGATGACTGTTTTCGCACGTCCAGGTTCTGCCGGGGCGCTGATGTCCTACGAGTCGCGGTATGGCAACTTCATCGGAGGTGAGTGGGTCGCCCCCGCCAAGGGTCTCTACTTCGAGAACCCGACGCCGGTCACGGGTCAAACGTTTTGCGAAGTGGCGCGATCCGACGAGGCCGACGTCAACAAGGCGCTCGATGCCGCCCATGCGGCCGCCCCGGCGTGGGGCAAGGCGTCGCCGGCCGAGCGGGCCGCGGTGCTGAACAAGATCGCCGATCGTATTGAGGCAAACCGCGACTCGTTGGCGCTGGCCGAAGTCTGGGACAACGGCAAGCCGATCCGCGAGACACTGGGCGCCGACATCCCGCTGGCCGCCGACCATTTCCGGTATTTCGCCGCGGCGATCCGCGCCCAGGAGGGGTCGCTGTCGCAGATCGACGACGATACCGTCGCCTACCACTTCCAGGAGCCGCTCGGGGTGGTCGGACAGATCATCCCGTGGAACTTCCCGATCCTGATGGGCGCGTGGAAGCTGGCGCCGGCGCTGGCCGCCGGAAACACGGTGGTGCTCAAGCCCGCCGAGCAGACACCGGCGTCGATCCTCTACCTGATGTCGCTGATCGGCGACGTGATCCCGCCGGGCGTGGTCAATATCGTCAGCGGATTCGGCGTCGAGGCCGGCAAACCGCTGGCGTCCAGCGACCGGATCGCCAAGGTGTCGTTCACCGGGGAGACCACCACGGGCCGGCTGATCATGCAGTACGCGTCGCAGAATCTGATCCCGGTCACGCTGGAGCTCGGCGGCAAGAGCCCCAACATCTTCTTCTCCGACGTGATGGCCGCCAACGACAACTTCCAGGACAAGGCCCTCGAGGGCTTCACGATGTTCGCGCTCAATCAGGGCGAGGTGTGCACCTGCCCGTCGCGCAGCCTGATCCAGTCCGACATCCACGACGAGTTCCTGGAGCTGGCCGCGATCCGAACCAAGGCGGTGCGGCAGGGCGACCCGCTGGACACCGAGACCATGCTGGGCTCGCAGGCCTCCAACGACCAGCTGGAAAAGATCCTGTCCTACATCGACATTGGCAGGGGGGAGGGCGCCAAGGTCATCACCGGCGGGGAGCGTGCCGAGCTCGGCGGCGACCTGTCCGGGGGCTACTACATGCAGCCGACCATCTTCAGTGGCAACAACAAGATGCGCGTCTTCCAGGAGGAGATCTTCGGGCCGGTGGTGGCGGTGACGTCGTTCACCGATTTCAACGACGCGATGGGCATCGCCAACGACACCCTCTACGGTCTGGGCGCCGGCGTGTGGAGCCGCGACGGCAACACCGCCTACCGTGCCGGTCGCGAGATCAAGGCCGGACGGGTGTGGGTGAACTGCTATCACGTGTACCCGCCGCACTCGGCGTTCGGTGGCTACAAGCAATCCGGGTTTGGCCGCGAAACCCACAAGATGGCGCTCGACCACTACCAGCAGACCAAGAACCTGTTGGTGTCCTACTCCGACAAGGCGCAGGGCTTCTTCTGATGAGCGCTCCGGCAGCCGCGGTCATCACGGTTGCCGCCGCTGAACTGCTGGCACGACTGCAGGACCGCCACGGCCCGGTGATGTTCCACCAGTCCGGCGGCTGCTGCGACGGGTCGTCGCCGATGTGCTACCCACGCGGCGACTTCCTCGTCGGCGACCGCGACGTGCTGCTCGGACTCCTGGACGTGGGGGCCGAGGGTGTCGCGGTGTGGATCTCGGGCCCGCAGTACCAGGCCTGGAAACACACCCAGCTGGTCATCGACGTGGTGCCCGGCCGCGGCGGCGGATTCAGCCTGGAAGCACCGGAAGGGGTGCGGTTTCTCAGTCGCGGTCGCGTCTTCACCGACGAGGAAAAAGCCCAGCTAGAGGCCGTGCCGGTGATCACCGGCGCGTCATACGAAGGTGGCGAGCGCCCGTCGATTCGGGGTCCGATTATTGACAAAGCCGTGCCGGAAACGTGCCCGCCTCGTACTCGGTAACTCAGTACGCTCGATGAGGTGATCCCGCTACCCCGGCCCTGGCTGCTGGCCAGCGCGATGCTGATCGGCACCGCGGTCGGGTTGCTGGCGGGGGTGGCGTTGACCGTGGTGGTGCACACCCGGGTCCGCCCCGACGTCGTCATCGCCCTGGTGGTCGGGCTGCCCAGCGTGGTCGGGCTGCTGACGATCCTGTTCTCCGGTCGTCGTTGGGTCACAATGCTGGGCGCGTTCATTCTGGCCATGCCGCCCGGATGGTTCGGCGTGCTCGTCGGCATCGAGGTGACCGCGGGTGGCTGACGACCGCGCGTCGAACCCGGGGACCGAGCCGTTCGTCCCGGACTTCGAGGACACCGGCACGCAAGGATTCGTCCCGGACTTTGAGGACACCGGTGAGCACTCGGTGCCGTTCGTGCCGAACTTCGACGACACCGGCTCGCAGCCGATAGCCGCCGCTGCGGACAAGCCGGGTACGTCGGTGGACCAGGATGCGACCGAGACTCCTTCTGCCGCTTCCGAACTCCCGGAGGCCGGACCGGCGCAGTCGGTCACGGTGCCCGGCCGCTACCAATACCTGAAGTGGTGGAAGTTGGTCCTGGTGATCTTCGGCGTGTGGGCCGCGACAGCCGAGGTCGGGCTGAGTCTCTTCTATTGGTGGTACCACACGATCGACAAGACCCCGGCCGTGTTCATGGTGCTGGTCTACGTCGTCGCGTGCACCGTCGGCGGCGTGATGCTGGCGATGGTGCAAGGCAGGCCGCTGATCTCGGCGCTGTCCATCGCGGTGATGTCGGGGCCGTTTGCCTCCGTCGTCGCCGCGGCACCCCTGTACGGCTATTACTACTGCGCCCGCACCAGTCATTGTCTGATCGGCGTCATCCCGTATTGACCCACGGTGTAGTGCAGTGAGAAGTCGTCGCCCACTAGTGTGGGCTCGTGACTTCTCACTATGACGTCGTTGTCCTTGGAGCTGGTCCCGGCGGATATGTCGCAGCTATTCGCGCCGCGCAGCTGGGCCTGAACACCGCGGTCGTCGAACCGAAGTACTGGGGTGGAGTCTGCCTCAACGTCGGCTGCATCCCGTCCAAGGCGCTGCTGCGCAACGCCGAACTCGCGCACATCTTCACCAAAGAGGCCAAGACGTTTGGGATCAGTGGCGAGGCGTCTTTCGATTACGGGGCCGCGTTCGACCGCAGCCGCAAGGTGGCCGAGGGCCGCGTCGCCGGCGTGCACTTCCTGATGAAGAAGAACAAGATCACCGAGATCCACGGCTACGGCCGATTCACGGATCCGCGCACGCTCGAGGTCGAGCTCAATGACGGCGGCACCGAAACGGTGACGTTCGACAACATCATCATCGCCACCGGCAGTAGCACGCGCCTGGTTCCCGGCACGTCCCTGTCGGAGAACGTGGTCACCTACGAGGAACTGATCCTGTCCCGGGAGCTGCCGGAGTCGATCATCATCGCCGGTTGCGGAGCGATCGGCATGGAGTTCGGCTATGTGCTGAAGAACTACGGCGTCGACGTGACCGTAGTCGAGTTCTTGCCGCGCGCGCTGCCCAACGAGGACGCCGAGGTGTCCAAGGAGGTCGAGAAGCAGTTCAAGAAGCTGGGCGTCAAGATCCTCACCGGGACGAAGGTCGAGTCCATCACCGACGACGGCTCCGTGGTCCGGGTGGCGATCAGCAAGGATGGTAAGGCAGAAGAGCTCAAAGCCGAAAAGGTGTTGCAGGCCATCGGGTTTGCGCCCAACGTCGAGGGCTTCGGCTTGGACAAGGCCGGGGTCGCGCTGACCGACCGCCGGGCCATTGGGATCACCGACTACATGCGCACCAACGTCGACCATATCTACGCGATCGGCGACGTCACCGGGAAGCTGATGCTGGCCCACGTCGCCGAGGCGATGGGTGTGGTCGCAGCCGAAACCATCGCCGGCGCAGAGACTTTGGCGCTCGGCGACTATCGTATGCTGCCGCGCGCGACGTTCTGCCAGCCGAACGTCGCCAGCTTCGGGCTGACCGAGGAGCAAGCCCGGGAGGAAGGCTACGACGTGGTGGTGGCCAAATTCCCGTTCACCGCCAACGCGAAAGCGCACGGTGTGGGCGACCCCAGCGGCTTCGTAAAGCTGATCGCCGACGCCAAATACGGCGAGCTGTTGGGCGGGCACCTGGTCGGCCATGACGTGTCCGAGCTGCTGCCCGAACTCACCCTGGCGCAGAAATGGGACCTGACCGCCAACGAGCTGGCTCGCAACGTGCACACCCACCCGACCATGTCCGAGGCGCTGCAGGAGTGCTTCCACGGCCTGACCGGCCACATGATCAACTTCTGAGCCGGGCGATGATTCGAGGCGAGACCATCATCGGTGCCATCGGGGGTGCGGCCACCGGTTATGTGCTGTGGCTGATTGCCATTTCGATCGCGGGCGACAATGCGACGGCGGGCAACTGGGGTCCACTGGTGTTGCTGGGATCGGCGGTGCTGGGAGTCGTCGCGGCGATTTGGGGTTGGCGGCTACGCCGGCGCGGCAAGTATCTGTGGGCCGCGTTTGCGTTCGACTTGCCGATACTGCCGGTGATTCTGACGCTGGCCGTGCTCGCCGACGTCTACGCCTGAGGCGTTACCTCGGGTTGTCCAACTCGATGTTCAGGGCGGTTATCGTCGCGGCCAACCCGTCGTATTGCGTTGCGAGCAAGCAAAATTCGATGAGACGACGCCGATCGAGGTGCATCGCCAGTTGCTGCCAGGTGCCCTCGCTGATCGACCGGTTCTTGATCAGCTCATCCGTCGCGTTCAGCAGCGCCTGCTGGCGGGCGCTCAGTATCACCCGGGGGCCCTCGCCGTCCGGAACATCGGGCCAGGCGAATATCGTCGCCTGCACGTGAGCGTCCAGACCGTATTGGCGTCCCATCCGCCGATGGTGCTGCAGCTCGTATTCGCTCGAACGCAGATGCGCGACGCGCAGGATCACCAATTCGGTGTCCACGCGGGGCAGCCGGCCGCGCAGTAGCCGCCCGCCGTAGAGGGACCAAGCCCAGAACAGCCCTTGGCGCTGACCGAGCGTGGTGAACAGATGCATCTCCGGTGCGGAGACCGTGCGTGCGGCCGCCTTTGCGAGCACCCAGTTGATCGGCCCCAGCCGGCGCAGCTTGGTGGTGGACGGGATGCGGGCGACGCGGCCGGCCTGCGTGTCGCTCATGGCTGCTTCACGAGGTACGGAGACACCGTGCTGCGGTGCTCGTCGAGATCGAGTGCACGGCCCAAAGCCGGGAAGGCTCGCTGTGGACAGTTATCGCGTTCGCAGACACGGCAACCCGCGCCGATGGGTGTGGCAACTTCTCCCGACAAGTCGAGTCCTTCCGAGTAGACGAGCCGGTGCGCGTGCCGCAGCTCGCAGCCCAGCCCGATCGCGAAGGTTTTACCTGGCTGACCATACCGGGCAGCGCGGCGCTCCACGGTGCGGGCCACCCACATGTAATTGCGTCCGTCGGGCATCTGGGCGATCTGAACCAGGATCTTGCCCGGGTTGGCAAACGTCTCGTAGACGTTCCAGAGCGGGCAGGTCCCGCCGCTGGAGGAGAAGTGAAAACCTGTGGCGGACTGGCGTTTTGACATGTTGCCAGCGCGATCGACCCGGACGAACGAGAACGGCACACCCCGCATCGACGGTCGTTGCATCGTCGAGAGCCGGTGTGCGATGGTCTCGTAACTGACCGAGTAGAACGCCGACAGGCGCTCGACGTCGTAGCGGAAATTCTCTGTGACGTCGTGGAATTGGCGGTAGGGCAGCACCGCTGCGGCCGCGAAGTAATTGGCCAGACCGAGCCGGGCCAGCGTGTGGGATTCGTCGCTGGTGAATTTGCCCTCGGCGACCATGCTGTCGATCAGGTCCCCGAACTCGAGGTAGGCCAATTCGGCGGCCATCTTGAAGACCTGCTGGCCCAGCGAAAGGTGGTTGCTCATCTCCAGCGTCTTGGTCTTGGGCTCGAAGCGGTGCAGCACGGTGTCGCCGAGATCGATGCGCCTGTTGATGTGTACGCCGTGCACCTCGGTGAGCCGCCGCGTCAATTCGCGGGCCAGGTCGCCGTGGTTCAGCCGGGTGTGAACCGTGAGGTCTTCGGCGGCGGTGTCCAGCTCATGCAGGTAGTTCTGCCGTTGGTAGAAGTAGTCGCGCACCTCTTCGTGCGGCATGGTGATCGATCCGCTGCCACTGCCGTCGAAGAAGCGCTCCTCGGTGGCGGCGGCCAGCTGCGCGGTGGTGATTCGGTAGCGCCGGTGCAGGTTGACCACCGCGCGGGCCAGGGCGGGATGGGCGTTGACCATGTCGGCGACCTCGGGCGGGTCGACGTTGATGTCCAGATCGCGATCCATGGTCACCTCGCGCAGCTCGGCGACCAGGCGGGTGTCGTCGTGGGAGGCGAAGAAGGTCGCGTCCACACCGAATACCTCGCTGATCCGCAGCAGTACGGCCACCGTCAGCGGGCGGACGTCGTGCTCGATCTGGTTGAGGTAGCTCGGCGAGATCTCGAGCATCTGGGCCAGCGCGGCCTGAGAGAACCCGCGTTCGTTGCGCAGCTGGCGAACGCGTGAGCCAACAAACGTTTTGGACATTTAACGGAGCCTACCTGCACTGCAAAGGATGGGTTTGCAGACTTGGCAGCCAACATCCGACCTCGTCAGGTTTGGTGTTTGTCCGTCGTCATTGGCATGATTCGCATCGGGGTCTCGGGTACACCCCGGGACAACGGACGCAAGTCATTGGGGAGCGAAGTCGTGAGCCTGGACAAATCAATGATGCCGGTGCCCGACGGTCACCCCGACGTGTTCGACCGCGAATGGCCGCTTCGGGTCGGCGACATCGACCACACCGGCCGGTTGCGGTTGGACGCCGCCTGCCGGCACATCCAGGACGTCGGGCAGGACCAACTTCGCGAGATGGGCTTCGAGGAGACCCATCCGCTGTGGATCGTCCGTCGCACGATGCTCGACATGCTGCGTCCGATCGAGTTCCAGGACATGCTGCGCTGTCGCCGGTGGTGTTCGGGCACCTCGAACCGGTGGTGTGAGATGCGGGTTCGCGTCGACGGTCGCAAGGGCGGCCTGATCGAATCCGAGGCCTTCTGGATCAACATCAACCGGGAAACCCAGATGCCGTCGCGCATCTCCGACGACTTCCTCGAGGGCCTGCACAAGACCACGTCCGTCGATCGGCTGCGGTGGAAGGGCTATTTGAAACCCGGCAGCCGCGACGATGCGTCGGAGATTCACGAGTTTCCGCTCCGGGTCACCGACATCGACCTGTTCGACCACATGAACAACTCCGTGTATTGGTCCGTCATCGAGGATTACCTGGCGTCGCACCTGGAACTCATGCGGGCACCGCTGCGCATCACCATCGAGCACGAGGCGCCAGTGGCGCTGGGCGACAAGCTGGAGATCATTTCGCACATCCATCCGGCCGGATCGACCGAGCAATTCGGCCCCGGGCTGGCCGATCGCCCTGTTACAACGCTCACATATGCGGTCGGCGAAGAGACGAAAGCGGTCGCTTCGCTCTTCAATCTCTAACAGGACAAGCGTCCCGGTAAATTAGCTGCTGACCTGCGAATTCTAGTTACTGGCCGGTAGCTTCTGAAACGGTTCAGTTCCTGTACACCTTCGCAAACTTTGCTAAATCGGGGCCCCGTCGTGGCCTAAATTGGCAATTGAAATGGGTGGACCTGCATCAACAGGCTGTGCCATCGTCGTGTTAGCGCACCAGTGAAGCTGCCGCCTGAAGGCGGTACGGCTTAACAAATGTTGACCCGTAACCCGTAAGGAGTAAGCCCAATGTCTGTCGTTGGCACCCCGAAGAGCGCCGAGCAGATCCAACACGACTGGGACACCAACCCCCGTTGGAAGGACACCAGCCGCACCTACACCGCCCAGGATGTCGTGGCCCTGCAGGGCAGCGTTGTCGAGGAGCACACCCTGGCCCGCCGCGGCGCCGAGGTGCTGTGGGAGCAGCTGCACGACCTGGAGTACATCAACGCTCTGGGCGCCCTGACCGGCAACATGGCCGTGCAGCAGGTGCGCGCCGGCCTGAAGGCCATCTACCTGTCCGGTTGGCAGGTCGCCGGTGACGCCAACCTGTCCGGCCACACCTACCCCGACCAGAGCCTGTACCCGGCCAACTCGGTGCCGCAGGTCATCCGTCGCATCAACAACGCGCTGCTGCGCGCCGACGAGATCGCCAAGGTCGAGGGTGACCGGTCGGTGGAGAACTGGCTGGCGCCGATCGTCGCCGACGGCGAGGCCGGCTTCGGTGGCGCTCTCAATGTGTACGAGCTTCAGAAGGCGATGATCGCCGCAGGCGTCGCGGGGTCGCACTGGGAAGATCAGCTCGCTTCGGAGAAGAAATGCGGTCACCTCGGTGGCAAGGTGCTGATCCCGACTCAGCAGCACATCCGCACCCTGACCTCGGCGCGTCTGGCCGCCGACGTCGCCGGTGTGCCGACGGTCGTGATCGCCCGCACCGACGCCGAGGCTGCCACGTTGATCACCTCGGACGTCGACGAGCGCGACCAGCCGTTCATCACCGGTGACCGGACCAAGGAAGGCTTCTACCGCGTCCGCAACGGCCTCGAGCCCTGCATCGCGCGGGCCAAGGCCTACGCGCCGTATTCCGACCTGATCTGGATGGAGACCGGGACCCCGGACCTCGAGCTCGCGGCCAAGTTCGCCGAGGGCGTCAAGTCCGAGTTCCCCGACCAGATGCTGGCCTACAACTGCTCGCCTTCCTTCAACTGGCGCAAGCACCTGGACGACTCGACCATCGCGAAGTTCCAAAAAGAGCTTGGCGCAATGGGATTCAAGTTCCAGTTCATTACGCTGGCCGGCTTCCACGCGCTGAACTACTCGATGTTCGATCTGGCCTACGGCTACGCCCGCAACCAGATGAGCGCCTACGTCGAGCTGCAGGAGCGCGAGTTCGCCGCCGAAGAGCGTGGCTACACCGCGACCAAGCACCAACGCGAGGTCGGTGCCGGTTACTTCGACCGCATCGCCACCACGGTGGACCCGACGTCGTCGACCACCGCGCTGACCGGCTCCACCGAAGAGGGACAGTTTCACTGAGGACGAGCGGGCGTAAGCCCGCGAGGACGATGTGAAACCGACGGCTGGAGTCACTGAGGACGAGCGGGCGTAAGCCCGCGAGGACGATGTGAAACCGACGGCTGGAGTCACTGAGGACGAGCGGGTGTGAGCCCGCGAGGACGACGTGAAACCGACGGCTGAAGTCACTGAGCCCAGCTGCGCAACTCGCGGCTGAAGTAGCATAGGCCCCGCCCGGCGATCCTGGGCGGGGCCTATTGCGGTGTAAGACAATACGACTGGAGAGAAACGCAGTGAGCGACAAAGGGATTCAGCGGGTTGGGGTCGTCGGGGCCGGCCAGATGGGGTCCGGAATCGCCGAAGTCTCGGTCCGCGCCGGCGTCGCCGTCACGGTGTACGAGACCACCGAGGCGCTGATCACGGCGGGCCGGAACCGGATAGTGAAGTCGCTGGAGCGTGGCGTCAGCGCGGGCAAGGTAACTGAGCGGGAGCGTGACCGCGCCCTGAGCCAGCTCACCTTCACGACCAACCTCAAGGACCTTGGCGACCGCCAGTTGGTGATCGAGGCGATCATCGAGGACGAGGCCGTCAAGGCCGAGGTCTTCGCGAAACTCGACGAGGTGATCACCGATCCCGACGCGGTGCTCGCGTCGAACACCTCGAGCATTCCGATCATGAAGATCGCTGCGGCCACCAAGAACCCCCAGCGGGTGTTGGGCCTGCACTTCTTCAACCCGGTGCCGGTGCTGCCGCTGGTCGAACTCGTCAGCACGCTGGTCACCGACGAAGCCGCGGCCGCTCGTACCGAGGATTTTGCCAGCGCGGTGCTGGGCAAGCAGGTGGTGCGCTGTTCCGACCGATCCGGATTCGTGGTGAACGCCCTCTTGGTGCCCTATCTGCTGTCGGCCATCCGGATGGTGGAGGCGGGATTCGCCACCGTCGAGGACGTGGATAAGGCGGTCGTTGCCGGCCTGTCGCACCCGATGGGCCCGCTGCGGCTGTCGGATCTTGTTGGCTTGGACACACTGAAACTGATCGCCGACAAGATGTACGAGGAATTCAAGGAGCCGCACTACGGTCCGCCGCCGCTGCTGCTCCGGATGGTGGAGGCGGGCATGTTGGGCAAGAAATCAGGTCAGGGCTTCTACGCGTACTGAGCCAGATTGCAAATCTTTTCCCGACCTGCGCATTGACATAGTGAGAGGCATGTGAACACGTCGGGTATCATTTTCGCGGTCACCAAAGCGAGAGGTATCTATTTTTCATGACGCAGCTCAGGCCGTATTACGAAGAGTCGCAGTCCATCTACGACGTCTCTGACGAGTTTTTCGCATTGTTCCTGGACCCGACGATGGGTTACACGTGCGCTTATTTCGAGCGCGACGACATGACACTCGAAGAAGCGTCGAATGCCAAATTTGACCTGGCGCTGGGCAAGCTGAACCTCGAGCCCGGGATGACGTTGCTCGACATCGGCTGCGGCTGGGGCGGCGCGCTGCAACGGGCGGTCGAGAAGTTCGACGTCAACGTCATCGGAATCACGCTGAGCCGCAACCAGTTTGAGTACAGCAAGGCCAGGCTGGCCAAGATCCCCACCGACCGCACGGTCGAGGTGCGGCTGCAGGGCTGGGAGGAATTCGAGGACCGGGTCGACCGGATCGTCACCATCGGCGCATTCGAAGCGTTCAAGATGGAGCGTTACGCCGCGTTCTTCGACCGTTCTTACAACGTCCTTCCGGACGACGGCCGAATGTTACTGCACACGATTTTGACGTATCAATGGCAACAGATGCCCGCACTCGGCATCAAGCTCACGATGCGCGACATCCGATTCGCGCGATTCATCGGCACGGAGATTTTCCCGGGCGGACAGTTGCCGGCGCAGGAAGATATTTTCAAATTCAGCCAGGACGCCGGCTTCTCAGTCGAAAGAGTGCAGTTGCTGCGCGAGCACTATGCACGAACGCTGAAAATCTGGGCCGCCAATCTCGAGGCCAACAAAGACAAGGCCATCGCCATCCAGTCCGAAGAGGTCTATGACCGCTACATGCACTACTTGACCGGGTGCGAGGATTTCTTCATCAAGGGCATCAGCAACGTGGGGCAGTTCACCCTCGTGAAGTAGGGCGCGAACATAACAGGCGGGCCGGGCTTTTTGTCCGGCCCGCTTTCGTTTACTTCTCCAGCGTGAACTGGTCGACGTCGGTGTAGCCCTGGCGGAACAGGTTCGCGCAACCGGTCAGGTACTTCATGTAGCGGTCGTACACCTTCTGCGACTGGATCGCGATGGCCTTGTCCCTGTTGGCCTCCAGCGCGGCGGCCCACATGTCCAGGGTCCGCGCGTAGTGCAGCTGCAAGGACTGGGTCCGGGTGAGCTTAAAGCCGGCACCGCAGGCGTGCTCTTCCACCAACGCCGCCGTGGGCAGCCAGCCGCCGGGGAAAATCTCGGCCAGGATGAACTGCGTGAAGTGAACGACCTCGTGGGTCAACGGCAGCCCCTTGGCCCTGGCTTCCTTGAATGCGGGGCGCACGATGGTGTGCAGCATCATCACGCCGTCGGCCGGCAGCACCGAATACGCCATCTCGAAGAAGGGAGCCCATCGCGCGCGGCCGAAGTGCTCGAATGCGCCGATCGAAACGATCCGGTCGACCGGCTCGTCGAACTTCTCCCAGCCTTCCAGCAACACTCGACGGGTGCGCTTGGTCTCCAGCTGATCGAACGATTTCTGAACGTGCTCGGCCTGGTTCTCCGACAACGTCAGGCCCACGACGTTGACGTCGTATTTCTCGATGGCCCGCCGCAGGGTGGCACCCCAGCCGCAGCCGACGTCCAGCAGCGTCATCCCGGGCTCGAGGCGCAACTTGGACAGCGACAAGTCGATCTTGGCGAGCTGCGCCTCTTCCAGGGTCATGTCCTCGCGCTCGAAGAACGCGCAGCTGTAGGTCTGGGACGGGTCCAGAAAGAGCCGGAAGAAGTCGTCAGACAGGTCGTAGTGCGCCTGTACGTTGCCGAAATGCGGCGTGAGCTGCACGGACATAACGAAAGGAGCCTTTCTTTATCCCGGAGGGGGACGAATTGGGGAGGGCGCCCATCGCCTCCGGCGCATGCCCTCTGCATGCTATCGGGGTTCAACCGGTACAGGTCGTGTACGCGGTCGAGTCATAGGGTCACACGAGACGGGTGTGTTGCACAAAACGAGCGGCACGCCAGCGGCGGTTTAGGGCTCTCGTGGCGGCACGATCGGCGACGGATGCGGTTCCTCGCGGAACTTCTCCAGTGAGCCGCCGACTTCGACAATTCCGCACAGTGCATTCCAGCTGAGCATGGTCAGGTAGTCGATCAGTTCGTCCCTGGTCATCCGCGGGTTCGACATCCACGAGTGAGTGGCCAATTGCACACCGCCGACGATCAGGTAGGACCACGGCTCCGCGCCGCCGGTGTCCATCCCGGCCTGCTCCATGCGGCGGCGCAGCATCACGGCGATCATGCGGGCGATGATTCGCTCGGAGTCGGCGATCACCTTGCTCTTGCTGGCCGAGCTGTTCGCCATCACGAACCGGTAGGGCTCGGGTTCGTTCGCCACGGTGTCGACGTAGACGCGGATAACCGCGCGGGTCAGGTCGATGCCATCGAGATTGGAGGACAGCGCCGCGGCCATGTTCGGAATCAGCGTGGTCTGCGCGATCCGGCGCATCACGGCGGTCGTCAGGTCGTTCTTGTCGACGAAGTAGCGGTACAGAACCGTCTTGGACACGCCGATCTCCGCGGCGATCTCGTCCATGCTCAGGTAGCGGCCGAGCCGGCGAATGGCGTCGATCGTCCCGTCAACCAGCTCATTGCGGCGCTCCACCTTGTGCTGATGCCAGCGGCGCTTACGACCGTCCGTCTTAACGATTACAGCCGGGATTTGCTCTGTCACTGTCGACGATTCCATTCCCTAGACGCCCCCGATAGTACGGCGTTGGGGAGTCGTTTCGGCGGATCGGACGCCTCAGGAAGGGCCTTTAGCAACCGTGTAGTAACACTAACTGGCCCGCGCGATACATGATGGTGGGGTGGTACACAGAGCCTCACCAGGAGCCGAGGCATCCGGCTCGGCCGCCGCGCGGCCGCAGCCAACCATGCCGTCTGCCCCGGCTGCGCGGCCCCACACCTCCCTCGCCGAATCATTCGCTGGAGCCGATCCGGAGGCGGACGCGCAGCGGCGGGTAGGTCTGCGCCGGATGAAATTGGTGGCACTGAGTTTCTTGGTGGGGGCTACCGGCGTGTTCCTGGCCTGCCGATGGGCGCAGGCGCACGGCAGCATGGGCGCCTGGGTCGGCTATGTCGGCGCGGCCGCCGAGGCCGGCATGGTGGGCGCGCTCGCGGACTGGTTCGCGGTGACCGCGCTGTTCAAGCACCCCCTGGGCATACCGATCCCGCACACCGCGATCATCAAGCGGAAGAAGGACCAGCTCGGCGAGGGCCTGGGAACCTTTGTGCGGGAGAACTTCCTGTCGCCGGCGGTGGTGGAGACGAAGCTGCGCGACGCCCAGGTGCCCGGTCGGCTCGGCAAGTGGCTCTCGGAGAGGGTGCACGCCGAGCGGGTGGCGGGCGAGGCCGCGACGGTGCTCCGCGTGCTCGTCGAGCTGCTGCGTGACGAGGACGTCCAGCAGGTGATCGACCGGATGATCGTGCGGCGTATCGCCGAACCTCAGTGGGGCCCGCCGGTGGGCCGGGTGCTGGCGACGCTGCTCGCCGAGCACCGACAGGAAGCCCTCATCCAGCTGCTCGCCGACCGGGCCTTTCAGTGGTCGTTGAACGCGGGCGAGATCATCCAGCGCGTGGTCGAGCGTGACTCACCGACCTGGTCGCCACGATTCGTCGACCATCTCGTCGGCGACCGCATCCACCGCGAACTGATGGACTTCACCGACAAGGTGCGGCGCAACCCGGACCACGAATTGCGCCGTTCGGCGACCCGCTTCCTGTTCGAATTCGCCGACGATCTGCAGCACGACCCGGACACCATCGCGCGCGCCGACACGATCAAAGAGCAGCTGATGGCGCGCGACGAGATCGCCAACGCGGCCGCGACGGCGTGGAAGACGCTGAAGCGGTTGGTGCTCGAGGGCGTCGATGATCCGTCCAGTGCGTTGCGCACCCGCATCGCGGACACCGTGGTTCGCATCGGGGAGTCCCTGCGCGACGACGTCGAGCTGCGCGACAAGGTCGACAGTTGGATCGTGCGGGCTGCGCAGCATCTGGTCTCGCAGTACGGGATCGAGATCACCGCGATCATCACCGACACGATCGAGCGCTGGGATGCCGAGGAGGCGAGTCGGCGGATCGAACTGCACGTGGGCCGTGACCTGCAATTCATTCGGATCAACGGCACCGTCGTCGGGTCGCTGGCGGGACTGGCGATCTACGCGATAGCACAGCTGTTTTTCTAGGGGTGCTAACTACTGCTTGCAAATGCAAGCACATGTCCGTAGGCTCGGTACCTGACCAGGTCGGCCATCGGACCCAAGGAGCTCGCAATGCCACCGGAGGAGACGCTCTCGGCCAAGGTGTCGACTGCGGCTTCCGACATTGGCAGCTTCATCAGAAGCCAGCGTGAGCTCGCCCAGGTCTCGGTGCGACAACTCGCCGAACTGGCCGGTGTCAGTAATCCCTACCTGAGCCAGGTCGAGCGTGGACTGCGCAAACCCTCTGCCGACGTGCTCAGTCAAATCGCCAAAGCGCTACGGGTCTCCGCCGAAGTCCTCTACGTGCGGGCCGGGATTCTCGAGCCAAGCGATAAGAGCCAGGTGCGCGACGCGCTCATCACCGACACGGCGATCACGGAGCGTCAGAAGCAAATTCTGCTCGACATCTACGCCTCATTTGCCCAGCAAAACGAACCGATCCATGAGGAGGGTCCGCCCGAACCCGATAGCCACGAGTGAAGTAGCCCGGCCGGGCCCGCTCAGCTGCGAAATCGCCTGAGTTCGAGTTGGTGACGTATATCCCAACGGCCGCCGGGTTACCCAGAAGGGAAGTGACTGACTGATTCCCCGCTGTAGTGCCCGCGCCCAAACCACTCGATCGTCAACCCGACCCGACCAACCAGGAGGTTTCCCGGCAAGCCGCGTGCCATGTCAATCCGCGGGTCTTGACTACTCCTCGGCAGGGGAGCCGACGCTTGCCCCGACTTCCAAAACCACACACCAAACGTTGAGAACTACAACCAACCATGAAAGGAAACACCATGGCTGAAAACACGAACATCGAAGAATTACGGGCGCCGTTGCTGGCGGCCTTGGGTGCAGCAGACCTGGCCCTGGCCACCGTGAACGAGCTCATCTCCGGCCTGCGTGACCGGGCCGAAGACACCCGCACCGACACCCGCAGCCGGGTCGAGGAGAGCCGCGCTCGCATTGCCAAGCTGCAGGAGGACCTGCCCGAGCAGTTCACCGAGCTGCGCGAGCGTTTCACCCCCGAGGAGCTGCGTAAGGCTGCCGAGGGCTACCTGGACGCCGCGACCAACCGCTACAACGAGCTGGTCGAGCGGGGCGAGGCCGCGCTGCAGCGGCTGCGCAGCCAGCGGCCGTTCGAGGAGACCACGGCTCGCGCCGAGGGCTACGTCGACCAGGCCGTCGAGCTGACCCAGGAGGCGCTGGGCACCGTGGCCACGCAGACTCGCGCGGTCGGTGAGCGTGCGGCCAAGCTGGTCGGCATCGAGCTGCCCAAAAAGGCCGAGTCGGCCGGCAAGGCAGTGGCGAAGAAGGCCCCGGCCAAGAAGGCTCCCGCGAAGAAGGCCCCGGCCAAGAAGGCTCCGGCCAAGAAGAGCGCGGCCAAGAAGGTCACCCAGAAGTAGTTCGGATTCCGGGTTGCCCTTCGGGGCAACTCGGATTCGACGTTTACGACGCTGCCCGCATACCCTTAAGTCGTGAGCCACCTCGTGGGTACCGTCATGTTGGTCTTGCAGATCGGCATCCTGGTGATGTCGGTGTATGCGTTCGTACACGCGGCGATGCAGCGGCCCGACGCCTACACCGCCGCGGAAAAGCTGACCAAGCCGGTGTGGCTGGTGATCCTGGGCCTAGCCGTTGCGCTGACGTCCATCCTGAGCTTCGTGTTCGGCGTGCTCGGCATGGCGATTGCGGCCTGCGCGGCCGGCGTGTATCTGGTCGATGTGCGGCCCAAACTCCTGGAAATTCAGGGTAAGTCGCGCTGACGTAATGAAGGCCCTGCTGGCCGCGCCTGCGGCGGCGGTTGTCGCCCTGCTGGGCTCATTCCCGGAAACGGCGTACGCAGATCCTGGCGCCGAGGCGCCAAATCCGGTGTACTCCCCGCCGTTTGTCGATCACACCGCATGGGTGCAGTGGGGAAGGCTGACCAGCCTGCGGGTCTTTCCCACGCCATCCGGGCGGCTGGCCTCCCGAGAACCCGGCACGGCAGGTGCGGCCGACGAGGCCTGGTCCGAGGTGCTGACGATGGCAGCGGACGCCGACACCCCCGGCATGCGTGCGCAATTCATCTGCCATTGGCAATTCGCCGAAATGGCGCAACCCGGCAAGATCAGCTGGAACCTCGAGCCGTGGCGACCCGTCGTCGACGACGCCGAGATGTTCGCCTCCGGCTGCAATCCCGGCGGTCCCGAAGAACCGTTCTCGTGACGCTGAATCGAGAGCAGCTGGCGGCGCTCGTGGACCACACCTTGCTCAAACCCGAGGCCACCCACGCTGATGTCGTCGCGCTGCTGGCGGAAGCCGCCGACCTGGGTGTCTATGCGGTGTGCGTATCTCCGTCGATGGTGGAGGTCGCCGTGGCGGCCGGAAGCGTGCGGGTTGCGACGGTGGCGGGCTTCCCGTCGGGCAAGCACGTGTCGGCGGTCAAGGCGCAGGAGGCCGCCCACGCGGTGGAATCCGGTGCGAGCGAAGTCGACATGGTCATCGACGTGGGCGCCGCGTTGGCCGGAGAGCTGGGCGCGGTGCGCTCCGACATCGCCGCGGTGCGTGCCGCGGTCCCCGAAGCCGTGCTGAAGGTGATCGTGGAATCGGCTGTGCTGTTGGGTGATTCGGATGGGCGCACGCTGACCGAGGTCTGTCGCGTTGCCGAGGCGGCCGGCGCCGACTTCGTCAAAACCTCGACCGGGTTTCACCCCGCGGGCGGGGCATCGGTGCGCGCGGTCGCGCTGATGGCCGAGACCGTCGGCGGTCGACTCGGGGTCAAAGCCAGCGGCGGAATCCGCACCGCCGCCGACGCGCTCGCGATGGTGGACGCCGGTGCGACCAGGCTCGGCCTATCCGGCACCCGGGCGGTCCTCGACGGACTCGGCTAGAACCCGGCGCCTAGATGTTGGCGAAGCAGGAGTCGTTGTTGTTGCCGGCGGGAATGGTGGCGTTCTGCGTCGAGAAGTGGCTCGTCACGCCGGTAGACGTCACCTGCACGCTGTCCGCGTGGATACCCAGCGGGTAGTTGCCGGTGAGGTTCGCGGTGTACGCGTCGAGCGTCGACTGCACGCTCTCTCTCGGCATGGTGAAGCCGAGCGCGTTGAAGCTCTGAATCTGCAGCCGAATCCCGTTGCCGGACACCACCGGCTTGGTCGTGATGTCGTCGAGCATGCCCTTCAGCTCGATGGTGCCGTCCGCGGGATGGGTGATCACGCTGTTGGTGACGAACGGGCCCAGCACCGGTATCGCGTTCTGCACCGACTGCTTGATGCCGTCACTCGTCCAGGTGATGGTCGCGTCGAGGGAACCGATGGTCCCCTTGGACGACTCGGTCCTGTTCAGCTTGACGTCGTTGATGCCGATGTCGATCTTCATGCCCCTGGCATCGCGGATCTGGTTGCCCGCCGTCGACACCGAGATGTTGGTGAAATGCTGCGTCGCGAGCTGCCACAACAGCAGCGGCGCCACCCCGAACGACGCCGTGGCCTGATCCTTGACCTCGCACGCCACCGCCTCGGCCACCTTGGTGTCGGCCACGTGCCGGGCGTACAGCTCGCCGCCGATCAGACCCGCGACGACCAGCGAAACCACGATGATGCCGATCAGGACGATGGACAGCGGGTCGCGAAGTCGTTTCTTCTTCGCCGGTGCCGGCTCTTCGCCGGGCGTGGCAATCCGCTCTGTCGGACCTGCCGGCGAGGGCGGTGGGTAGCCGGCCTGCTGGGTGTCCGCGCCGGCCGGGTAGTGCGCCTGCGTCGCGGTGTTCGGGGGCGGGGCCGCATCGCCGGCGCCCAACCCCTCGGTGGGGCCTTCAGCGGAGGTAGGCCCGAACGGACCCTGATCCCCGGGACGAGCCCACGACGACGGGCCCTCGTTCGGTGGTCCTTGCGGGTTCGTCACCCGACCGATTCTGCCCTATCCCTACGAGCAAAGTCGGACTGGTTGCGGAGCACCGCGATGCTGTCCCGGGCCTTCGCGACCTTGTCGATGTCGATGTCGGCAACCACCAGTTGCGGGTTTGCGCCGGCCGAGGCGACCACCTCGCCCAGCGGTGACGCCACCAGGCTGCCGCCGACCCCCATCGGCGCACCGGAGGCAGATCCCGAGCCGTCCAGGGTGTCACCGGGATCGGCCTGACCGGCCGCGGCGACGTAGCTCATCGAGTCCAGGGCACGTGCGCGGGCCAGTAACGTCCACTGCTCGAGTTTTCCGGGGCCCGAGCCCCAGGACGCGCAGACGGCGATGAGCTGGGCCCCGCGCCGGGCGAGCTCGGTGTAGAGCTCGGGAAAGCGGATGTCGTAGCAAACGCTCAGGCCCACCCCCACCCCATCGACCGTGATCACCACCGGTTCCCGGCCGGGCGCGACGGTACGCGACTCGGTAAAGCCGAACGCGTCGTAGAGGTGGATCTTGTCGTAATGGGTGTCCGGCCGGTTGGGAGTGCCCGGACCGGCCGCGATCAGCGTGTTCGACACTCGTCCGTCGCCGGCCGGGGTGAACATTCCGGCGATCACCGTGATGCCGGAGTCGGTCGCGATCCGCCGGACACCGTCCGCCCACGGCCCGTCGACGGGCTCGGCGATTGGTCCCAGCGGGACGCCGAATCGGCACATGGTCGCTTCGGGAAACACCACCAAGGTCGCGCCGGCGTCGGCGGCCCGGGCGGTGTAATCGCGCACCTGCTGCAGATTCGCCGCCGGATCGCTGCCACTGAGCAGTTGCGCCAACGCGATTCGCATGGCCGCCAGCTTAGGCCCGGTGACGATGCGCTCCGCTTGCGGAGCGAGGAGGAGGCGGGCAGTTCAGCTTAGGCCCGGTGACGATGCGCTCCGCTTGCGGAGCGAGGAGGAGGCGGGCAGTTCAGCTTAGGCCCGGTGACGATGCGCTCCGCTTGCGGAGCGAGGAGGAGGCGGGCAGTTCAGCTTAGGAGCGAATCACACGTTGTTGGTGATCCACTCGGTGGTGAACCGTTGTTCTCTGCTCACCAGCTCGGCCAGATGAGTGCCGATGATCTTCTCGACCTTGCCGCCGATGAGGGGGATCCGGACATGGATGGTGACCCGGAACGTCAGGCGCGCGCCGCCGCGAGAAATCGGCGACAGCTCGGCGGTGCCCGACACGTTCACCGGAGTGTCCACGATCGAGCCCTTGATGGACGCCATCGCGGTGCCGTCGGTGACCGGTCCCCACACTTCTTCGCGTTTGAAATAGAGATCGCCGCGGTGCAGCTGGGTGACCATGGCCGGCAGGTTGTGGCTGCGCAGTTCCTGCAGCGTCACCACTTCGATGGTGCCGTCGCCCCCGGAGTCACCACCGACCAGGATCGATTCCAGCCTCGCCTCGTCGACCGGAAGGTCGGCCAGCCGCGCCAGCCAGTAGTCCGCCTCACCGAACGCGCGATGAAGCTTTTCGACGCTGTCCGCATAGTCGGCGGACAAGTCGAATGAGCGGGGCATAGCTGGTCAGGCTACCGTTACGGGCCATGAAAGCCAGCGATGCCGGATCGCGCTTCGCTGGTGCGCGCGTCGCCGAGGCGGTGCCGTTGGCGCCGCTGACCACATTGCGGGTGGGTCCGGTCGCGAGACGCCTGATCACCTGCACCAGCAGCGAACAAGTCGTCGCTGTGCTGGCCGAGCTGGATTCCGCGAGCGGCGGGCCGGTGCTGGTGTTCGCCGGCGGCTCCAACCTGGTGATTGCCGACGACCTGACCGACCTGACGGCGGTGCAGTTGGCCACTCGCGGGATCACCGTCGACGGCAACCTGGTGCGCGCCGAGGCCGGCGCCGTGTGGGACGACGTCGTGCTCGCGTCCATCGAGCACGGGCTGGGCGGGCTGGAATGCCTGTCCGGCATCCCGGGCTCGGCCGGCGCCACCCCGGTGCAGAATGTCGGAGCCTACGGCGCAGAGGTATCCGACACCATTACCCGCGTCCGGGTGCTGGATCGCGGCAGCGGCGCGGCGCGCTGGATACCCGGCGGCGAGCTGGGGTTCGGTTACCGCACCAGCATGTTCAAGCGGGCCGGCGCGCAACAGGTCCCCGCGGTCGTGCTGGAAGTGGAGTTCGCGCTGGACGACTCGGGCCGCAGTGCGCCCTTGCGCTATGGCGAGCTCACGACGGCGCTGAATGCGGCCAATGGTGAGCGTGCCGAACCGGGGGCGGTTCGCGAGGCGGTGCTGGCCCTGCGGGCCCGCAAGGGCATGGTGCTCGACGCGGCCGACTACGACACCTGGAGTGTGGGTTCGTTCTTCACCAACCCGGTTGTCGCGCCGGAGGTGTACGAATCGCTGGCCGGCCGGACCGACGGTTCGGTGCCGAATTATCCGGCGCCCGACGGCGTCAAGTTGGCCGCCGGCTGGCTGGTGGAGCACGCGGGCTTCGGCAAGGGCTACCCGGACGATCCGTCCGCACCGTGCCGGCTGTCCACCAAGCATGCGCTTGCTCTGACCAACCGCGGCAACGCGTCCACCGCGGACGTGATGGCGCTCGCGCGAGCCGTCCGCGACGGGGTCCGCGACGTGTTTGGCATCACACTGGAACCCGAACCTGTCCTGCTGGGCTGCGGGCTATAGCTGTGAATTTGGTCTGGCTGTACGCTTTCCCGACTTGTCGTGGCGCCGACGGTGTCGTTCCTGCCGGTATCTTTTATAGTCGTGAGCCCATCTGACGCCCAGCCGCCGATTAACCGGCGCTTGGCGTTGGCAGCCCTGGGGTTGGGTGTGTTCGCGCCGAGCGTGCTGGCCGCCTGCAGCGGCACCGTGAGCAAGCAAGCGCAGAAGAACAAAGAGCAGTCGGCGCCGAATCTGAAATACCAGCCCGCCGACGCCGCCGCCGACGTGGTTCCCATCGCGCCGGTCAGCGTGGCGGTCAGCGACGGCTGGTTCCAGAAGGTGGCGCTGACGAACTCGTCCGGCAAGGCCGTCGCCGGGGCGTTCAACTCCGACCGCACCGTCTACACGACGACCGAGCCGTTGGGCTATGACACGAGCTATAGCTGGAGCGGGTCGGTCGTCGGCCACGACGGCAAGGCCGTTCCCGTCACGGGCAAGTTCACCACCGTGGCGCCCAGCAAGAAGATCGACGGCGGCTTTCAGTTGGCCGACGGTCAGACCGTCGGCGTCGCCGCGCCGATCATCATCCAGTTCGACGCGCCGATCAGCGACAAGGCCGCCGTCGAGAAGGCCCTGACCGTCACCACCAACCCGCCCGTGGAGGGCAGCTGGGCCTGGCTGCCCGACGAGCAGCAGGGCGCCCGCATCCACTACCGGCCGCGCGAGTACTACCCGGCGGGTACCACCGTCAACGTCGACGCGAAGCTCTACGGGCTGCCGTTCGGTGACGGCGCCTACGGCCTGCAGGACATGTCGTTGAAGATCCAGATCGGCCGCAAGCAGGTGGTCAAGGCCGAGGTGTCGTCGCACCGCATCCAGGTCGTCACCGACGCCGGCGTCATCATGGACTTCCCGTGCAGCTACGGAGAGGCCGACAAGGCCCGCAACGTGACCCGCAACGGCATCCACGTGGTCACCGAGAAATACGCCGACTTTTATATGTCCAACCCCGCCGCCGGTTACAGCCACGTGCACGAACGCTGGGCGGTGCGGATCTCCAACAACGGCGAGTTCATCCACGCCAACCCCTCGAGCTCGGGCGCGCAGGGCAACACCAACGTCACCAACGGCTGCATCAACCTGTCGAACGAAGATGCCGCGGAGTACTACCCCACCGCGATCTACGGCGACCCGGTCGAGGTGACCGGCAGCACGATCCAGCTGTCCTACTCCGACGGCGACATCTGGGACTGGGCCGTCGACTGGGACACCTGGGTCGCCATGTCGGCACTGCCGCCGCCGAACGCGCATCCGCCCGCCAGTCAGATCCCCGTCACCGCGCCGGTCACACCGTCGACCGCGCCGAGTTTGTCGGGCACACCGACCACCACGACGACGACCACTTCCAGTCCAGGGCCTAGCCCCGGCGGCTAAACCGCATCGTGTTGGCCTGGTCGCGCGGCTTGAGGACGATCAGGTCCAAGTCGACGTGGGAAGGCCGCGACGCCACGAATCCGATCACCTCGGCCACATCACTCGCCGTCAGCGGCGTGATGCCGTCGTAGACCGTATCCGCGCGCTGCTGATCGCCGTCGAAGCGGACCAGCGAAAACTCGGTTTCCACCGCGCCCGGGGCGATTTCGGTGAGCCGCACCGGCTGTCCCAGTAGCTCCCCGCGCAGCGTGCGGTGCAGCGCGCCCTGGGCGTGCTTGGCGGCCGTGTACCCGGCGCCGTTGTCGTAAACCTCGAACGCGGCCACCGAGGTGACGGTGATGATCAGGCCGTCGCCGGAGTCGACCAGCTTGGGCAGCAGCGCGCGGGTGACCCGCAGCGTGCCAATCACGTTGGTCTCCCACATCCACCGCCAGTGCTCGAGGTCGGCGTCGGCGACGGGCGCCAATCCGCGAGCGCCTCCGGCGTTATTGACCAGCACGTCGACCCGGCTCAATTTGCTCGCGAGCGCCTCGACAGCCGCATCGTTTGTGACGTCAGCCACAATTGCGGTGCCGCCGATGTCATTCGCCAGGGCATTTATCCGGTCGGCGCGGCGGGCCACCACGACGACGTGAAACCCAAGGGCTGCAAGGGTTTTGGCGGTTGCTTCGCCGATCCCAGAACTGGCGCCGGTGACTACCGCAATCCGCTGATTCGCATTAGCTGAACTCACCGAGACAACTCTAATAAACGTGCTAAATTTCTCGTGTGCACCACAGCGCCCAGTTCAACAACGCCACCGCGTGTCTTTGCGCGGCGTGTGCGTGTTGTTGCCGCGCACTTTGCCGCGCCTGAACCCAAAACAGGTTGTGGCCAAGACCGGCCATTTGGAACTCGGACAAAGGACGCTCGTGCGCTCGACTTCTCTCGCTTATACGCATCATTCGCCCAGCCGTAAGGGCCACCTGCTGCTGCACCGCCAGATTCTGCCGCCGTCGCTGCACATCTCCGACTCCGCGGCGGCCTCGGTGTTCCGGGCGGTCCGGTTGCGCGGCCCGGTCGGTCGCGACGTCATCGCCGGCGTCACGTCACTGAGCATCGCGACGGTGAACCGGCAAGTCATCGCGCTGCTTGACGCGGGTTTGCTACGGGAACGCGCCGACCTGGCGGTTTCCGGAGCCATCGGACGCCCTCGGGTACCGGTGGAGCTCAACCACGAACCGTTCGTGACGCTGGGCATCCACGTCGGCGCGCGGACCACCAGCATCGTGGCCACCGATCTGTTCGGCCGCACGCTGGACACGGTGGAGACCCCGACGCCGCTGAGCCCCCCGGGGGCCGCGCTGACGTCGCTGGCCGACAGCGCCAGCCGGTACCTGCGGCGCTGGCATCGCCGTCGGGCGCTCTGGGTCGGGGTGGCAATCGGTGGCACGGTCGACGGTGCCACCGGCCACGTCGACCACCCGCGGTTGGGCTGGCGGCAAGCGCCGGTCGGACCGGTGCTGGCCGACGCGCTGAGCCTGCCGGTGTCGGTGGCCTCGCACGTCGATGCGATGGCCGGAGCCGAGCTGCTGCTGGGCATGCGCCGGTTCGCGCCGAGCTCGCCGACCAGCCTCTACGTCTATGCCCGCGAGACCGTGGGCTACGCCCTGGTCATCGGCGGACGGGTGCACTGCCCGTCCAGCGGACCCGGCACCATCGCGGGCCTGCCGGCGCACTCTGAGCTGCTCGGCGGCAGCGGCCAGCTGGAATCCACGGTCAGCGACGAGGCCGTGCTGGCGGCGGCTCGCCGGCTGCGAATTCTGCCGGCGGCTCCCGCGGGCCGTGCCAACGGCTCCGCGACCGCGATCACCGATCTGCTGCGGGTGGCCCGGGCCGGGAACCAGCAGGCCAAGGCTCTGCTCTCGGAGCGGGCCCGGGTGCTCGGTGAGGCGGTCGCGCTGCTGCGTGACCTACTCAATCCCGACGAGCTGGTGGTCGGCGGCCAGGCCTTCACTGAATATCCGGAGGCAATGCAGCAGGTGGAGGAGGCGTTCACCGAGCGCTCGGTGCTGGCGCCGCGGGATATCCGCGTCACCGCCTTCGGTAATCGGGTGCAGGAGGCCGGAGCGGGAATTGTGTCGCTGGGCGGGCTGTATGCCGACCCGCTGGGTGCGATGCGCCGTGCCGGTGTGATCGGCTCCCGGATCCCGGAAATCGTCCCGGAGTCTTCCGCCTGACGCGAACAAGCCGCACGCGGCCTGGGCTGCGTGAAAGCCCGTCCTGTAAAGATGAAAGTGTGCGGCACGACGACGTCCTCCTGCTGAACGATCCGCGCCGGGTCGCGCTGTTGGCAGTGCACACCTCACCCCTGGCCCAACCGGGCACCGGCGACGCCGGCGGGATGAACGTGTACGTGCTGCAAAGTGCGCTGCATCTGGCCCGGCGCGGTATCGAGGTGGAGATCTTCACCCGGGCCACCGCGTCGGCCGATCCACCGGTCGTGCAAGTAGAACCCGGCGTGCTGGTGCGCAACGTGGTGGCGGGGCCGTTCGAGGGCCTGGACAAATACGACCTGCCCACCCAGCTGTGTGCGTTCGCGGCCGGGGTGCTGCGCGCCGAGGCGTCGCATGAACCCGGCTACTACGACATCGTGCACTCGCACTACTGGCTGTCCGGGCAGGTCGGCTGGCTGGCCCGCGACCGGTGGGCGGTGCCGCTGGTGCATACCGCGCACACGCTTGCCGCGGTCAAGAACGCGGCGCTGGCCGACGGCGATGCGCCCGAGCCGCCGCTGCGCACCGTGGGGGAGCAGCAGGTCGTCGACGAGGCGGATCGGCTGATCGTCAACACCGATGATGAAGCAAGGCAATTGATTTCGATCTATCACGCCAATCCGGAGCGGATCGACGTGGTTCATCCCGGCGTCGACCTGGAGGTGTTCTATCCGGGTGATCGCCGCGCGGCCCGGGTCGCACTGGGCCTGCCGCTCGACGAACAGATCGTGGCGTTCGTCGGACGAATCCAGCCGCTGAAGGCGCCCGACATTGTGCTGCGGGCCGCGGCGAAACTGCCGGGGGTGCGCATCGTGGTGGCCGGTGGGCCGTCGGGCAGTGGCCTGGCCACCCCGGACGGGCTGGTTCGCCTGGCCGACGAACTCGGGATCGCGGAGCGGGTGACATTCCTGCCGCCGCAGTCACGGGAGAATCTGGCCACGTTGTTCCAGGCCGCGAATCTTGTTGCGGTGCCTAGCTATTCGGAGTCGTTCGGCTTGGTCGCCGTCGAGGCGCAGGCCTGCGGCACGCCGGTGGTGGCGGCCGCGGTCGGCGGGCTGCCGGTCGCGGTGCGCGACGGTGTCACCGGCTCGCTGGTTTCCGGGCATGACGTCGACGACTGGGCGCACGCGCTCGATGAGCTGTTGCGGTCGGACGACACGCCGCGGGGCACGGCGATGGGCCGGGCCGCGGCCGCACACGCCGCGACGTTCTCCTGGGAAAACACCACCGACGCGCTGCTGACCAGCTATCGGCGGGCCATCGGCGACTTCACCGCCGCGCGGCAGCGCCGGGTTCGCGACCGGGTCGCGGCACGCAAACCACGACGCTGGACACCGCGTCGCGGGGTGGGCGCATGAGTTCGTCCGTGCAGCAGGTGATCGAGCATGCGCTAGAGGCCAGCGAGCTCACGTACTCGAAACACGAAGGCGCACATGGCGGGATGCCGGGGCTCGTGGTGGAGCTGCCCGGTGAGCGCAAGCTCAAGACCAACACGATCCTGAGCATCGGTGCGCACTCGGTGCGCGTCGAGGCGTTCGTATGCCGCAAACCCGATGAGAACCATGAGGGCGTCTACCGGTTTCTGCTCAGGCGCAACCGCCGGCTCTACGGAGTCGCCTACACGCTGGACAACGTCGGCGACATCTATCTGGTTGGCCGGATGTCGTTGGCCTCGGTTGACGCCGAGGAGATCGACCGGGTGCTGGGGCAGGTACTCGAAGCGGTGGATGCGGACTTTAATACGTTGCTGGAGTTGGGTTTTCGCTCGTCGATCCAGAAGGAATGGGATTGGCGGGTATCGCGTGGCGAGTCGCTGAAGAATCTGGAGGCCTTCGCCCACCTGATCGACGACGACGATGACGAGTCGGAATAGCTAGGCTCGGCGAGCCGCAGAACCTGCGTGAGAGACTGACCGGCATGGGTGACACTGCGACGCTGGTACTGCTTCGCCACGGAGAAAGCGAATGGAACTCGCTGAACCTGTTCACGGGCTGGGTCGACGTCGGCCTCACCGAAAAGGGCCGGACCGAAGCGGTTCGCAGCGGCGAGCTGTTGACCGAACACAACTTGCTGCCCGACGTGCTCTACACCTCGCTGTTGCGACGCGCGATCACCACCGCGCACCTGGCGTTGGACGCCGCCGACCGGCTGTGGATCCCGGTGCACCGCAGTTGGCGGCTCAACGAACGCCACTACGGCGCGCTGCAGGGGCTCGATAAGGCCGAAACGAAGGCCCGCTACGGCGACGAGCAGTTCATGGCCTGGCGGCGCAGCTACGACACCCCGCCGCCACCGATCGAGAAGGGCAGCGAGTTCAGCCAGGACGCCGACCCGCGCTATGCCGATATCGGCGGCGGCCCGCTGACCGAATGCCTGGCCGACGTGGTGGTGCGGTTCCTGCCGTACTTCACCGACGTCATCGTGCCGGATCTGCGCTTCGGCAAGACGGTACTCATCGTCGCGCACGGCAACTCGCTGCGTGCCCTGGTCAAGCACCTGGACCAGGTCTCCGACGAGGAGATCTCCGAGCTGAACATCCCGACCGGCATTCCGCTGCGCTACGACCTGGACGCCGATTTGCGTCCGATGGTGCCGGGCGGTACCTACCTGGACCCGGCGGCTGCTGCGGCCGGCGCCGCGGCGGTAGCTAGCCAGGGTGCCCGGTAGGTTGGCCGCGCCGCCCGATTTCGGCCGCTTTCGAGCGCAAAAGGCCCTCTGGCCAAATTTCGCATGAACGGCAGCCGAACACCTGTGGCGCATGTTGTGACTTGTCCGATTTTGGCCTCGTTCCGCTAGGGCTGCGTTCACCAGATTTGTAGGATTTGTACGTGACTGTGTTCTCGGCGCTGTTGCTCGCCGGGGTCTTGTCCTTGCTCGCGCTGGCCGTTGGTGTGGCGGCCGGCACTCGGTTGTCCGCGCGTGTGGTGCGGCGCCGCCAGCGAGCGGCCACCGAATCGACCGGGATCACCGTCGCGCAGATGCTGCAACAGATCGTCACCTTGATGCCACTGGGTGCCGCCGTGGTGGATTCACACCGCGACGTCGTCTACCTCAACGATCGGGCCAAGGAGTTGGGCCTGGTGCGTGACCGGCAGCTCGACGACCAAGCCTGGCAGGCGGCGCAGCAGGCGCTCGGTGGTGACGACGTCGAATTCGACCTACAGCCCGGCAAGCGCGCAGCCGCCGGGCGATCCGGCATATCGGTGCACGGGCAAGCCCGCCTGCTCAGCGAAGAGGACCGCCGGTTCGCCGTGGTCTTCGTCCACGACCAGTCCGACTACGCCCGCATGGAGGCCACCCGGCGCGACTTCGTGGCCAATGTCAGCCACGAGCTCAAGACCCCGGTCGGCGCCATGGCTCTGCTCGCCGAGGCCCTGCTGGCGTCCGCGGATGACTCGGAAACCGTGCGCCGGTTCGCCGAGAAGGTGCTGATCGAGGCCAACCGGCTGGGGGACATGGTCGCCGAGCTCATCGAGCTGTCCCGGCTGCAGGGCGCCGAGCGGTTGCCCAACGTCACCGCAGTTGAGGTCGATACCGTTGTGTCCGAAGCGATTTCGCGTCACAAGGTGGCCGCCGACAACGCGAAGATCGAGGTTCGCACCGACTCACCCACCGGTTTGCGGGTGCTTGGGGATCAAACGCTGCTGGTGACCGCATTGGCCAATCTGGTCTCCAATGCGATCGCCTATTCGCCGCCGGGATCACCGGTGTCGATCAGCCGTCGCCGTCGCGGCGACAACATCGAGATCGCGGTCACCGACCGCGGTATCGGGATTGCTCTAGAAGACCAGGAGCGGGTCTTCGAGCGGTTTTTCCGGGGGGACAAGGCGCGTTCGCGAGCCACCGGCGGCAGTGGGCTGGGGCTGGCGATCGTCAAGCACGTTGCGGCCAATCACGACGGCAGCATCGGTGTGTGGAGCAAGCCGGGAACCGGTTCTACGTTCACGTTGTCCATCCCGGCCTATCAGGACAGCGAAAGCGACGAAGAATCCGAGCAACCCCGGGCTCGCGAGGTGCGGCCCAACAGGTCCCAACGAGAGGAAGAACTAAGTCGATGACCAGTGTGCTGATCGTGGAGGACGAGGAGTCGCTTGCCGATCCACTGGCCTTCCTGCTTCGTAAGGAAGGCTTCGAAGCCACCGTGGTGACCGATGGGCCAGCGGCGCTGTCCGAATTCGATCGTGCCGGCGCGGACATCGTGCTGCTCGATCTGATGTTGCCGGGCATGTCGGGCACCGACGTGTGCAAGCAGCTGCGCGCTCGCTCCAGCGTCCCCGTGATCATGGTCACGGCGCGGGACAGCGAGATCGACAAGGTCGTCGGCTTGGAGCTCGGTGCAGATGACTATGTCACCAAGCCCTATTCGGCCCGCGAGTTGATTGCCCGGATCCGGGCGGTGCTTCGCCGGGGCGGCGACGACGACTCGGAGATCAGCGATGGCGTGCTGGAATCCGGCCCGGTACGGATGGACGTCGAGCGGCACGTCGTGTCGGTCAACGGCGACACAATTACCTTGCCGCTCAAGGAATTTGATCTGCTCGAATACCTGATGCGCAACAGCGGGCGGGTGCTGACCCGAGGGCAGCTGATCGATCGGGTCTGGGGTGCGGACTACGTCGGCGACACCAAGACGCTCGACGTCCACGTCAAGCGCCTGCGGTCCAAGATCGAATCCGACCCCGCCAACCCGGTGCACCTGGTGACGGTACGCGGGCTGGGCTACAAGCTCGAGGGCTAGCCCGGGGTGTGCGTTCAGGGCGGCGAGTGTGCCGCTATGCCGCCCGGGGCGCACACGCAACGCCCAGGACGCCCGCTGAACTAGCGGGCGCCGACCACCTCGTCGGCTACGCCCAATGCCAGCGCCATGATCGAGAGCTGTGGGTTCACCTCCGGGCAGCTGGGCAGGATCGACGCGTCGGCAACCCACACTCCGTCGATGCCGCGTAGCCGTCCCGTCTTGTCGACGGGGCAGACCTGTTCATCGGCGCCGGCTGCCGCGGTGCCGGTCGGGTGGAAGGCGGCCAGGTGCAGGCTTCTCGGGTTGCTCCGGCTCAGCGCGTCACGCAACGCGGGCACCGACGTCACCGTCATCGCGCCGGGCAATCCGGTCAGCACCTCGACGGCGCCCGCTGCGAACAACAGGCGCCCCATGGCCTCGACCGCGACCACCAGCTTGGCGATGTCGGCACGGGAGATGTTGTAGCGCATCATCGTCTCGCCGCGCACCGAGAAAACCGAACCGACTCCGCGGTCGGCGACCATGGCGCCGAACGTCGCGACTTGAGGCGCGCGGTCGAGCCAGCTGAGCAACTCGGCGCCGTATCCGGGATAGACCATCGACCCCATGCCCGGCGGCGTCGAGGTCGCTTCGATCAACACACCGTCTGACTCGTGGAACTCGTGGACAGCTGCGCTTTGCAGCACGCCGTGCCATGCGCGCACGTCATCGTCGAAGCGGCCGGCGAGCATCGTCGCCGGATGCAGCGCGAGATTTCGGCCAAGGCGCGGGTGAGCGCCAAGTCCGCTGCGCCGCAAGAGCCCCGGTGTTTCGGTGGCGCCGGCGGCGACCACGACCGACTCCGCGAGGATGTCCAGCGTCGTGCCGTCCGGCCGCCGCGCCCGCACACCGCGGGTCCGACCATGCTGGTGCAGTACCCTTTCGACGCGCGCCTGCGAGATGATCCGCGCGCCCGCCGCGCAGGCTTGCGGCAGCGCGTTGAGATGAACGCCGAACTTGGCGTTGCGCGGGCAGCCGATCGCGCACTGACAACAGCCCTCGCAGCCCGGCGCATTGCGTGGGATGGGTGCCGCGTCCCATCCCAGTGTCGTGGCGGCATCGAGCAGCAGGCGCCCGTTGCGGCCCATGATCTGCAATGGCACCGGCGCGACCTGTAGCGTGCGCTCGACATCGTCCAGATGGTGGGTCAGCCGGTCCGGGTCGGCCAGGTCGAGACCGAACTCGTCGCGCCAGCGCCGCTGCACAGCAAGCGGTGGCCGGTAACAAGTTCCGGAGTTCACCACGGTGGTGCCGCCGACCGCCCGGCCGATGGGCAGGACTATGGACGGGCGTCCGAGTGCGACGGTGGCGCCGGCGCCGCGGTACAACCCGGCGTAACGGTCAATCGGGTGGATGGTGCGGAATTCCTCGACCGTCCAACGGCGTCCCTCCTCAAGCACCACGGTGTCGAGGCCGGCCTGGGCCAGGGTGCGCGCCACCATAGCCCCGCCGGCGCCGGAGCCGACGATCACCGCGTCGGCGGTCACGACGGATCGACTCTCGGTCGAGGAAATGATGGACAAGGGCGCGTCGGGGCGCGCCGTGTCATGCTCCTGGGCGCGCGAAAGCAGCTCTGGTGCAAAGGTATCCGCGCCGTTGGCAAGCAGCACGATCGCCTTCATCGCCTCGACGGCCATAGCGGCATCCGGGCCGAGCGCGGCGAGTCGGCGTAGCACCTGATCACGTTGGCCGGCATCAAGGCGCGAAAGCGACCGGCCGGTGGTGAGGTAGCTTGCCGCGCTCATGCACAGCAGTCCGGCCCGCACTGCCTGCCGTGTCGTCGCGGGCAGCTGCGCGAGGTAGCGCTCGACGCGGGCGACCAGTTGGGCCGATGGCGGGCCGCCGTGCTCCTCGGGCAGCAGCGCGGTGCCGAAGGAGGCCAACGCTGTTCGAGCCCGTCCGGCCCGACGGCTCATAGCAAACGCCCGATCCGGCGGCCCAACTTGATGAAGAACGGGTAGGTCGCGAAGATGGCGCCTGCGGCGGCGTGCATTTGCCAGCCGAGCTCCTCGGTTTGGACGCCGAAAACCCCGCTGTTCCACATGAAGTCGCGGCCGTTGCGGGCACGGAAGGGCCGCCACAGCATCCCCAGTCCGGGCACGTTGTTGTAGAGCCCGAACGATCCGCCGAAGAAGATGCCGAGGGTGGCAGCCTCGGCCGCGTCGCGGCGATCCGAAGGCAGTTGCCGCTCGATGAGAACTCCGGAGACGAACAGCAGGGGTGGGTCGAGAAGAAAGCTCATGTCGGGATCCTTTCGTTGATGGCGGGCGCCTCGCTGCCGCGCAGGCCGACTTCGGCGTGGCCGGTGCCCAGCACCGACCACCGGCGGTCGCCGATCTCGATATGGATGTCGGCCTGTTCGGTGTTCGTGCACACCGCCGTGCTGCCGTCGGGATCGGTGTAGCCCAGGCTCACGCAGCGGTCCGGCGGCTGGTCGACGCGGATGAGCACGTCGCGACCGCCGATGCGCCCCGCTAGCTGCCAGTGCCGCAGGCCGAGGGTGGTGCGCATTCTCAGCGACGGCAATGTGCTTGCGGGCCAGTCTTTTCCGTCGATGCGAAAGCGAACGAACGCCATCGGTGCAAGCCTGCGCAGCCCCGGTTTGTGGGACACCGCGGTGACCACCTCCATGACGTCGCCGTTGCCGAGGTCGGCGTGGATCCAGCCCCAGCGCTTGGCGTTGCCGTGTCCGTAGATGTGGGCAACTCCGCCCCGCCAGCCGTCGACGTGGTGGGTGGCTCCGCCGACGGTCAGTGAGCCGGTGAAGTCGGCGGTCGGTGCGAGAACGACTTGGGCTCCGGGCAGCAGTTCGCGATCCCACACCGGGCGTGGAAACGTCCACAGCGGCGTGCCCGCGTCTTTCCATGACAGGTCCCAAGCCAGGGATCCGGCGCGTCCGATCAGTTCTTCGGGTGCCGCTCGCACACCGGCCGAGTCGAACCAGGCGCCGATCGCGGGTCGGACCGGTTCGGGACCGAAACGCTCGGTGCGCGGTGCGTCGTCGGCCGGAAACCAGGTCACCCAGCCGTGCGCGTAGGGGGCACGGTCGGTGGTCGGTGCGACCGTTTCGCAGTGAATCCACAGGCCGGCACGGGTCAGCGGATCGGACGCGGTGGCGTACCAGACTTCCAGCCGTCCCGCCTTGCCCCGCCAGCGCGGCGCTGAGGCCGATCGCAGTTCTTCTTCCACTTGGTTACCTCCGCCCATCGGTCCATCCACTATATTGGTTGAACCAATGAACCAGTCAAATGTGCTTCAGCCGCCTGACCGCCAGCGTGTGGACGAACAGATCACGGCGTCGATTGCCGACGCCATCCTCGACGGCGCGTTCCCGCCGGGCTCGGCACTGCCGCCCGAGCGGGAGCTGGCCGAGCAACTCGGGGTCAACCGCACGTCGCTGCGACAGGGTCTGGCCCGGCTGCAGCAGATGGGCCTGATCGAGGCCCGACACGGCAGCGGCAACGTGGTACGGGACCCGCAGGAACTTACGCACCCCGCGGTGGTCGAGGCACTGATACGGAAATTGGGCCCGGAGTTTTTGGTCGAGCTCCTCGAGATCCGCGCGGCGCTGGGCCCGTTGATCGGCCGCTTGGCTGCGCAACGGTGCGGGCCCGAGGATGACGAGGCGTTGCTCGGTGCGCTGGCCGCGGTGCGGGACGCCGACAGCGCCGCGGCGCGCCAGGCCGCCGACCTCGCCTACTTCCAGGTACTGATACACGGCACGCGCAACCGTGCTTTGGGGTTGCTCTATCGCTGGGTCGACCACTCCTTTGGCGGTCGAGAGCATGAGCTCACCCCGGCCTACGACGACCCTGAACCGGTGGTGGCCGACCTGCGGGCGATCACCGAGGCGGTGCTGGCGCGCGATGTCGACGCGGCCGCCGCGGCTGTCGAGGCGTATCTGCTTGCGAGCGCGTTGAGAATGGTCTCGGTCTACCGGTCGCAGTTGACCTGAACGGGCGTGCGGTTACTCCGCGATCCGAGTCGCCGGGTGCACAGCGATGAGCCCTAATTGGCTGCGGCGCTTACACATTGCCGCGAGTTCGGCATAGGCCTTGGAGCCGAGTAGTTCGCTGAGTTCGTCGGCCAGGCTTTCCCACACCGGCTTGGCGCCGACGTGCGCGGCCGGATCGCCGGTGCAGTACCAGTGCAAGTCGGCGCCGCCGGAGCCCCAGCCGCGGCGGTCGTACTCGGTGATCCAGGTCTTGAGGATCTCCGTGCCGTCGGGCCGCGTCACCCACTCCTGGCTGCGCCGGATCGGCAACTGCCAGCAGACGTCGGGTTTCATCGTCAACGGTGGCACGCCGAGCTTGAGGGCCTTGCTGTGCAGGGCGCAGCCGGGGCCGCCGGCAAAGCCGGGCCGGTTCAAGAAAATGCACGCCTGCTTGTATTTGCGGGTGCGGTGTTGGGGTTCGCCTTCGTGCTCATCGAGTTCAAGGTAACCCTTACGGCCCAAACCTTTTTCGCGGAATTGCCAATCGGCATCGGTGAGTTGTTTCACGGCGTCGTCCAACCTGGCGCGGTCGTCGTCGTCGGACAGAAATGCGCCGTGTGAGCAACACCCGTCATCCGGGCGGCCCTCGACCGTGCCGCGGCAGGCCGGCGTGCCGAATACGCACGTCCAGCGGGAGAGCAGCCACGTGAGGTCGGCCGCGATCAGGTGCTCCGGATTGTCCGGATCGAAGAACTCCACCCATTCACGGGCAAAATCCAATTCAACTTCCTGCCCTGGCTCGGGGTGCGAATTCGCCACGGATGCAACGTTAGACCAAGATTCCCGCTGTTCGCTCGGCTGACACTCAGGCCCGGGCCGCCGTGAATCCGCGTACTTCCCAGCGGGGCGCAACCCAAACCGCATCGCCGTCCGGCTAGTTTGTTTTCGTGCGACTAGGCGTGCTTGACGTGGGTAGCAATACGGTCCATCTGCTCGTGGTGGACGCGCACCGCGGCGGGCATCCGACACCGATGAGTTCAACGAAGGCCACGTTGCGGCTGGCCGAGGCCACCGACAGCTCGGGCAAGATCACCAAGCGCGGCGCCGAAAAGCTGATCTCCACGATCGACGAGTTCGCCAAGATCGCCGTCAGCTCCGGTTGTGCGCAGCTGATGGCCTTTGCCACCTCCGCCGTCCGCGACGCGGAGAATTCCGACGACGTGCTGAGCCGGGTGCGCAAAGAGGCCGGCGTCGAGCTGCAGGTGCTGACCGGGGTGGACGAGTCGCGGCTGACCTTCCTGGCGGTGCGCCGCTGGTACGGGTGGAGCGCCGGGCGAATCATCAACCTCGACATCGGCGGCGGCTCGCTGGAGCTGTCCAGCGGTGTCGACGAGGAACCCGAAGTCGCGCTGTCGCTGCCGCTGGGCGCCGGGCGGTTGACCCGCGAGTGGCTACCCGACGATCCGCCGGGACGACGCCGGGTAGGGATGCTGCGCGACTGGCTGGACGCCGAGTTGGCGGATGCCGCCGAGGCCGTCCTCGAAGCCGGTGACCCGGAACTCGCGGTGGCGACGTCGAAGACTTTCCGCTCGTTGGCGCGGCTCACCGGCGCGGCGCCGTCGGCCGCCGGACCACGGGTGAAGCGGACCCTGACCGCAAACGGCCTCAGGCAACTCATATCTTTCATCTCTAGGATGACCACCGCTGACAGGGCGGAGTTGGAAGGAGTCAGCGCCGAGCGGGCGCCGCAGATCGTGGCGGGCGCTCTGGTGGCGGAGGCGAGTATGCGATCGCTGTCGATAGAAACAGTGGATATCTGCCCGTGGGCGTTACGGGAAGGTCTCATCTTGCGCAAGCTGGACAGCGAAGCCGACGGAACTGCCCTCGTGGAGACGTCGGTGCGTAATGCTGGAGGTCAGGGAGTTGATCGGAACACCAACCGATCGAGAGGCGACAAACCATGACCGGACCACATTCTGAGACAGAGAGCCCCGGCACTCGGCCGATCTCGGTCGCCGAACTGCTGGCCAGGAACGGAACCATTGGCTCCCCGGCGGTCACCCGGCGGCGCCGCCGCCGGCGCGGCGATAGCGACGCGGTCACGGTCGCCGAGCTGACCGGCGAGATTCCCATCATCCGCGACGACGACGAGCACGACGAGGCAGCGCACCACGCCCACGGGTCGGTCGAGGTCGTCGAACCCGAGCTCGAAGAGCACCCCGAACCGGTCTCGGAACAAGTCGTCGCCGAACCGGCCACCGAGGATCAGCCCAAGACGGCGTACTGGTCCGAGTCGGAGCCGCGGTGGCCCAAGTCGCCACCGCAGCCGCGTCGCGCGGGGCCCGAGCGCAGCGCCTACCCGCGGCCCACGCGCCGCCCCGACGCGCCAGAAGCCGAGGAGCCCGCCGGCCGGCCGGCCGCGTCGTCCGGCGCCGAGGACATGAGCCCGGATCCGCAGCAGCAATACGCCGATATGCCGGTGGACGTCATGGACTCCGACGTGCGCGAAGCCGAACCCGCGAGCGAGGACTCCGCCTACGTGCGTTCCTACCTGCAGACGTCGGATTCGACGCTGTTCGGCGGGCAGACCCTTGCCGACGAGGTGGCTCGACGCCGCAGCGACGAGCGCGAGGAAGCCGGCGCGAACTCGGTGACCGCCGCCGAGGCGGTCGGGGAAGATCACCTGGACGCGGCCCCGCCCGCGGCCCAGCCCAAGGATGCCCACCCGGCGCCCGGCCGATTAGAGGCGCTGTGGCGCGGCAGCCTGATCGTGTTCCAGTCAATGCTGGCCGTCGCATTCGGCGCCGGGCTGTTCATCGCATTCGACCAACTATGGCGATGGAACAGCCTGGTGGCGCTGGTGCTGTCGGTGCTGGTCATCCTCGGCCAGGTGGCCGGGGTGCGGGTGGTCCGCAAAACCGAGGACATCGCGAGCACGCTGATCGCGGTGGCGGTCGGGGCGCTGATCACCTTGGGACCGCTGGCGCTATCCATGCAGTCCGGCTAGGCGTCACCCGCAAACAGTGCGCCCCGCAATCAAGGTCGGCCTGTCCACGGCCTCGGTCTACCCGTTGAGGGCCGAGGCCGCGTTCGAGTATGCGGCCAGGCTCGGCTATGACGGGGTCGAGCTGATGGTGTGGAGCGAGTCGGTCAGCCAGGACGTCGCCGCCGTCAAGAAGCTGTCGCGGCGCTATCACGTGCCGGTGCTGTCGGTACACGCTCCCTGCCTGCTGATCTCGCAGCGGGTGTGGGGTTCCAACCCGATTTCCAAGCTGGAACGCAGCGTGCGGGCGGCCGAGGAACTCGGCGCGCAGACCGTCGTCGTGCATCCGCCGTTCCGCTGGCAGCGGCGCTACGCCGAGGGATTCAGCGAACAGGTGACAAACCTGGAGGCGTCCAGCGACGTGATGGTCGCGGTGGAGAACATGTTCCCGTTCCGGGCGGACCGGTTCTTCGGGGCCGACCAGTCGCGGGAACGGATGCGCAGGCGCGGAGGTGGCCCGGGACCGGCGATTTCGGCGTTCGCGCCGTCCTACGACCCGCTGGACGGCAACCACGCCCACTACACGCTGGACCTGTCGCACACCTCGACCGCAGGCACCGACGCGCTGGACATGACGGAGCGGATGGGCGGCGGACTGGTGCATCTGCACCTGTGCGACGGCAGCGGCATGCCCTCCGACGAGCACCTGGTGCCCGGGCGCGGCACCCAGCCCACCGCCGAGGTGTGCCAGCTACTGGCCGCCGGCCATTTCGCCGGCCACGTCATCCTCGAGGTGTCCACGTCCAGCGCACGCTCGGCCAGCGAGCGCGAAGCGATGCTCGCTGAATCGCTCCAGTTCGCCCGCACGCATCTGCTGCGATGACCCTCAGGAGACCATGACCGCGCTATTCACCACCGCGATGAAGCTGCGGGAGGTCGATCCGGGTGTATTCGAGGGAGAGCTCAACAAGCACTGGACGATCGGGCCCAAGGTGCACGGCGGCGCGATGCTGGCGCTGTGCGCCAACGCCGCGCGCAGCGCGTGCGCCGGACACCCGGCCCGGCTCGAGCCGGTAGCGGTGTCGGCGAGCTTCCTGTGGGCGCCCGATCCGGGGCCGATGCGGCTGCTGACCTCGATCCGCAAGCGCGGCCGCCGGATCTGCGTCGTCGACGTCGAACTCATGCAGGGCGATCGCACTGCCGTCCACGCCGTGGTCAACCTCGGCGAGCCGGAGCACTTTCCACCCGGCGGTGACACGGCGCCGCTGCTGTCGGCGAACCCCGTCGCGGATCTGATGGCCCCGGAACCGCCCGATGACATCGAACCGATCGGGCCCGGTCATCCGCTGGCCGGCCTGGTGCACCTCGGCGAGGGCTGCGATGTCCGGCCGCTGCTGTCCACTCTTGCGCCCAGCACCGACGGGCGACCCCCGGTGCTGCAGATGTGGGCGCGGCCGCGCGACGTCGCTCCTGACGCCCTCTTCGCGCTGATGTGCGGGGATCTATCGGCGCCGGTGACGTTCGCCGTGGAGCGCACCGGATGGGCGCCCACGATTGCGCTCACCGCGTTCCTTCGGGCTCTGCCCGCCGACGGCTGGTTGCGCGTGATCTGCACCTGCCTCGAGATCGGGCACGACTGGTTCGACGAGGACCATATCGTCGTCGACAGCCTGGGCCGGCTCGTCGTCCAGTCCCGCCAATTGGCGCTGGTGCCCGCGGCCCGGTAGCCCGGAGAAGCCGGGCCGTCTGCGATGCTTTCTCCCATGGCGAGAATCGCGATCATCGGCGGTGGCAGCATCGGGGAGGCCTTGCTGTCGGGTCTGCTTCGGGCCGGGCGGCAGGTCAAAGACCTGGTGGTGTCCGAACGCGTGCCGGAACGCGCCAAATACTTGGCGGACACCTATTCGGTGTTGGTGACGTCGTCACTGGCTGATGCCGTCGACAACGCGACGTTTGTCGTCGTCGCGGTGAAGCCCGCCGATGTCGAGTCGCTGATGGGGGAGCTGGCGCGTGCTGCCGGCGCAGCCGATGACGGCAGCGCCGAACAGGTTTTCGTCACCGTGGCCGCCGGAATCACGCTCACCTACTTCGAGTCCAAGCTGCCGGCCGGGACGCCGGTGGTCCGGGCGATGCCGAACGCGGCGGCAGTGGTGGGTGCCGGGGTGACTGCCCTGGCCAAGGGTCGTTTCGTGACCGCGCCGCAGCTCGAGGAGGTTTCGGCGCTGTTCGAAGCCGTCGGCGGCGTGCTGACCGTCCCCGAGTCCCAAATGGACGCGGTGACCGCGCTTTCGGGTTCGGGGCCCGCATATTTCTTCCTGATGGTCGAGGCCCTGGTCGACGCGGGCGTCGCGGCGGGGCTGAGCCGGGACGTGGCGACCGACCTGACGGCACAAACCATGGCCGGTTCGGCGGCGCTGCTGCTGGAACGGCTCGATCAGGAGCGGGGACCGGCCGACAGCGAGGCGCTGGGCAAGCAGGCGGACGCCACCGCCGCGCAGCTGCGAGCCACGGTGACCTCTCCTGGCGGTACGACCGCCGCTGCGCTGCGCGAACTCGAACGAGGGGGCCTGCGGACAGCCGTCGACGCGGCCGTTCAGGCCGCCAAAAAGCGCTCTGAACAGCTAAGAATTACATCGGAATAATTCAAGAATTTTAAAATGATTGTCCCCCACCAGTACCAGTAACCCCACTAGTCCCGCTATTCTCCTTGGTGTATGCCCGTGTGGGTGCCAGCGGAGGGGAAGCCGCTGGCGTTGCGCGGGCCTGACACGATTGGGTTGCGATGACGTCTACCAACGGGCCATCGGCGCGAGATTCCGCAGGTAAGTCGCGGGATACAGCTTCCGTCGATAGCCAGGCCAGGACACAATTTCTCACCGTCGCCGAGGTGGCGGCCTTGATGCGGGTCTCCAAGATGACGGTTTACCGCTTGGTGCACAACGGAGAGCTGCCGGCGGTTCGGGTTGGCCGGTCCTTCCGGGTGCACGCGAAAGCCGTGCACGACATGCTGGAGACGTCCTACTTCGACGCCGGCTGAGCCGACGCCTCGCCGCGAGACGACGGCGGACGGGTCGGGACCGGCGCGCGGCCTTTTGAGCGGTCGCGCGACTGGCGGTTTGGTGTTCGGTGCGGCCCGCCGGGTAAAGTGACGTGGTCCTTTAGCAATCCTTAAGAAGCGGTCACAGGTCAGATAGCGGAGTTCATGGGTTCAGTAATCAAGAAGCGGCGCAAGCGTATGTCGAAGAAAAAGCACCGCAAGCTGCTGCGTCGTACCCGGGTGCAGCGCAGAAAACTTGGCAAGTAAGCCCCGCCTCGCCGCACTACCGAACTCGCCGATCGTCGCGCGGCTGTAGCGCCGCGGCTCATCTCGGCCGTTAGGCTGTGCGGGTGGATTCGTCAAGCGGGGGCGGCGCCGGAACCGGCGACAACGCGGATAGCACCATGCACTACCCGAAAGTGGTGCTGGTTACTGGTGCGTGCCGGTTTCTCGGCGGCTACCTGACTGCCCGGCTGGCGCAGAATCCGCTGATTCAAAGCGTGATCGCCGTGGACGCGATCGCCCCCAGCAAGGACATGCTGCGCCGGATGGGCCGGGCCGAGTTCGTCCGCGCCGACATTCGTAATCCCTTCATAGCCAAGGTGATTCGCAACGGCGACGTCGACACGGTGGTGCACGCCTCAGCGGCGTCGTATGCGCCGCGATCCGGCGGCACGGCGGCGCTGAAGGAACTCAACGTGATGGGCGCGATGCAGCTTTTCGCGGCCTGCCAGAAAGCGCCCTCGGTTCGCCGCGTCGTGCTGAAATCCACTTCCGAGGTCTACGGGTCGAGCCCGCACGATCCGGTGATGTTCACCGAGGACAGCAGCAGCCGTCGGCCCCTGCGCGGTGGTTTCGCCAAGGACAGCCTCGATATCGAGGGCTACGTGCGTGGGCTGGGCCGGCGTCGGCCCGACATCGCGGTGACGATTCTGAGGCTGGCCAACATGATTGGGCCGGCGATGGACACCACGCTGTCGCGGTATCTGGCCGGGCCGGTGGTCCCGACGATGCTCGGCCGCGATGCGCGATTGCAGTTGTTGCATGAGCAAGACGCGTTGGGTGCGCTGGAGCGTGCGGCGATGGCCGGCAAGGCCGGCACCTTCAACGTCGGCGCCGACGGCATCATCATGCTGTCGCAGGCGATCCGCCGGGCGGGCCGGATTCCGTTGCCGGTACCCGGTTTCGGGGTGTGGGCCCTGGATTCGCTGAGACGGGCTAATCGCTACACCGAGATCAATCGGGAACAATTCAATTACTTAAGTTATGGCCGAGTCATGGACACCGCGAGGATGCAGTCCGAGCTCGGCTACCAGCCGAAATGGACGACGGCGGAGGCGTTTGACGACTACGTGCGTGGTCGCGGCCTGACTCCCATAATCGACCCACATCGGGTACGCTCCTTGGAGGGTCGCGCCATAGCCCTAGCGCAGCGCTGGGGAAGCCGAAATCCAATTCATGGGGTGGGGTCAGGTAGATATCGTGGCGGGTGAAACCAGAGCGAATGTCATTCCCCTGCATAGCAATAGGGGTCGCGTCGCCGCTCGCCGGAAAGCCGAAGCCTCGCGTCAACATCCGTCGTTGCTCGCTGATCCAAACAGCCCCGCATCGGCCGAACAGCTCGCCGCAGTCGTTCGCGAAATCGACGACCATCGTCGCGGCGCGGGCGGGGCTTCGGCAACCGAAGCGCCGCTCAGCGAGTTTGCCCAACAGGTCGCTGGGGTTGCCGGGTTTTTCCGGCAGCGGTTGACGGGCGACTACACCGTCGACGAATTCGGGTTCGATCCGCACTTCAACAACGCCATTGTGCGGCCTTTGCTGAGATTCTTTTTCAAGTCGTGGTTCCGGGTCGAGGTCAGCGGGATCGAGAACCTGCCGAGCGAAGGCGCCGCGCTGCTGGTGGCCAATCACGCCGGGGTGTTGCCGTTCGACGGACTGATGTTGTCGGTGGCCGTGCACGACGAGCATCCGGCGCATCGCGACATGCGGCTGCTCGCCGCCGACATGGTGTTCGACCTGCCGCTGGTCGGCGAAGCCGCCCGCAAGGCGGGTCACACCATGGCCTGCACCACGGACGCGCACCGGCTGCTGGCCGCGGGCGAGCTCACCGCGGTATTCCCGGAGGGTTACAAGGGCCTGGGCAAGCGCTTCGAGGACCGCTACCGGCTGCAGAGGTTCGGTCGCGGCGGCTTTGTGACGGCGGCGTTGCGCACCAAGGCGCCGATCATCCCGTGCTCGATCATCGGGTCCGAAGAGATCTACCCGATGCTGACCGACGTGAAGCTCCTGGCGCGGCTGTTCGGGCTGCCCTACTTCCCGGTCACGCCGCTGTTCCCGTTGGCCGGGCCCGCCGGCCTGGTGCCGCTGCCGTCGAAGTGGCGCATCGCGTTCGGTGAGCCGATCTACACCAACGACTACGCCGCGTCCGACGCCGAGGACCCGATGGTCACCTTCGAGTTGACCGATCAGGTGCGCGAGACGATCCAGCAGACGCTGTACCGGCTGCTCGCCGGTCGTCGCAACATCTTCTTGGGCTGAGCTTTTCGCCTCAGCGTCTTGGCCTGACGCCTCGGCGTCCCACAGACATGCAAGTGCCCCGGCGCCAATGGCCACCGGGGCACTCTGCGTGCAGCGGTTACTTGACCAGCGTGAACTGGCAAACGTTCGTGTAGCCATCGCGGAACAGATCCGAGCAGCCACGCAAGTATTTCAAGTAGATGTCGTAGGTCTCCTGCCCCTTCAGGGCAATCGCCTCATCCTTGTGCGCCTCGAGGGCGTCCCCCCAGGCGGTCAGCGTCGGGACGTAGTTCTTACCGATCTTGTGGTGACGCTCGATCGTGAAACCCGCACCCGTCGCGTACTTGTCGACCAGGTTGATCTGCGGCAATTTACCGCCGGGGTAGATCTCCTTCAAGATGAAACTGATGAACCGCAGCAGGGTCATATTCACCTGCAGGCCCATCGCTTTGCCCTCTTCGGCGGTGGGCACCACGATCGAGTGCAGCAGCATGCGGCCGTCGTCGGGCAGCAAGTCGTAGTACTTCTTGAAGAAGGTGGCGTAGCGCTCGTACCCGGCGTCTCCGGCGCCGTCGGCGAAGTGCTCGAACGCACCCAGCGACACGATCCGGTCGACCGGCTCGTCGAATTCTTCCCAGCCCTGGATCCGCACCTCTTTATGGCGGGGGCTGTCCATCTTGTCGAACTCGGCCATGCTGTGGGCGTACTGGTTCTCGCTCAGCGTCAGACCGATGACATTGACGTCGTACTCCTGGACGGCGTGCCGCATGGTCGAGCCCCAGCCGCTGCCGATGTCGAGCAGCGTCATGCCAGGCTCGAGGTTCAGCTTGTCCAGAGCGAGCTTGCGCTTGGCGTACTGCGCCTCTTCGAGCGTCTTGGTCAGATGTTGCGGGTCCGGATTCTCGTCAAAGTAGCCGCAGCTGTACGTCATCGACGGATCAAGCCAGAGCTTGAAGAACTCGTTCGATTTGTCGTAGTGGGAGCGGACTGCTTCGACTGGCGGCTTTAGCTGGGTGCCACCCGTTTCCCCCTGTGACGTCATTAAATCGACCCTACTTTCCAGCAGAAATGGACGCAATCGCGGCGACGGTTTCTTCAGCGCCGACTTCTTGATTTGCCGCCTCGCCCAGCATCGTCACGGTGCTGGTGACGATAGGTTTCCCTTCGGCGTCGGTGACTTCACTGCGGATCTCCGCGATGACGGTGCCGTGCGACTCGATCACCGAGTCTAGATAGGTGTCGAAGTGCAATCTGTCGTGGGCCAGGATCGGGCGGTGGAACCGGAACTTCTGGTCGCGATGAAGAACCCTGGCGATGTTGATCGGGATGCTGAACTTGGTGAAGATATCCAGCTGCACGCGCCGTCCCGCGATCGCCAGGAACGTCAGCGGGGCCACCACCTCGGGGTACCCTGCCTCAGCGGCGTCAACCTCGCTGAAGTGCATCGGATGGTCGTCTTGCACCGAGGACGCGAACTCCCGGATCTTCTCTCGTCCGACCTCGAAGTAGTCCGGCGCCCGGTAATGGCTGCCGATGAGGCTCTGGGCCCCCTCTGGAAGGCTCTGGGCCCCCGCTGGAGTTGTCATGGCTTTGCCCGCTCCCCACTTGAATCGTTGCTCAGCGGCGCAGCCTATCAGCGTGATTGGCGTCGCGACGCCAACGCCGCCAGCGCACCGCCCGCCGCACCGAGCGCCAGCGCCGACGGCACTCCGATCCGCGCCGCCTTGCGAGCGGTCCGGAAGTCGCGGATCTCCCATCCCCGTTCGCGGGCCAGGCTGCGCAAACGTGCGTCGGGGTTGATGGCGACCGCCGTGCCTACCAACGACAGCATGGGCACGTCGTTGTAGCTGTCGGAGTAGGCCGTGCACCGTTTGAGGTTGAGGCCCTCGCGGATCGCCAGGGACCGCACGGCGTGTGCCTTGCCCGGGCCGTGCAGGATTTCACCGACAAGGCGGCCGGTGAATACGCCGTCCACCGACTCCGCGACCGTCCCGAGCGCGCCGGTCAGGCCGAGCCGGCGCGCGATCGTCGCGGCGAGCTCATACGGCGTTGCGGTGATCAGCCACACCTGCTGGCCGGCGTCCAGGTGCATCTGGGTGAGCTCTCGGGTGCCGGACCAGATCTTGTCGGCGATGATTTCGTCGTAGACGTCCTCGCCGAGAGCAACCAGCTCCTCGACCGAGCGGCCCTCGATGAAGGTGAGCGCTTTGCGCCGGCCGGCGGCGACGTCGTTGCTGTTCTCCTTGCCGAGCAGCTGAAACTTGGCCTGCGCGTAGATGAATCCGACGACGTCGCGGTAAGTGAAATAGTTGCGTGCGGCCAGCCCGCGTCCGAAGTGCACCGCGGAGGAGCCTTGCACCAGCGTGTTGTCCACGTCGAAGAACGCGGCGGCGGTCAGGTCGATCGGCGGTTGCGGGCCACCCTCGGCGGCGGCCGCTTCCTGCAAGCCCTCCAGCGCACGGGCCGCGCTGGCGTTGGCGGCCACGGATTCCAGGTCAACGCGAACGGCGGGGTC
>NZ_JBVAXR010000023.1:0-85483 GCF_055419445.1 Mycobacterium sp. IDUB_19 | reverse complement strand
TGCGCCGTCGCGCCCGCGGTCCGCAATTGGCCCAATGCCTCGCGCATCATCGCCTCACCGCGAGCCCAGTGCTGATGGGCTTCGGCGTGCGCCGCCGCCGCCGCACCCGACCATGTCGCGTGCAGATTGCTTACCAGCGAGTCGATTTCGCTGAGCATGCTTTCGGCAGAGCGCTGAAATTCCGCCATCCGCTGCACGGCGTCGGCCAATGCCTCCGGATCCACCCGAAAAGCGTCAGCCATCGTGCACCTGCCGAATCGCTTGTGCGGAAACAGCTTCGTTGTGCTGGTAACCCGCACCGGCGTGGGCTACCGCCCTGGCCAGGATTGACAGTCCGGCCTCGACCTCGCGCGCTCCCCGATGCCACCGTTGCCACGCCGAGGAGTAGGCGCTGCCCGATCCGCCCTGCCAGCCGCCGAGCATCTCGCCTACCTGACCGTCCAGCCCGGCCAGCTGAGTTCGCAGATTCTCGGCACCACCGAGCAGCGCCTGGGCAAATCCGTGCATCATCTGCGGATCGGCGCGCAGATTGCTGTCGGCAGCCATAGCCGCAACCTAGTAATCGCGGGGGCGCGCCACAATTCACCCTGGGGCGCGGCCGGCCAGCGGTCCGGCGCCGATGCCACACTGGTCCCATGACCCAGGCCGCCGGCCGCCCGAAGGTGGAGCTGCTGACCCGCGACGGATGCAGCATCTGCGCGCGGGCCTACGCGCGGCTGGCTGAACTGGCCGGGGAGCTGCATTTCGACCTTGCGGCCACCGACGTCGACGCTGCCGCGGCGGCCGGCAACCCCGGGCTGCGGGTCGAGTTCGGCGACCGTCTGCCGGTGATTTTGCTGAATGGCAGCGAGCACAGTTACTGGGAGATCGACGAGCCGCGGCTGCGTGCCGACCTCGCCCGGTAACGCCGCGGGCTGCGAGCTTGGTGAGCGCAGACTCAATATTTGGTAGCCCACCGAATAAACGTTTACCGTAGACAGCAGTTCAGTTACTGGAGTAGCGAGGGAGCTGGCCAGGTGATGCTGCCGTGAGCATCTTGCTCTTCGGGGTTTCGCACCGTAGTGCGCCGGTCTCCGTACTGGAACAACTCAGCATCGACGAATCCGATCGCAACAAGATCATCGAACGGGTCTTGCAATCGCCGCTGGTCACCGAGGCCATGGTGCTGTCGACCTGCAACCGGGTCGAGGTCTATGCGGTCGTCGACGCGTTCCACGGCGGTTTGGCCGTAATCGGGCAGGTGCTGTCGGAATACTCCGGAATGTCGATGGGTGACCTCACCAAATACGCCTACGTTCGCTACAGCGAGGCCGCCGTCGAGCACCTGTTCGCCGTAGCCAGCGGGCTGGACTCCGCGGTGATCGGCGAGCAGCAGGTGCTGGGTCAGGTGCGCCGGGCCTATGCCGCCGCGGAAGCGAATCGGACGGTCGGGCGGGTGCTGCACGAGCTGGCCCAACGCGCGCTGTCGGTGGGCAAGCGGGTGCACTCCGAAACGGCCATCGACGCCGCCGGTGCTTCGGTGGTCTCGGTCGCGCTGGGCATGGCCGAACGCAAGGTGGACGGGCTGGCGGGCAAGACCGCGGTCGTCGTCGGAGCCGGCGCGATGGGCGCACTGGCGGCCGCACACCTGATCCGTGCCGGCATCGACCACATCCTGGTCCTCAACCGCTCGCTGTCCCGGGGACAACGACTGGTCCGCAAGATCCGCGAATCGGGCGTGCGCGCGCAGGCGCTGACGCTTGACCGGCTTGCGGACGCCTTGGCCGACGCCGACGTCGTGGTCAGCTGTACGGGCGCGGTGAGTCCCGTGGTGTCCCTGGCCGACGTCCACAACGCGCTGGCCGCCGCGCAGCGCGACGAGGCCGGCCACCAGCTGCTGATCTGCGACCTGGGTATGCCGCGCGACGTCGATCCCGCGGTGGCCGGACTCCCCGGAGTGTGGGTCGTCGACGTGGAGCGGATCCAACACGAACCCGCGGCGCACGCCGCCGCAGGCGACGTCGACGCCGCCCGCCACATCGTGGCCGCAGAGGTGGCCGCCTACCTGGCCGGACAGCGGATGGCCGAGGTCACTCCGACCGTCACCGCGCTGCGCCAGCGCGCCGCCGACGTCGTCGAAGCGGAATTGCTGCGGCTGGAGAACCGGCTGCCGGGACTCGAGAGCGCCCACCGCGAGGAGGTTGCCCGCACCGTCCGGCGGGTGGTGGACAAGCTGCTGCACGCGCCCACGGTGCGGATCAAACAACTCGCCAGCGCTCCCGGCGGCGACAGCTACGCCGAAGCCCTGCGCGAACTTTTCGAACTCGACCAGACCGCCGTCGACGCCGTCGCCACCGCGGGCGAATTGCCCGCAGTGTCAACGGGATTCGACGCCGGTACGCTCACCCACCCCGCGTCGGGCGGCCCGATACCATCCGCCGAGTAACCGATTGGTGCACGTGATCCGGTTAGGCACGCGGGGCAGTCTGCTGGCAACCACTCAGGCCTCCGTCATCAGAGACACTCTCATCGCCAACGGCCACCCCGCGGAGTTGGTGATCATCAGCACAGCCGGCGACCAGTCGTCGGCTCCCATCGAAAGTCTGGGTGTGGGCGTCTTCACGACGGCGTTGCGCGAGGCCATTCTGGATGGCCGGGTCGACGCTGCCGTGCACTCGCACAAGGATTTGCCGACCGCCGACGACCCGAGGTTCACCATCGCGGCCATACCGGCACGCAATGACCCGCGCGACGCGCTGGTCGCGCGCGACGGACTGGTGCTCGGGGAGTTGCCGGCAGGTTCGCTGGTGGGGACGTCTTCCCCGCGGCGGGCCGCACAGCTTAGGGCATTGGGTCTCGGTTTGGAAATCCGCCCCCTACGAGGCAACCTAGATACCAGGTTGAACAGGGTAAGCAGTGGTGATCTTGACGCCATCGTGGTGGCCCGGGCCGGACTGGCCCGCCTGGGCCGGCTCGCTGATGTCACCGAGACGCTAGAGCCGGTGCAAATGTTGCCAGCACCGGCTCAGGGCGCGCTCGCCGTCGAATGTCGCGCCGATGACGGCCGGCTGGCGGCAGTGCTGGCGGAGTTGGACGACGCCGACACGCGTGCGGCGGTCACCGCGGAGCGAGCTCTGTTGGCCGAACTGGAGGCGGGTTGCTCCGCACCGGTGGGCGCGATCGCTGAGGTGGTCGAGTCCATTGATGAGGACGGGCGCGTCTTCGACGAGCTGTCGCTGCGCGGTTGCGTGGCGGCGCTGGATGGATCCGACGTGATCCGTGCGTCCGGCGTCGGCGCTCCTGAGCGGGCTCGAGAGCTGGGGCTCTCGGTGGCCGCGGAGCTGTTGGAGTTGGGCGCCGGCGAGCTGATCGGGGCAGCGCGGCAAGACCCCGCGCAAGGAAACTGAATGAGAGTGACGTGGGAGCGACAATGACGACGCGAGGGCGTAAGCCGAGACCGGGCCGCATCACGTTCGTGGGTTCCGGCCCGGGTGACCCGGGATTGTTGACCACGCGGGCGGCCACAGTGCTGGCCAATGCGGCCCTGGTGTTCACCGATCCCGACGTACCCGAACCGGTGCTGGCGCTGATCGGCAAAGACCTGCCGCCCGTTTCGGGCCCGGCGCCCGCCCACCCACCGCCCACGCCCGACGGCTCACCGGACGCGGATCAGCCGCAGACTGCGCCGACGGTGCTGTCCGGCGGCGCCGACATCCGTCCGGCGCTGGGCGAACCCGCCGAGGTTGCCAAGACGCTGACCGCCGAAGCCCGCACGGGTGTTGACGTGGTGCGGCTGGTGTCCGGTGACCCGCTGACGCTCGACGCGGTGATCAGCGAGGTGAACGCCGTCGCGCGCACCCACCTGCATGTCGAGATCGTGCCGGGCCTGGCCGCGACCAGCGCGGTGCCGACCTATGCGGGTCTGCCGCTGGGCTCCTCGCACACGGTTGCCGACGTGCGCGGCGACGTGGACTGGGAGGCACTGGCCGCGGCGCCCGGACCGCTGATCCTGCAGGCCACACCGACGCATTTGGCGGACGCGGCCCGCACCCTGATCGAGCACGAGCTGTCGGAGACCACGCCCTGCGTGGTGACGGCGCAGGGCACCACCTGTCAGCAGCGTTCGGTCGAAACCACGCTGCACGGGTTGACCGACCCGGCGGTCGTGGCCGGCGCCGGGGACCCCGCGGGCCCGCTGACCGGACCGCTGGTGGTGACCATCGGCAAGACGGTGAACAGCCGGTCGAAGCTGAACTGGTGGGAGAGCCGCGCCCTGTACGGCTGGACCATCCTGGTGCCGCGCACCAAGGACCAGGCCGGTGAGATGAGCGAGCGGCTGACCTCATACGGCGCGCTGCCGGTCGAGGTGCCGACCATCGCCGTCGAGCCGCCGCGCAGCCCCGCCCAGATGGAGCGGGCCGTCAAGGGATTGGTCGATGGCCGGTTCCAGTGGGTGGTGTTCACCTCCACCAACGCGGTGCGCGCGGTGTGGGAGAAGTTCGGCGAATTCGGGCTGGACGCCCGGGCGTTCTCCGGTGTGAAGATCGCCTGCGTCGGCGAGTCGACGGCGGACCGGGTCCGGGCGTTCGGGATCAGCCCCGAGCTGGTGCCGGCCGGGGAACAGTCCTCGCTGGGCCTGCTGGACGACTTTCCGCCCTACGACAGCATCTTCGATCCGGTGAACCGGGTCTTGCTGCCGCGCGCCGACATCGCCACCGAGACGCTGGCCGAGGGGCTGCGCGAACGCGGTTGGGAGATCGAGGATGTCACCGCGTACCGGACGGTGCGTGCGGCGCCTCCGCCGGCGGCCACCCGCGAGATGATCAAGACGGGCGGCTTCGACGCGGTGTGCTTCACCTCCAGCTCGACGGTGCGCAACCTGGTCGGCATCGCTGGTAAACCCCACGCGCGCACCATCATTGCCTGCATCGGCCCCAAGACGGCCGAGACCGCTGCCGAGTTCGGCTTGCGGGTGGATGTGCAGCCCGAGACGGCTGCCATCGGCCCACTGGTCGATGCGCTGGCCGAACACGCCGCGCGGTTGCGCGCCGAGGGTGCGCTGCCACCGCCGCGTAAGAAGAGCCGCAGGCGCTAGTGGCCTACCCGCGGCAGCGCCCGCGCCGGCTCCGTTCCACCCCCGCGTTGCGTCGCTTGGTGGCGCAAACGTCCTTGGAGCCAAGGCATTTGGTGCTGCCGATGTTCGTCGCCGACGGGATGGACGAACCGCGGCCGATCCCGTCGATGCCCGATGTGGTGCAGCACACCCGCGATTCGCTGCGCCGCGCCGCCGCCGATGCGGTGGCGGCCGGGGTAGGCGGGCTGATGCTGTTCGGGGTGCCGCGCGACGAGGACAAGGACCCGACCGGCTCGGCCGGCACCGACCCCGACGGCATTCTCAACGTCGCTCTTCGGGACCTGGCCAAGGATCTCGGTGACGCGACGGTGTTGATGGCGGACACCTGCCTCGACGAGTTCACCGACCACGGTCACTGCGGCGTCCTCGACGCTCGGGGACGGGTCGACAACGATGCCACTCTGAGCCGCTATGTGAAATTAGCTGTGGCACAGGCAGATTCCGGCGCTCATGTGGTGGGGCCGAGCGGAATGATGGACGGGCAGGTGGGCGCCATTCGCGACGGGCTGGACGCCGCGGGCCACACCGACGTGGTGATCCTGGCCTACGCGACGAAGTTCGCTTCGGCGTTCTACGGCCCGTTCCGGGAAGCGGTCAGCTCCAGCCTGTCCGGTGATCGCCGGACCTACCAGCAGGAGCCCGGCAATGTCGCCGAAGCGGTGCGCGAGATCGAATTGGACATCAACGAGGGTGCCGACATCATCATGGTCAAACCCGCAATGAGCTACCTCGACGTGGTGGCTGCCGCCGCGGACGTCTCGCCGGTACCGGTGGCGGCGTACCAAGTGTCGGGGGAATACGCGATGATTTGCGCTGCGGCAGCCAACAATTGGATCGACGGGCGCGCAGCGGCGCTGGAATCGCTGATCAGCATTCGCCGTGCCGGAGCCGATATCGTGCTCACCTATTGGGCCGCCGAAGCGGCGGGTTGGCTTTCGTAACGGCCGCACCGGCGGTAAACAATCAGGGGATGAGGCTCCAATGACCACAGCGAGGGATGTCGACCCCAAGCCGTTGTTCTACGAACCCGGCGCCAGCTGGCTGTGGGTGCTGAGCGGCCCGGCTGCGGCGGTGTCCATGATCCTGATCGAAGTATGGAGTGGAGCCCAGATATCACTGTTGGTCCCGGCGATCTTTCTGGTGATGGTGTCGGCGTTCATCTCGCTTCAGGTGAAGGCGGCGCGGATCCACGTGTCGGTCGAATTGACCAACGATGCCTTGCGCCAGGGCACCGAGACCATCCTGGTGCGTGAAATCGTCAAGGTCTTTCCCGAGCCCGAGAATCCGGCGAACTCCGACAAGGAGCTGGCGAGGTGGCAGTCGGCGCGTGCGCTCGGCGAACTCTTCGGGGTGCCGCGCGGCCGGACCGGCATCGGCCTGAAACTCACCGGGGGCCGCACCGCGCAGGCCTGGGCGAAACGGCATCGTCGGCTTCGGGAAGCGCTGACCCCGCTGGTGCAGGAGCGGGTGGAGCCGGTCCGATCGGACGCCATCGATATCGATCGTCACGACGACGAAGGGTCGGAGCAGTGATCGCCCGTTACCGGGCGCTGGTCGAACTCGGCCTGGCCTGCACGGCGCTGGTCGGTGTCGGGGCGAGCTGGCTGCATGCCCGTCAGATTGTGGACGTCGCGCCGATCACGGACGGACAGCCGTCGACCACCTCGTTGGTTTACGACCCTCAGCTACTGCTACTGGCCATGCTGCTAGCGATGATCGCCGGAGTGCTGGCAGTCCTCGGAACGTCCAGGCTGTGGCGCACCCGCCGCAGCGTTAAGCCGTCTTTCTGATCAGCGGCAGCGCCAGCCGGCGTCGGTAGACGACAGCGTCGGCCAGGTCGCCGAACGCCTCGGGCACCGAGCCGGCGGTCAGAAACGCGGAATCGCCGTCTCCGGCGACCAGCTGTTCGGTGACGTCGGGGCTCGCGACCAGCGTCCAGTCCATCCCGGCCCGGCGGCAGTCCTCGTCGAACGTGTACAGCAGCGCGAACCCGGCGCCGGCGAAGCGGCTCACGTCGCTGATGTCGAGCACCACGGGATTGTCACCGACGATGAAACGGCGAAGGCAGTCGCGGACCCGGTCGACATTGACGGCATCGATCTCTCCCCGGATGGTCACCACCGTCGCGAGGTGGCGGCAGTGAGCCCGAACCTCGGCCCCACCGCAGTCGACGGTGTCGTTTCCCTGTCGAGTGCTCATCGCGATCGTCATGACGCCTCAATCCCCGTGATGCGAGGGTCGGCACAACGCCGACCGAAGCTAACTGCAACGTTGCCCGTCAAACATAAGGAGACCGACAGTTACGTCTAACTGTTTGCTAAAAAGGTGACTCGCCCGTGCTCGGGAAGGTCGACAGCGCGGCCACACCGCCGCCGTCACGCGATCCGGGCTGCCGCGCTGTTAGGCTGCTCTCGCTACCGGTTGCGAGTCGGGGGGCTTGTGATAGGGCGAAATCGCCCGGTCAGCCGGGTGAGCAGGCGAACGAAACCGCAGAGTCCAGACTGAAAGAAAAGCCCTGTGCGCATGGGAAAGACAAAGGGCGAGATCAAGGGTGAGATCAAAGCCCTGACTGGACTCCGCATCGTCGCCGCGGTGTGGGTGGTGCTCTTCCATTTCCGGCCCATGCTCAGCGATATCTCCCCCGATTTCCGCGAGAGCCTCGCGCCGGTGCTCAACTGCGGCGCGCAGGGCGTCGATCTGTTCTTCATCCTCAGCGGGTTCGTGCTGGCCTGGAACTACCTCGACCGGATGGGCCGGTCCTGGTCGACGCGCGAGACCCTGCACTTCTTATGGCTGCGGCTGGCCCGGGTGTGGCCCGTTTACCTGGTCACCTTGCACCTGGCCGCGCTGCTGGTGATCCTGTCGCTGCACGTCGGTCACGTGCCGCTGCCCGAAGCGAGCTCGCTGACCGCGATCAGCTACGTCCGCCAGGTCCTGCTCGTCCAGCTGTGGTTCGAGCCGTTCTTCGACGGGACGAGCTGGGACGGGCCGGCCTGGTCGATCAGCGCGGAATGGCTGGCCTACCTGTTGTTCGGCGTGCTGGCGCTGGTGATCTTTCGGATGAAGCTGGCCACCCGGGCGCGGACCCTGATGTTTCTGGCCGTTGCGGCCTCGCTGCCGCCGGTGGTGCTGTTGTTGGCCAGCGGCCATTTCTACACGCCGTGGAGCTGGCTGCCGCGGATCGTGACCCAGTTCGCCGCGGGGGCGCTGGCCTGCGCCGCCGTGCGCCGATTGCGGCTGACCGATCGCGGTCGCCACATCGCCGGATACCTGTCCCTGCTGCTCGTGGCGGCGGTGGTGGGGGTCCTCTACTGGTTCAACGCGCACCCGATCACCGGAGTCGTGGAAAACGACAGTGGCGGGGTGGTCGACGCGCTGTTCATTCCGCTGGTGATCACGCTGGCGATCGGCCTGGGTGGCCTGCCGAGACTGCTGTCCACCCGGGTGATGGTGTACGGCGGGCAGATCTCGTTCTGCCTGTACATGGTGCACGAGCTGGTGCATACGTCGTGGGGATGGGCGGTCGAGCAATTCAAGCTCACGCCGTGGGAATCCGATTCCCCCTGGAAATGGAACATCCTCGGCCTTTTCGCCATCGCCCTGGCGCTTTCCAGCCTGCTCTATCACTTCGTGGAGGAGCCGGCCCGTCGCTGGATGCGCAGGATGGTCGACGTCCGGCCCGCGGCCCAGCGAACCGAGTCCGGTGAGTCGGCTCCGGCCAAGGTGCACCCGATCGATGGCGGCCCGGCAGCGGTTACCGCCCGCGCGGTGTGACGGAGGCCCCAGTGTCCGCGAATCATGCTGTGCCCCATAACCTCTCGGATGCGGATTCGCCCACGGCAGGCGCGCCGTACTGGTAGCTTGTACCTTGCCGACCGGGGGATCGCGCAGGCGCGACAGCGCGTTGACGGTCCGTTCGCGCCGGTCCTTCGTACGATTCTGTTGGATTGGGGTGCACCACACGGCGATGACGTGCACAGGGGGGAGGTAGGTGTGAGTCGCCTGGCCGCGTTCGTCGTCAATCTCGCTTTGCTGGTCGGTCTGCTCGTGGCAGTCGTGGCACACCCGGCACGCGAGCGGGCATACGAGGCGTTGACCCTGGACGCCCGGCTGACCCACATCGCGGTCGTCGGCGACTCTTATACGACCGGCACCGACGAGGGTGGCCTGGGCCCGAAATCGTGGACCTCTCTGGCCTGGCAGACGCTCACCAAGCGCGGTGTGCAGATTGCCGCCGACGTGGCCGCCGAGGGCAGGGCCGGGTACGTCGCGCTCGGCGACCACGGCGGCGTCTTCGAGGATCTGACTGTCAGGGCGGTCAAGTCCGACGACGTGCTGGTGGTGTTCTTCGGCTCCCGCAACGATCAGGGCACCGATCCCGGCCTACTGGCCGCACGGGCGCGCGATACCTTCGGGGTCGCGCGCATGCTGGCGCCATCGGCGCGGTTCCTGGTGATCGGGCCGCCGTGGCCGACCGCCGACGTGCCCGATTCGATTCTGCAGATTCGCGACGTGCTCAACTCCGAGGCGCGGGCCGCGGGAGCGGCATTCGTTGACCCGATCGGCGCCCACTGGTTCGTCGACAGGCCCGACCTGATCGGCCCGGATGGTGTGCACCCCAACGACGCTGGGCATCGCTATCTGGCCGACAAGATTGCACCGCTGATCCGCACGCAGCTGTTCCGGTAACGAGGCACTCAGCCTTTCGGCGGGCCGGCTCCGCGTCAAAGTGCCAGCCACGCAAGGCTTTAACGCACCAATAGTTGGCGCTTAGTCTTCCGCGTGCCGCTCGTAGTCCCACTGCTCGAGGCGTGCTTGCAGCTGCATCAAGCCAATTCCGACGACTGGCGTAGCAGCCGCGATGCAGACCAGCAACAGCGGGGACATTTCAAACCTCCAAAACCCTTATATTCGTAACACGTTCAGTTTCATGGCGGGGTTCATTTGCAAAGAAAGTCATTGCTTCGTCATCCGTCCGTTATGGCACGATCCGCCAGTGCACCCATCACCGGTGCCAACAATTGCGCATATTCAGTTGTGACGTGGTTGTCGTCTCGGAAGACCAGGGTGTTACCGACGATCATTGGGCAGCGCTCGCCCGTGCAGAACAGGTCGGTGAGATCGGCGTAGTGACCGCCGTTTCCGGTGGTTGCCGCCCGTTCCGCGGAGATGCCGCCGTCGTTGACCGCGGCCGACCGGCTCGGCGCGCAGGCGGTGGCGTCGTCCAGGTGTCCGGACAGGCAGGTGGGCACCGGGGATTGCGGATCCGGGGCGGGGCCGAGGACCAGGACCGTCGCGCCGGTGCGGCGCAACTGTGCGACAGTGCGGCCCAGGGTCTCGATCCACGCCGGGTCGTAGGACACGAAGCCGAAGTCTCCGCCGTAGCGCCGGCTCATATCCAGCACGACCAGACGCGGGTGTTCGGCCGCCACGCGGGCCATGATCTGGCCGCGCCACTGTTCGCACTCGGTGTACTCGCGGCCCAGATACGGGCTGTCGATCGGCAGGTCCTGCACCGGGCAGGTCACTTTGGCCAGCGTCTCCAGCCGCCAGTGCCGCTGCTCGGCAGCCTGCTGGAAGGCCGGGCTCCACATCGCCGCGTGTGAGTCGCCGATCAGCGCGACCGTTGTCGGCGATCCGGTATCGCCTGTCGCGCAATCGCTTTGGCCGACTTCACGCCAGGATCGCACGCAGCCGTTGACGAAGACGGCGGCCTTGTCGGCTGGCGCCTGGGCAAGCGGCGGGTCCAGATTGGACGGGACGGCGCGCAGGCCCGTGGCCGCCGCGACGGCGGCGCGCACCTGCGCGAGGGCCTGCTGGACGGCCGCTTCCTGCGGGCCGGTGCTCAAGCCCGCGGTGGGGGCCGCCGTGGGCAACGCCATGATGTTGGCCTTCGCGGCGGCCGGGCCGTGACCGACCGGCACGGGTATCACGGTGAGCAACAGCACGCATGCGGACGCGGTGGCGGCGCTGGCGATCCCGGCCACCGCGAGGCTGGCCTTGGCCGACCGGCGCAGGGCGGCGGCGAACCGGCCGGGGTTCTCCACCAGGTGGAAGGTGATCACCGCGAGCCCGGCCGAGACGGCGGTCGCGGCCAACCGGGCCGCCAGGCCGGCGGGCTCACCGAGCAGCCGCGGCAACAGCAACAGCACCGGCCAGTGCCAGAGGTACCAGGAGTAGGACACCCGCCCGATCGCGCGCATCGTCGGCCGGCACAGCAGGCGACCGACGCCCAGGCTGCGGGTGACGCAGCCGCCGCCGATCACCAGCGCGGTGCCCAGCACGGGGAGCAGCGCCGCGGTGCCGGGGTAGGGCGTGGCGGGGCCGAGCTGGGTGCAGGTCAGCAGGATCAGCGCCAGGCCGCCCCATCCGGCGATCGCCGCGGGCAATAGCGGCAGCCGGCGCCACTGCTCGATCGACAGCGCGACCAGACCCCCGACGGCCAGTTCCCAGGCGCGGGTGGGCAGCGAGAAGAACGCCCACGGTGGCGAGGCGCGGGTGCACAGCACCGCCGCCGTCAACGAGGCCGCGGCGACCAAGGCCAGCACCACCGCGTATGGCATTGCCTTGGCCGCGGCGTCGCGCCGCACGCGTCCGACGAGCCAGGCGGTGCCGATGATCAACACCGGCCACACCAGATAGAACTGCTCCTCGACGCCCAGTGACCAGTAGTGCTGGAACGGCGAGGGCACGTCGGCGTTCAGGTAGTCGGTGCCCTGGCTGGCGAACCGGTAGTTGCCGACATAGAGCGCGCTGGCGATGCCGTCCAGGAAGACGTTTCGCGCCTGCAGCGGCGGCAGCACGATGGCCGCCCCGATGGCGGTGACGACGGCGACGGTGGCCGCGGCCGGCAAGAGTCGGCGGGCCCGCGCGCCGTAAAAGCGGCCCAGCGCAACGGTATTGGCGCTGCTGACCTCGCGCCAGAGCAGGCCGGTGATCAGGAATCCGGAGATGACGAAGAAGACGTCCACGCCGATGAAGCCGCCGGCGGTGCCGGGGATGCCCGCGTGGTAGAGCACGACGGCGACGACCGCGACGGCCCGCAGGCCCTCGATGTCCGGGCGGAATCCGCGTCGCTGTATTTGTCCGGTGGGGCTATCGCCCGCTCGTGAGGGCGGGCTGGCGGTGGTTTCCTGCCGGACTGTCATACCTTTTCGGGTGCCTCCACTAGGTCGCCAGCCAGGAGAGTTCGCCGGGTAACTGCAGACGCCACCAGGTCATGTCGTGGCCGCCGACGGTGAAGCTGACCGCCGGTGGAGTTTGCAGTTGGCTGACGAATTGGCGGGTGGCGGGATAGAAGCGGTCGAAGGTGCCGCAGTCCACCCGCACCGGGATCTGCGACAACGCCGGCAGGCCCACCACGCTGTTCGTCATCCAGTCGTCGTAGCTGTCGAACGCCCCGGGTGCGCAATCGGTGTAGGACGTGTACAGCGCCGGGCTGATCGCGCAGATCCCCGCGGTCCGCGACGGCCCCAGCTTGGCGCCCAGATGCAACGCCCCGTATCCGCCCATCGACCAGCCCATGAAGCCCACCCGGGACGTATCCAGCCCCATCGAACCCAGCATCGGCAACAGCTCGTCGAGCACCATCGCACCGGAGTCGCTGCCGTCGACCCGTTTGTGCCAGTAGGAATCGGAACCGCCGTCGACTCCCACCACGGCGAACGGCGGCTTGCCCTCCTTGACCAGCCGGGCCAGCGCGTCCGGCACACCGCAGTCGAGCATCATGTTCGCGTCGCCGTCCTTGCCGTGCAACGCGATCACCGGGCGCAGCAGCCCGCTCTGCGAGGTCTGTCCGGGCGGCAACGCGATCACCCAATTGGTCTTGGCACCGCCGCGCGCCTTCGAGACGAACGAGCCGGTGAGTTTGGTGGACAGGTTGCTACTGGCGGTGGATGGCTCGAACGGGGTGGGTGACATCGGCTGTGGCGCCGCTTGTGGTTCCAGCGGGTCCAGCCAGGCGCTCAAAGCCCACGCGCCTGCGGCCGCAACGCTGGCACTGGCGCCCATTCGCAGCACCGCGCGGCGATTCAGATCAGGCACGAGCGTCATAATGCCGCGCCCACTGGGTTTTTCCGACCCTGCCACGCCGTTTGCAAGGGCATTGTGATCCGGCAGTCATCGACCGGTGACGTCCGCCGCGTGAAGGCCCGCCCGGCCGGATTGAATCTGGCAGGTTTCAACCCTCGCGCGGTGCGGCGGGCTTCGGGAGGCTGGAACTTTCGTGCACGGCTTTTCGGAGTCGGCTTAATGCTGATCAAGAGCGGAAGAGGATTGAATGAGCCTGGCATTTCACTGGTTTTTGCCGACGTACGGGGATTCGCGCAACCTGGTCGCGGGCGGGCACGGCACGTCGATGCACGGCGACCGGCCCGCGACTTTGCGCTATTTGCACCAGATTTGCGCCGCCGCCGAAGACAACGGCTTTGAGGCGGTGCTCACACCGACCGGATTGTGGTGTGAGGACGCGTGGTTGACGACCGCGATGCTGATCGAGCGGACCGAGACGCTGAAGTTCCTGGTCGCATTTCGCCCCGGGCTGCTCAGTCCCACGCTGGCCGCACAGATGGCCGGCACGTTCCAGCGACACTCGGATGGCCGGCTGCTGCTCAATGTCGTCACCGGCGGCGAACCGCACGAGCAGCGGGCCTACGGGGATTACCTGGACAAGCGAGCGCGCTACACGCGTACCGCCGAGTTCTTGAATGTGGTGCGGCAACTGTGGACTTCGAAGGAGCCGGTGACGTTCGCCGGTGAGCACATTCAGGTCGAGGGCGCACAGCTCAACAACCCGCCGGACCCGGTGCCCGCGGTGTTCTTCGGTGGATCGTCGGGATCGGCGGGGCCGGTTGCCGCCGAATACTCCGATGTCTACCTCACCTGGGGTGAACCGCTGGCGGCCGTCGGCGAGAAATTGGACTGGGTGCGAGGGCTGGCCGCCGATGCCGGCCGGACCCTGCAATTCGGTTTGCGGATCCACGTGATCAGCCGCCCCACCGCCGAGGAAGCGTGGGCCGAAGCCGACCGGCTGCTGTCGGCGATCGACCCCGCGGATATCGAGCGAGTGCAGGCCAGCTTGGCGCGCAGCGAATCCGAGGGACAGCGCCGGATGCTGAAGTTGCACGGCGGCAACAACAATCGGCTGCTGATCGCGCCCAACCTGTGGGCCGGCGTCGGCCTGGTGCGCGGCGGTGCCGGCACCGCGCTGGTCGGGTCGCACGAGGAGGTCGCCGAGCGGCTGATCGAATACGCCGACCTCGGCATCGACCACTTCATCCTGTCGGGCTATCCGCACTTGGAAGAGGCCTACTGGTTCGGCGAGGGCGTGCTGCCACTGCTCGAGCGCCGGGGCGTGTGGAAACACCCCAACCGCAAGACCCAGCCGGCCTCGGCGACGCCGTTCGCGGTCGCGTCGGCGCAGTAGCCGTGGCGACGACCCTGCCCGACGCGGCGATAGCGGCGCCGGACGTTCCCGACGAATCCGACGCCGACCGCCGCCGCCGGCTGCGGACCGTCGTTGCCGCGAGCCTGCTCGGCACCACGGTGGAGTGGTACGACTTCTTCCTCTACGCCACCGCGGCCGGCCTGGTCTTCAACAAGGTGTTCTTCCCGAACGCGACTTCTCTGGTGGGCACGCTGCTGGCGTTCGCGACTTTCGCCGTCGGGTTCGTGATGCGGCCCATCGGCGGTCTGGTGTTCGGCCACATCGGAGATCGCATCGGCCGCAAGCGCAGCCTGGCGCTGACGATGCTGATCATGGGCGCCGCGACGGCGCTGATCGGGGCGCTGCCGACCGCGGCCCAGATCGGGGCTTGGGCGCCGGTGCTGCTGCTGGTGCTGCGCGTACTGCAGGGCTTTGCGCTCGGCGGCGAGTGGGGTGGCGCGGTGCTGCTGGCCGTGGAGCACAGCCCCGGCGACCGGCGCGGCCGCTACGGGGCGATCCCGCAGATCGGCTTGGCGCTGGGCCTGGCGCTGGGCACCGGCATCTTCGCCTTCCTTCAGGTCGCCTTGGGCCCGACGCGTTTTCTCGCCTACGGCTGGCGCATCGGCTTCCTGCTGAGCGTGGTGCTGGTGGTGATCGGCATCGTGGTGCGATTGCGGGTCGAGGAGACCCCCGCCTTCCGGCAGTTGCGGGACCTCGAGGCCGCGTCCACCGCGCCCATCCGGGAAGTGCTCCGCGAACCTCGGTCCCGGCGAAATACGTTGCTGGGACTGCTGTCTCGCTGGGCCGAGGGCTCGGCCTTCAACACCTGGGGTGTGTTCGCGATCAGCTACGCCACCGGCGCGTTGGGCTTCAACAAGGTGTCGGTTCTGGTCGTGGTGACCATCGCCGCCCTGCTGATGGCGGTGCTGCTGCCCGTCTCGGGAGCTCTGACCGATCGGTACGGCGCGCGTCGGGTGTACCTGGTGGGTGTGGCTCTCTACGGTCTGGCGGCCTTTCCGGCATTCGCCTTGTTCGGGACCAAGAACCTCGTCTGGTTTGGGCTGGCGATGGTCATCGTGTTCGGTGTCGTGCACGCGCTGTTCTACGGCGCGCAAGGCACGCTGTACTCGTCGCTGTATCCGACCGGCACTCGCTACACCGGTTTGTCGTTCGTCTATCAGTTCTCGGGCGTGTACGCCTCCGGGGTGACGCCGATGATCCTCACCGCGCTGATCGCGGCCGTGGGCGGCGCGCCCTGGCTGGCGTGCGGGTATCTGGTTGCGACGGCGGTGATTAGCGTGTTCGCCACGGCGCTGATCCGCGACCAGGACCTGTATCTGTGAGCTGACCCGCAGTAGACAATCGCGTTCCTCAGTAGGCTGCACTACTAGCAACATGGTTCCCCGTCGGCAGCCGCCAAGGAAGCGAGAAGAAATGACTGACGCGAACGCGGCCGGTTTCGAACCGCTCTACGATCAGGCGGAGCACACCGACCGGCGGATTCCCTGGGACATCGGCGGCCCGCAGCCGGCAGTGCAGCAGCTGGTGGCCTACGGCGGGATCCGCGGCGAGGTGCTCGATCCGGGTACCGGCCCCGGTTACCATGCCATTCATTTTGCAGCGCAAGGATATTCGGCAACCGGGATCGACGATTCGCCGTCGGCTATCGAGCGCGCCAAACGCAACGCCGAGCTGGCAGGGGTGCACGTCGATTTCCAGGTGGCCGACGCCACCAGGCTGGAAGGTTACGAGGGTCGATTCGACACCGTGGTGGACAGCGCGTTTTATCACGTGTTTCTGAATGACGAGGCCATCCAGACGCGGTACGCGCAGGCGCTGCACCGGGCCACCAAGCCCGGGGCGCGTTTGTACATGTTCGAGTTCAGCCCGCACAACGTCAACGGCCTGCAGTGGACAGCCATACCCGCCGACAACTTTGAGCGGGTGCTCGGTGCCAGCGGATGGCGCATCGACTACCTGGGCGGCACGACCTATCAGGCCCGCTTTCTCAAGGAGACGTTCGACGCCATGAAGACGTTTGCGTCCGAGGAGCAGGGCGAGATTCTGGAGCGGATGCGACCGTTGGTGCATCGGCTCGGCGTTATCGACCCACTGCTGGAAGACCACCGGGTGCACCTTCCGGCGTGGTCGGTGGTGGCCACCCGTCTGGACTGAGCACAGTTCGACGGGCGCCCAGGTGGTGCGCCGCCCGCCGATGTGCTGGGGTTGGTGATCAGCACCAGGTGGCAGACAACGACCCAAGGGCCCAGGGAGGCGGCTAGTCATGGCTAGCACTTTGCAACTGCGCCAAGGGCTTTCGCAGCGACAGCTGAGTATGATCGCGCTCGGCGGTGTGATCGGCGCCGGGTTGTTCGTCGGGTCGGGCGTGGTGATCCGCGACACCGGGCCCGCCGCGTTCCTGACGTATGCGCTGTGCGGCGTGCTGGTTGTGCTGGTGATGCGGATGCTGGGCGAGATGGCGGCCGCCAACCCGTCGACCGGATCGTTCGCCGATTACGCGGGGCAGGCGCTGGGCGGCTGGGCCGGGTTTTCGGTGGGCTGGCTGTATTGGTACTTCTGGGTGATCGTCGTCGGATTCGAGGCGGTCGCCGGCGGCAAAGTCCTCAACTACTGGTTCCACGTCCCGCTATGGGTGCTGTCGCTATGCCTGATGGTGCTGATGACCGCGACGAACTTGTTCTCGGTGACATCGTTCGGCGAATTCGAATTCTGGTTTGCCGGAATCAAAGTCGCGACGATTGTGATCTTCCTGGGCATCGGCGCGGTGTTCGTGCTCGGCCTGTGGCCGGGTCACCACGTGGGGTTCGCGAACCTGACGGCGCACGGTGGATTCTTCCCGAAGGGCGTCGGCGCGGTGTTCGCCGCGATCGTGGTGGTGATCTTTTCGATGGTGGGCGCCGAAATCGTCACGATCGCCGCGGCCGAAAGTCGCGACCCCGCCCGCGGAGTCCAACGGGCGACGAGATCGGTTGTCGTGCGCATCGCAATCTTCTTCGTGGGTTCGGTTTTTCTGCTCGTCGTCATCCTGCCGTGGAATTCGGTGGAGCTCGGCGCATCGCCGTACGTCGCGGCGTTCAAGCAGCTGGGCCTGGCCGGCGCGGATCAGGTGATGAACGCGGTGGTGCTCACCGCGGTGCTGTCCTGCCTGAACTCCGGGCTGTACACGGCGTCGCGCATGCTGTTCGTGCTCGCCGCCCGAAACGAAGCCCCGATGCGGCTGGTCAAACTCAGCGGGCGCGGCGTCCCGCACTTCGCCATCTTGTTCTCGTCGGCGATCGGTTTCGCGTGCGTCATCATGTCGTGGCTGGCGCCACGCACGGTATTTCTTTTCCTGCTCAACTCGTCGGGCGCGATCATCTTGTTCGTCTACTGGCTGATCGCGCTGTCGCAGATCATCCTGCGCCGCCGCACACCCGCGGAGAAGCTGCGGGTGAAGATGTGGTTTTTCCCGGTGCTGTCGATCCTCACGCTGGCCGGGATCACCGCCGTGCTGGTGCAGATGGCCTTCGACCGGTCAGCCCGCAGCCAGCTCTGGCTCAGCCTGCTGTCGTGGGCGGTGGTGCTGGCGATCTACGCCGTCGCACGCGCCCGGGGCCGGGTCGGATCCGTCGAACGCTGAACGCCGCTAGGAGGTCCGGGTAAACAGCACCGCCTGCTCGAATGGCATCCTGCCGAAAACCCGCCGCGTCCCGCCGCTCACGTGCTCGGCCGCCTCGTCCCTGGTGACGACCTGGGGGTCGGTGATGCCGAAGGTCTTGCCGTGGCGGCGCATCTGCCCGCCGCCGGCCGCCTTGAGGTTCTTCAACCAGTCGCGGTCCGGGCCGTAGGTGAGCAGCACCGCAATACCGGGCTTGCCGTTGACGGTGGCGTTGAACGCACTCACCGGTGTGCGGAACTCCTTGCCGGACTTTCGTCCGACGTGCTCGATGATGGCGAACGACGGGGCCCAGCCGGCCCACAGCCGCTGAATGGGGTTGGTGACGTGCCGGTTGAAGCGGGCCAGGCCTTCGGGAAGTTGCATACCTCCATCCAACTCGCCGGGCCCGGCCCCCTTCAACCCCGCAACCAACTCTTACACCCTGTAGTTGATCGCTGTTCGCAGGCTGGAACACTGGTCGTCATGGGCAGCACTGATCAGGCCGCCGCTGCGTCCAGGGGGGCCGTGACCGCCTCGGCGCGTCTCTTCGACGCCGCGTGCGCGGTGATCCCCGGTGGGGTGAACTCACCGGTACGTGCCTTCACCGCGGTAGGCGGCACGCCGCGCTTCATCACCGAGGCGCACGGCTGCTGGCTCACCGACGCGGACGGCAACCGCTACGCCGACCTGGTCTGCTCGTGGGGCCCGATGATTCTCGGCCACGCGCACCCGGCAGTGGTCGACGCGGTCGCCAGGGCCGCGGCCTCGGGGCTGTCGTTCGGGGCACCCACTCCCGCGGAGACGGAGTTGGCCACCGAGATCATCGGCCGGGTGCCGGCGGTCGAGCGGCTGCGGCTGGTGAACTCCGGTACCGAGGCCACCATGAGCGCGGTGCGGCTGGCCCGCGGTTTCACCGGGCGCGCCAAGCTCATCAAATTCTCCGGGTGCTATCACGGCCACGCGGACGCGTTGCTGGCCGACGCGGGTTCCGGGGTGGCGACGCTGGGTCTGCCGTCCTCGCCCGGGGTCACCGGCGCCGCCGCGGCCGACACAATTGTGTTGCCTTACAACGATATTGATGCGGTACACGAGACGTTCGCCCGGTTCGGCGACCAGATCGCCGCGGTGATCACCGAGGCCAGCCCCGGCAACATGGGCGTCGTCCCGCCGGGTGCCGGCTACAACGCGGCGCTGCGCGCGATCACCGCCGAGCACGGCGCGCTGCTGATCATCGACGAGGTGATGACCGGCTTCCGGGTCAGTCGAAGCGGTTGGTACGGAATCGATCCGGTCGCCGCCGACCTGTTCACCTTCGGAAAGGTGATGAGCGGCGGGTTGCCGGCCGCCGCATTCGGCGGACGGGCCGAGGTGATGGAGCGGCTCGCGCCGCTGGGCCCGGTGTACCAGGCCGGCACGCTGTCGGGTAACCCGGTGGCGATGGCCGCCGGCCTGGCCACGCTGCGCGCCGCGGACGACGCCGTCTACGCGGCGCTGGACGCCAATGCCGACCGTCTGGCCGGGCTGTTCTCCGAAGCGTTCACCAATGCCGGTGTGCCCCATCAGATTCCGCGGGCCGGCAATATGCTCAGCGTGTTCTTCACGGACACGCCGGTCACCGATTTCGCGTCCGCGCGTAACAGCGAGACCTGGCGCTATCCGCCGTTCTTCCATGCCCTGCTGGACGCGGGCGTGTACCCGCCGTGCAGCGCCTTCGAGGCGTGGTTCGTCTCGGCGGCACTTGACGACACCGCGTTCGAGCGAATCGCGGCCGCGCTGCCCGTCGCCGCGCGTGCGGCCGCGAGCGCGACCCGGGAGGGGAAGTCGTGATGGCCGAGCAAACCCGGGTGCATGTGATGCGGCACGGTGAGGTGCACAACCCCGACGGCATCCTTTACGGCCGGCTGCCCGGATTTCACCTGTCCGACAAGGGCAGAGCGCAAGCGGCTGCGGTGGCCGACGCGCTGGCCGACCGCGACATCGTCGCCGTGATCGCCTCGCCGCTGCAGCGGGCTCAGGAGACCGCCGCGCATATCGCCGCAAAGCACGACCTGCCCGTGGACACCGACCCCGACCTGATCGAATCGGCCAACTTCTTCGAGGGCAAGCGAATGGGTCCGGGCGACGGCGCCTGGCGCGAACCGCGGTTTTGGTGGCAGCTGCGCAACCCGTTCACGCCGTCGTGGGGTGAACCCTATGTCGACATCGCGGCCCGGATGGCGACCGCGGTGGACAAGGCGCGCGCCCGTGGGGCCGGTCAGGAGGTGCTCTGCGTCAGCCATCAACTGCCGGTGTGGACGCTGCGACTGCATCTGACGAGCAAGCGGCTCTGGCACGACCCGCGGCGACGCGAGTGTGGGCTCGCCTCGGTGACCACCCTGGTGTACGACGGTGACCGGCTGGTCGACGTCGAGTACTTCGAACCGGTGGTCACTTGACCATGTTTCGGTTGGCGATCGCCGGGGCGGTGTTGGTGACGCTGCTCGCGGGCTGCTCCGCTGGCCACGACGCCGTCGCGCAGGGCGGCACCTTCGAGTTCGTCTCGCCCGGCGGGAAAACCGACATCTTCTACGACCCGCCCTCGAGTCGAAGCCGTCCGGGCCCGCTGTCCGGGCCGGATCTGGCCGACCCCGCGCACACGCTGTCGCTCGACGATCCGATCTTTTCGGGCAACGTCGTCGTCATCAACGTCTGGGGCCAGTGGTGTGGGCCGTGCCGCGCCGAAGTCACCCAGCTGCAGCAGGTGTATGACGCCACCCGCGAGTCCGGGGCGTCGTTCCTCGGCATCGATGTGCGCGACAACAACCGTCAGGCGGCGCTGGACTTCGTCAACGATCGCTCCGTCACGTTCCCGTCGATCTACGACCCGGCGATGCGCACCCTGATCGCGTTCGGCGGCAAGTACCCGACCACCGTCATCCCGTCCACGCTGGTGCTCGATCGCCAGCACCGCGTTGCGGCGGTGTTCCTGCGCGAATTGCTGGCGGCCGACCTGCAGCCCGTGGTGCAGAAGCTGACCCAGGAAGCGCCGCCCGGGCTGAGCACGCCGAGTCGACCGGGTTCGCCTCGATGACCGGTTTCGCACAGACCGCCGCCGCCGGGCCCCTGCTGGTGGCGCTGGGTGCCTGCATGCTCGCGGGGCTGGTGTCGTTCGCCTCGCCCTGCGTGGTGCCGCTGGTGCCCGGCTACCTGTCGTATCTGGCCGCGGTGGTCGGAGTGGACGAGCAGCCGGTATCGGGCGCGATCAAAGCCCCGCCGGCGGCCCGGTGGCGAGTCGCCGGATCGGCGGCGCTGTTCGTCGCCGGATTCACCACCGTGTTCGTCCTCGGCACCGTCGCCGTGCTCGGCATGACGACGACGCTGATCACCAACCAGCTGGTGCTGCAGCGGGTCGGGGGCGTGCTGACCATCGTGATGGGACTGGTGTTCGTGGGCCTCGTGCCGGCCCTGCAGCGTCAGGTCCGGTTCAGCCCGCAACAGCTGACGACGGTCGCCGGGGCGCCGCTGCTCGGCGCGGTGTTCGCGCTCGGCTGGACGCCGTGTCTGGGCCCCACCCTGACCGGGGTGATCACCGTTGCCTCGGCCACCGACGGCGCCAATGTCGCGCGCGGAATCTTGTTGGTGGTCGCTTATTGCCTGGGCCTGGGTATCCCGTTCGTGCTGCTAGCGTTCGGCTCGGCGCGCGCGGTCGACGGCCTGGCCCTGCTGCGACGGCACACCCACGCGATCCAGATCTTCGGCGGTGTGCTGCTGATCGCGGTCGGGGTGCTGCTGGTCACCGGCGTGTGGAACGACTTGGTCTCCTGGCTGCGAGACGCCTTCGTCAGCGACGTGAGGTTGCCGATTTGAGACAGCTTCTTGCTTGGACGCGCAACACCTGGCGCGCGCTGACCTCGATGGGCACCGCGCTGGTGCTGTTGTGCCTGCTGGCACTCGGCGCGATACCCGGAGCGCTGCTGCCGCAGCGCAGCCTCAACGCCGGCAAGGTCGACGAGTACCTGGCTGCGCATCCGACGATCGGCCCGTGGCTGAACCGGCTGCAGGCCTTCGACGTGTTCTCCAGCTTCTGGTTCAGCGCCATCTACGTGCTGCTGTTTGTCTCCCTCGTCGGCTGCCTGACCCCGAGGATGATCGAGCACGCCCGCAGCATGCGCGCGACGCCCGTCGCCGCCCCGCGCAACCTGGCCCGGCTGCCCAAGCACACCAGCTCGGAGCTGACCCTCGCCAACGAGGCCGACGTCAACGCCGTCGCGAACACGATCGCCGGCCGGCTGCACGGCTGGCGCACCGCCATTCGCCATGAAGACGACGGTGCCGTCGAGGTGTCCGCCGAGAGGGGCTACCTGCGCGAGTTTGGCAACATCGTCTTCCACTTTTCGCTGCTGGGCCTGCTCGTCGCGGTCGCCGTCGGCAAGCTGTTCGGCTACGAGGGCAACGTCATCGTGATCGCCGACGGCGGCCCCGGCTTCTGCTCGGCCTCGCCGGCCGCGTTCGACTCGTTCCGCGCGGGAAATACCGTCGACGGCACCTCGCTGCACCCAATCTGCGTGCGGGTCAATGACTTTCAGGCTCACTACCTGCCGTCGGGACAGGCTACGTCGTTCGCCGCCGACATCGACTACCAGGACGGCCGCGACCTGGCGGCCAACAGCTGGCGGCCCTACCGGCTCGAGGTCAACCACCCGCTGCGCATCGGCGGTGACCGCGTGTATCTGCAGGGCCACGGCTACGCGCCCAGCTTCACCGTGAGGTTCCCCGACGGGCAGACCCGCACCTCGACCGTGCAGTGGCGGCCCGACAACCCGCAGACCCTGCTCTCGTCGGGGGTGGCGCGCATCGACCCGCCGGCCGGCAGCTATCCCAACGCCGTCGAGCGCCGTAACCACGAGATCGCGATCCAGGGCCTGCTGGCGCCCACCGAGCAACTCGACGGCGCCCTGTTGTCGTCGCGGTTCCCGGCGCTGAACGCGCCCGCGGTGGCCGTCGACATCTACCGCGGCGACACCGGCCTGGACACCGGGCGCCCGCAGTCGTTGTTCTCGCTGGATCCCCGGCTGATCGAGCAGGGCCGGCTGACCAAGGAGAAGCGGGTCAACCTGCGCGCCGGTCAGGAGGTGCGCATCGAGGCGGGTCCGGCGGCGGGCACCACCGTCCGCTTCGACGGCGCCGTGCCGTTCGTCAACCTGCAGGTCTCCCACGACCCCGGCCAGATCTGGGTGCTGGTCTTCGCGGTCACGATGATGGCCGGGCTGCTGGTGTCGCTGCTGGTGCGCCGCCGCCGGGTATGGGTGCGCCTCATTCCGGTCACAGAGCCGGCCGACCAGGCCCCCGGTACCGTGAACGTCGAGCTGGGCGGCTTGGCCCGCACCGACAACTCCGGTTGGGGCGACGAGTTCGAAAGGCTCGCCGAGCGCTTGTTGACCGGGCTTGGTGGATCCGGCCCCGCCGACCGGGCCGAACCCCCAGCGTCCAGAAGGAGTTCTGAGGTGGACGTCACATGAACACGCTGCACGTCAATATCGGCCTGGCGCGCTACTCCGACTGGGCGTTCACCTCGGCGGTGGTGGCTCTGGTCGTCGCCCTGCTGCTGCTGGCCTTCGAGCTGGCCTACGTCGGCGGCCGGCGAGCCGACAACCGCGCGCGGGTCCTGGCCGCTTCCGTCGCGGCCGACAGCGCCACCCCCGGCATCGTCGACGAAGTCGAGGCGCGGCCGTTCGACGAACGCGTCGGGCGGGCCGGCCTGGCGGTGGTCTACCTCGGCATCGGCCTGCTGCTGGCCTGTCTCGTGCTGCGCGGCCTGGCCACCATGCGGGTGCCGTGGGGCAACATGTACGAGTTCATCAACCTCACCTGCCTGTGCGGGCTGATCGCCGGCGCCATCGTGCTGCGCCGCCCGCAGTTCCGCCCGCTCTGGGTTTTCCTGCTGCTCCCGGTGCTGATCCTGCTCACGGTTTCCGGCCGCTGGCTCTACACCAATGCCGCACCCGTGATGCCGGCCCTGCAGTCCTACTGGCTGCCCATCCACGTGTCGGTGGTCAGCCTGGGCTCCGGGGTCTTCCTGGTTGCCGGCATCGCCAGCATCCTGTTCCTGCTGCGTACCTCCCGGTACGGCGAGCCCGCCCCGGAAGACACTGAGGGCACGCTGGCGCGGATCGTGCATCGGCTGCCCGACGCGCAGACCCTGGACCGCATCGCCTACCGGACCACGATCTTCGCGTTCCCCGTGTTCGGCTTCGGGGTCATCTTCGGAGCCATCTGGGCCGAGGAGGCCTGGGGCAGGTATTGGGGATGGGATCCCAAGGAGACGGTTTCGTTCGTTGCGTGGGTCGTATACGCGGCCTACCTGCATGCCAGGTCGACCGCGGGATGGCGGGACAGAAAGGCCGCCTGGATCAACGTGGTCGGGTTCGTGGCTATGGTCTTCAATTTGTTCTTCGTTAACCTGGTGACAGTGGGCCTGCATTCCTATGCGGGCGTGGGCTGACAGTTAGGAATCGACACCGCAACCAAGGGGGAATGCACGTGTCTGAGCAATCATCGAGCGGCGTGGGGGCGCCCGAGCATCCGACGACTGAGTTGTCTCCGCCGGAGCAGCAGTCCGCCGGCGGCCAGTCCGCGGATCCCGGTGCCGAGGCGCCGACTCGAGCCTTCGCCGGCTTCCGCACCGAGCGCCGGGTCCCGGCGGCCGAAAGGCGGGAAGCGCAGCCCGCCGCGCCGCCGCCGCCGGCCGGGATGCCGCCCTGGGATTCCACGCCGGTGACCGGCATCCCGCGGATGGACCCGACCGTGTACGGCGCCTATTACAACGGCCAGGCTGACGCGCCGTCGCCGGAAGCTCCCGCCCCGTACCGCCCCGAGCACGTGCCGCACACGCCCTATCCGGAACTGTCTACCGGAATGCTGCTGCGGCCGATCAAACCGCCGCCCTCGGAGGGATGGCGCCGGTTGGTGTACGTGCTGTCCGGCCGGACGATCAACCTGGGGGAGAGCCCACGGGCCGCCCGGCAGAACAATTTGGTGGCGCAGGTCAACCGGCCGTTGCGCGGCTCCTACCGGATCGCGGTGATCTCGCTCAAGGGTGGCGTGGGCAAAACCACGATCGCTGCGACGCTGGGGGCCACTTTCGCCGAGGTCCGAGGCGACCGGGTGGTGGCCATCGACGCCAACCCCGACCGCGGCACCCTGAGCCAAAAAGTGCCGCTGGAGACTGCCGGCACGGTGCGCCAATTGCTGCAGGACGCCGGGACTGTCGAGCGCTACAGCGATGTCCGCCGATACACCTCGAGGGGCCCCAGCGGATTGGAAGTGCTGGCGTCGGAAAGTGATCCGGCGGTATCGGAGGCATTCAACGCCGACGACTACACCCGCACGCTGGGAATCCTGGAGCGGTTCTACGGCTTGGTGCTCACCGACTGCGGGCCCGGCCTGCTGCACTCGGCGATGTCGTCGGTGCTGGAGAATGCCAACGTTCTGATCGTGGTGAGTTCGGGCTCCATCGACGGCGCGCGCAGTGCCTCGGCAACGCTGGACTGGCTGGACGCGCACGGCCACGAAACGCTTGTTCGCAATTCGATCGCGGTCATCAACGCGGTGCGCCCACGGACCGGCAAGGTCGACATGAACAAGGTGGTCGACCACTTCTCCCGGCGCTGCCGGGCGGTGCGGTTGGTGCCCTACGACGCTCATCTCGACGAGGGCGCCGAGATCCACCTGGATCAGCTGCGGCGGGAGACGCGCGAAGCGCTCGTCGGCTTGGCGGCCGTTGTCGCAGAAGGGTTTCCGGGAGAACAGCTCAACCTGGGCGTCGGGTGACGAAAGCGGTCAGCGGGGATCGTTGTCCCCGTTTTCCAACCGCCGCATGAAGTCTGGATCGTCGTCAGGTCCGATGACGCGCGACTTCGGCCGGTGCGCCTGCGACCGCGCCGCGCGCCAGCCAATGTAGATCAGCGTCCCCAGCACCAGGACGACCACCAGGTAGAGCACTCGACACCTCCTTTGAGCGAATATACCCGCGCCGTAGGCTCGACCTGTGTCAGAAGGGCCGAGCGACAACAGCACTGGGGACAAGCCTGCGGACGGCGTGCCGGAGCGCGGTCGAGATCGCGTCGCCGTCGAGGTTTTGCTCTACGCGGTCGCGCGCCTGCTGCTGGCGGTCGTGCTCACCGGCGTGATCTACCTGGCGGCCCGGCTGCTCGGGGTCAACCAGTTCCCCGTCGTCGTCGCGGCGCTGTTCGCGTTGATCATCGCGATGCCGCTGGGCATCTCGCTGTTCAGCCCGCTGCGGCGGCGGGCCACGGCCGCACTCGCCGTCGCCGGCGAACGCCGTCGCGCCGAACGCGAACAGCTGCAAGCCCGATTGCGCGGCGAGGCGGTACCGGAAGACGAACCCGACCAGAGCTGAGCTCAGCCGTTGGGCATTCGCACGACCTGTGCGGCATAGCTCAGGCCCGCGCCGTATCCGATCAGCAGGGCCAGATCGCCGGGCTTGGACGCCCCGGTGGACAGCAGTTCGGCCATCGCCAGCGGGATGGAAGCAGCCGACGTGTTTCCGGTGTGCTCAATGTCATTGGCGACGATCGCGTCCGGCCGCAAATCCAGGTTCTTGGCCAGTACTTCGTTGATCCGGGCGTTGGCCTGATGCGGGATGAACACGTCGATCTGATCGGACCGCACACCCGCGGCGTCCATCGCCTGGCGCCCGACTTTCCCCATCTCGAATGCCGCCCAACGGAACACCGCGCTGCCTTCGAGCCGAAGAAACGGCCGCGGGCCGGTGGGGTTCTCGGTGTAGGCGATCCAGTCGATGTCCTGGCGGATGGCCATGGCCTGTTCGCCGTCGGAGCCCCAGACAGTCGGGCCAATGCCCTGATCGGGCGTCTCGCCCACCACCACTGCGGCCGCGCCGTCGGCGAAGATGAAGCAGTTGCTGCGGTCGAGCATGTCCACGGTGGGGGATAGTTTCTCCGAACCGATGACGAGCATCTTGGCGACGCTGCCGCCGCGGATCATGTCGGCCGCGACGCCGACCGCGTATCCGAAGCCCGCGCATCCGGCCGAGATGTCGAATGCGGGCACGCCGGTTGCGCCCAGCGCCGAAGCGACCGCCGGGGCACTGGCCGGGGTCTGCAAAAACTGGGTGCTGGTGGCGACGATGACGCCGTCGATGTCGGTCGCTTGCAGTTCGGCCGTTGAAATTGCCTGCCGGCTGGCCTCGATCGACATCGAAGCAACGGATTCGTCGCGGGCAGCGAATCGGCGCGTCTTGATTCCGGTGCGGGTGTAGATCCACTCGTCGGTCGAGTCGATGTTCTGACACAGCTCGTCGTTCGTGACCACCCGTTCGGGGCGGTATGCCCCGACGCTGAGCAATCCGATGTTCTTGGGCCCACTGGTTGCGGCGGCGATCTGCTGCATTGCGCTCCTCGCTCGGTGTCATCCAGCTAGCGGTGTAAGGGCTGTTACACCTGACGCTAACTCGTCATTGGTCGGCGTGTGCCAAATCCCCCCGGGAGCGTCAGTGCGCGAGCGCCAGCGCCGCTGCCACCGCGACCGCCCAGACCAGCATCGCGAGCCCGGTGTCACGCAACACGGGGATCAGCTCGGGGCCGCCGCGCCCGGACCGCACCGGCCCGGCGGCACGCAGCGCGAACGGCGTGGCGACCAGCCCCACCGCACACCACGGCGTGGCCAGCATCAGCACCAGGGTCAGCACCCCGACGGTCGCCAGCAGCCCTTGGTAGAACACCCGGGTGCGGGCGTCGCCGAGGCGTACCGCCAGGGTGATCTTGTGGGCCAGCGCGTCGGTCGGGATATCACGCAGATTGTTGGCCACCAATACCGACGACGACAGCGCACCCGTCGCCACCGCCAGCACCAGCCCAACCCAGTCCACCCGCAACGCCTGGGTGTACTGCGTGCCCAGCACGGCGACCAGGCCGAAGAACACGAACACCGCGACCTCGCCGAAACCCGCATACCCGTAAGGGCGCTTGCCGCCGGTGTACAACCACGCGCCGGCGATGCATGCGACGCCGACCGCGATCAGCCACGGCGCGCTCGTCAGCGCCAGCGTCAGACCGGCCGCCGCGCCCACCGTCAGCGACGCCACCGCGGCGGTCAGCACCGAGCGCGGCGCCGCCAGCCGCGAGCCGACCAGTCGCGCCGGGCCGGTCCGCTCGTCGTCGGTGCCCCGAATGCCGTCGGAGTAGTCGTTGGCGTAGTTGACTCCGATGATCAGCGCGACCGCGACCGCCAGCGCCAGCAGCGCTTTCCACCACACGGCGCAGTGCAGCCAGGCGGTCGCGCCGGTGCCCGCGATCACCGGCGCGACCGCGTTGGGCAGCGTCCGCGGCCGGGCCCCCGAGATCCACTGCGCAAAACTGGCCACCAGGGCATCCTGCCCTATGGACCACAATGGGCGAATGCTCGGAGTGATCGGCGGCAGCGGCTTCTATACGTTCTTCGGCTCCGACGTTCAGCACGTCGACGTCGACACCCCCTACGGGCAGCCCAGCGCCCCGGTCACGGTGGGCACCGTCGGGGAGCACGAAGTCGCCTTCCTGCCCCGGCACGGCGCCACCCACGAATACTCGGCGCACACCGTGCCCTACCGCGCCAACATGTGGGCGCTACGCACGCTGGGCGTGCGCCGCGTGCTTGCGCCGTGTGCGGTGGGCAGCCTGACCCCCGCGCACGGTCCGGGTGCGGTCGTGGTGCCCGATCAGCTGGTGGATCGGACCAACGGCCGCGCCGACACCTACTTCGATTCCGGGGCGATTCACGTCGACTTCGCCGACCCGTATTGCCCGACGCTGCGCGAGGCCGTCACCGGGCTGCCCGACGTGGTCGACGGCGGCACCATGGTGGTGATCCAGGGGCCGCGATTTTCCACCCGCGCCGAAAGCCAATGGTTCGCCTCGGCGGGATTCACCCTGGTCAACATGACCGGATACCCGGAGGCGGTGCTGGCGCGCGAACTCGAAATATGCTATGCGGCAATCGCTTTGGTGACCGACCTGGACGCCGGCGTCAGCGCTGGTGAGGGCGTGAAAGCCGTCGACGTGTACGCGGAGTTCGAAAAGAACATCGAGCTGTTCAAGACGCTGGTGCGCGACGCGATCGGCCGGGTGGCCGTCGAACGCAGCTGCACGCACTGCCTGGCGCACACCGGCGTCACGCTGCCGTTCGAGCTGCCATGAGGGTGTTGCTGACCGGCGCGGCCGGTTTCATCGGGTCACGGGTGGATGCGGCGCTGCGCTCGGCGGGTCATGAGGTGGTCGGCGTCGACGTGTTGTTGCCCGCCGCGCACGGACCAAACTCGTTGCTGCCGAACGGATGTCACCGGGTCGATGTCCGCGACGCCGATGCGCTGGCCCCGCTGCTGGACGGTGTCGATCTGGTGTGTCACCAGGCCGCAATGGTGGGCGCCGGCGTCGACGCGGCCGATGCCCCCGCGTATGGCGGCCACAACGATTACGGCACCACGGTGCTGCTGGCGCAGATGTTCGCCGCCGGGGTACGCCGCCTGGTGCTGGCGTCGTCGATGGTGGTGTACGGGCAGGGCCGCTACCGGTGCCCCGAACACGGGACGGTTGACCCGCTGCCGCGGCGGCGCGCCGACCTCGACGCCGGGGCCTTCGAGCACCGCTGCCCGCTCGGCGGCGAGGAACTCACCTGGCGGCTGGTCGACGAGGACGCTGCCCTGCGGCCGCGCAGCCTGTATGCCGCCAGCAAGACGGCCCAGGAGCATTACGCGCTGGCGTGGTCGGAGTCGACCGGAGGCTCGGTGGTGGCGTTGCGCTACCACAACGTCTACGGCCCGGGCATGCCGCGCGACACCCCGTACTCCGGAGTGGCGGCGATCTTCCGCTCCGCACTGGAAAGGGGCGAGCCGCCAAGGGTTTTCGAGGATGGCGGTCAGATGCGTGACTTCGTCCACGTCGACGATGTGGCGGCCGCCAACCTCGCGGCGGCCCACTTCTTGGAGACCGGCGGCTCCGGCTTCACCGCGGCCAATGTCTGCTCGGGGCGGCCGATTTCGATCCTGGAGGTGGCCGCGGCGCTGTGCGATGCGCGCAATGACGCGGTGTCCCCGGTGATTACCGGGCAGTACCGCAGCGGCGATGTGCGCCACATCGTCGCCGACCCGGCCCGCGCCGCCGAGGTGTTGGACTTTCGCGCGGAGGTTGATCCGCTTGACGGGCTGCGCGAGTTCGCGTTCGCGCCGCTGCGGTAACCCGCGCTACGACGGCTCTTGCGGGGGCCGGTAGATCTGGGGCTTGGAGACGGATATCTGCCCCGTGGCCGAGTCGTCGCCGCGGAAGATCCGCGGCGAGCCGGTTAGTTGCGGTATTGCGGTGGTGGGTGATTCGCCGGTCGGGATGTGGGTGGTCGGCGCGTCAGCGTTCTCCGCGATGGCCCGCCTGCGTGCGGCACGGCGCCGAAGGCGCCGACGGGTGAAGTGTCCGGTGATGATCGCCGCCACCAGGATGCACAGCGCCAGCGCAGCCAGCACGACATCGAAGGTGCTGGTGATCTGCTGGGCGAGATCGTTTCCGTAGACCGGGTTTTGGCTGGCCGCGTTAGGCGGTTCGGAGAACCGCGGCGCCAGCACGACGCCGACGATGACGCGCGAAATGCTCAGCGTGGCAACGAGTCCGCACAGCGTCGTGATCAACCGTGCGGAGGCGGATTCGTTGCGCAGGTTGATCCGCAGCCAGATCGCCAGGGCCGCGGTGGCCGCATCGAAGACGGCCAGCACCACGCTGTCGTACCGCGAGTACGGGTAGTCCAGGCTCACCGCGACGGCGAGGTCGGTGATCCGCATCGCCATCGAGCCCAGGCACCATACGACGATGAGCAGCAAGCCAGTTCGGGCCGACGCCCGCCACGCACCCTCCTCGGACGACACCGTGCGGGCACGGCCGAACAGCGTCCGCGGCACGAAAATCGCTCCGGCCGCCGCCCACGCCAGATAACCCTCGAAGCCCACGCCCGCCGTCGACGTGTTCTGCGCGATGCCATGGAATGCGTCGATGTCGCGGCCGGCCGGGAGGAACCAGACGATGATCCCGGCGACCAGCGTCGAGGCGCCCAGCGCGATCGTGGCCAGCCTGGACGCCCGAGTGCCGCGAAGCAGCCACCTCGAGGCGACGAGCACCGCGATCAACGCCACCAGGCCGTACACCGCCGCCGTCGCGATGACCGCGATGTTCTGCTTGCCGAAGCCGGCCGAGTCGCCCACCGCGTACTTCACCCGCCAGTACAGGATGAAGCCAAAGCTCAGCGCCGCGGCCAACATCGCGACGTAGCCGATGATCTGAGCGGACCGCTGCCGCCCATCGGACGTGTCGTCGTCGGCGGTGGCGGCGCTGCTGACCGACTGCGTGCTCAGCAGCGCACCGGCGACGCCCAGCCAGGCTCCCGGTCCGACGCCGCCCGGCACGGTCACGGTCCCACCGAAGCGGACGGTCTCGAACACGTCGAACCCGACGAACGCGAGCACCAGCAGCAAATAGGGCGCGTTGAGCGCCAGCCGAAGCCCGCGGGTGGTCCGCCCGGAGCCGGGCAACGCGATAGCGATCAGGGAAAGCAGCGTCGCCGCGATCAGCACCGCGAACACGGTCGTGTTGCTGTCGGGGATCGCAATACCGAAGTACAGATTCCACGGCAACAGCGGCGCGAGCAGGAGTAAGACGGCGGCGGTCAGGTCGGCCACGACGTTGCGCTGCCGGCCCGACGCGCCGGCTGCGCGCGGTCCCGGAGCACTCTGCTGCGCCGGCACACCCCTGACGGGGCCGGTAGGCGCCTCGTCGCTGCTCTGACTCACGGTTCCCCCCGGGTATCGAGGACGGTTACGGACGGCGCAAATTCGCTTAGGCGGCCGGGGAACCCCCTGCCGAGGCGACTTCGTTGCTTACTTGGAAACATAATCTCCGTTCGGACGACGCGGGAGTGCGTCCCCCGGGTCTGGGAACGCGGTTACGCTGCGCCTGTAGGCGAACGGGGTCGCCTGAATGATTGTTACTGCCGACGGTACCGAAGTGTAATGATGCCGGGACATGCTGGTTCTGGGGTGGCCAGCCGAAGGAGAGCAGGTATGGACGTCGTTTTGGGGGTCGCTGTCACTGGCCCCGTCGCCCGCTTGGCGCTTGTCGGAGCGGGTCCCGACGGTAGTGACGTGATCGATCAATCCGTCGTCGACCTGGCTAACAACCCGATCGAGCAACTGACCGAGACCGTGGTCGGCACCAATCGGCTGTTGGCGAACGAGAACCACCGGCTGGTCGGGACCCGACTGTGCTGGACGGACCATCCCAGCGCCGACCAGCTGCGCCGGGCGCTGGAGGATTCCGGCGTCCACAACGTCGCGGTGCTGTCGCAGTCGCAGGCCGTCACGGCCCTGATGCGCGCGGCGGGCCGCTCCGGCGGTGTGCTGGTGGTCGACGAGAACACGGCCACGCTGTCGGTGGTGGGCTCGGCCGAAACTGACCCGGACGCGCCGCCCACCATGTTGGCCAGCGAACTGCTGGGCGGCGACGCCGCCGGCACATTGGACACGATGATGGCCCGGCTCGGCGATCACCCGGATGCCCCGAGCGACGTGTACCTGGTGGGCGCCTCGTCGGATCTGACCGGGGTCGCCGACCAGCTTCGCGACGCGACGATGCGGGTGCAGATTCCCGAAGACCCCACCTTCGCGCTGGCCCGCGGCGCCGCGATCGCGGCCGCACCGCCGACCGGAGATTCCACCGCGATGGCTCCGGCGGTCGCGCTGACCGGTGACGAGACCGCGATGGCCCCCGCGGCGGGGCTCACCGGTGACGAGACCGCTATGGCCCCGGCCGGATTCGGCGCTCCGGATGCGGCCGACCAGCAGCTGGCCTACTCGATGGCCGAAGACGACGCCGACCTGCTTGACGGCGAATTCGGCGAATTCGACGACTACTACGACGACGATCCCGACGCCGAGACCGGCCCGCTGAAGCTGAGCCGACGGTCGTTGCTGGTCGGCAATGCCGTGGTCGCGTTCGCGGTCATCGGGGTGGCGTCGTTGGCCGTCGCGGTGGTCGTCGCCGTCCGGCCGACCGCGAGCCAGGAGCCGGTGGTGGGACACCAGAACGCCGCGCCCGGCAAGTTCATGCCGCTGTTGCCGACGCAGCAGCAGGCGCCGGTACCCCCGCCGCCGCCCGAGGCACCCAACGCGGGGTACCAGGGTGGGATCATTCCGGCCCCGGCGCCGCAGGCGCCTGTGGGCCCGGCACCGGTCGCCCCCGCGCCGGTTGTCCCTGGTCTGGTGCCCAACCCGGATGGGCCGATCCCGATCCCGGTGCCGATCATCGTTCCGTACCCGGGCTGGCGCCCACAGCCACCGCCTTGGTATCCGCCGTACACGCCGCCGACCTGGACGACGCCGACGACGCCGACGACGCCGACGACCCCGACCACGACTCCGTACACGCCACCGACGACGCCGACGACCCCGACCACGACTCCGTACACGCCGCCGACGACCTCGACTCCGATCACACCGACGACGACCGTCGCGCCGACGACGACCCCGTACACGCCGATTACGCCGACAACGACCGTCGCGCCGGTTACGCCGACAACGGTTGCGCCGACGACCGTTGCGCCGACGACGGTCGCGCCGACCCAGCAGACTCAGCAGACCCAGCAGCCAACGCAACAGACCCAGCAGCCGACGCAACAGACCCAGCAGCAGACGGTGGCCCCGAAGCCGCCCACGCAACAGCAGACCGTCGCGCCCCAGCCACCGCAGACCGTGGCCCCGAAGCCGCCGTCCGGCGGTGGCCACTCGTCGTCCGGGTTCTGATCCCGGGTTGGCATGATGCCCAGCGATCTGGTCACGGTGGTGCTGCCGTGTCTGAACGAGGAGGAGTCGTTGCCGACGGTGCTGGCGGCCATTCCGGCCGGGTATCGGGCACTGGTGGTGGACAACAACAGCACCGATGACACCGCGGGAGTCGCCACTGCACACGGCGCGCAGGTCGTCGCCGAGCTGCGGCCCGGATACGGGTCGGCGGTGCACGCCGGCGTGGTCGCCGCGACGACGCCGATCGTGGCCGTCATCGACGCCGACGGCTCGATGGATGCCGCCGATTTGCCGCGGCTGGTCGCCGCGCTCGAGCAGGGCGCGGACCTGGCCATCGGCCGGCGCCGGCCCGTTGCCGGGCTGCACTGGCCGTGGGTCGCGCGGGTCGGCACGGTGGTGATGAGCTGGCGGTTGCGGACCCGCCACGGCTTGCCGGTCCACGACATCGCGCCGATGCGGGTCGCCCGCCGGGAGGCGCTGCTGGGCCTGGGCGTCGCCGATCGAAGGTCGGGGTATCCGCTGGAACTGCTGGTGCGCGCCGCGGCCGCGGGCTGGCGCGTGGTCGAGCTCGACGTCAGCTACGGCCCCCGCACCGGCGGCAAGTCGAAAGTCAGCGGGTCGCTGCGGGGCAGCATCATCGCGATCCTGGACTTCTGGAAAGTGATTTCATGACGGACCTACCGGTGACGCTGCTGGTGGTCGCCAAGGCGCCGGAGCCCGGCTTGGCCAAGACGCGGCTCGCCGCGACGGTCGGCGACCGGGTCGCGGCCGACATCGCCGCCGCGGCGTTGCTGGACACGCTGGACGCGGTGGCCGCAGCACCCGTGGCGTCGCGGGTTGTGGCGCTCACCGGCGACCTGGACGCGGCCGCCGCCGCCGCGCAGATCCGGCAGCGGCTCGAGTCGTTCACGGTGATCGAGCAACGCGGTGACGATTTCGCCGACCGGCTGGCCAACGCCCACGCCGACGCCGCCGACGACTTTCCGGTACTGCAGATCGGAATGGACACCCCGCAGGTGACGGCCGCACTGTTGACGGATTGCGCGCGCCGGCTGCTGCTGGCACCGGCCGTGCTCGGGCCGGCCGACGACGGCGGTTGGTGGGTGCTCGGCGTGCGGACCCCGGCGATGGCCGAATGCCTGCGGGCCGTGCCGATGTCTCAACCCGACACCGGAGAGTTGACGTTAAAAGCGTTGCGCGACAACGGTATTGACGTCATACCAGTGGAGCGGCTGACCGACTTCGACGTCGCTGACGACGTCGCCGCGGTACGAGAAGCGTGCGGGCCGCACAGTCGCTTCGCGCGAGCAACCCGAGCGGCCGGACTGTAAGTCGCAAGTGTGCGGCCAGGGCGGCGAGTGTGCATCCCGGGCGCCGTCATTGCCCACTCAAAGCCGTCATCGCACACGCAAAGCCGCTGCGCGCCCGGCGATTCCGACGGCGAAGACCGCCAGCCCGGCGACTGCCGATTCCCACGGCAGCGTGGCGACCAGCACCAGGCACCCGACCAACCCGCAGACGTTCACTACGCGCCGCCGACGCAATGTGTACGCGGCGGCGTTCGCGATCGCGTAGTAGATCAACACCCCGAATGACGAAAAGCCGATCACCCCACGCAGATCGACGGCGCTCACCAGGACGCAGACCACCACGCCGATCGCGATCTCGGCATGGTGCGGCACCCGGTGGCCCGGATGAACCGCCGCCAGCCAGCCCGGCAGATCCCGATGCCGGGCCATCGCCAACACGGTGCGCCCGAGGCCGGCGATCAGTGCCAGCAGTGCGCCCAGGCTGGCCAGCGCGGCCCCGACCGATATCACCGGCACCAGCGCGGCGGGGGCACCGGCGGCCCGGACCGCCTCAGCCAGTGGGGCAGTGGCATTCGCGAGCCGGTCGGGCCCCGCGGCCAGCAGCGCGGCCACCGCGACAACCAGATAGATCGCCACCGCGATCGCCAGGGCCAGGGTTATCGCCCGGGGGATGGCGCGGGCCGGGTCGCGCACCTCCTCGCCCATCGTCGCGATCCGCGCATACCCGGCGAACGCGAAAAACAGCAGCCCCGCCGACTGAAGCACCCCGTAGATCGTGAACTCCGACCCACTCAGGTGCGACGCGTCCGGTTTGCTCGCGGCGATACCAATGACCACGGCGGCCAGCGCAATCAAGCTGCATGCCAACAGAATTCGGGCCAGTATCGCGGTCTTGGTGACTCCGCGATAGTTCAGCGTGGTCAGCAGTATCACGGCGGCGATCCCGACGATTCGCTGCACCCACACGGCTGCCCCGGGAATCGCGTAGGCGGCGACGGTGAGCGCCATCGCCGCGCACGAGGCGGTCTTGCCGACCACGAATCCCCATCCGGCGATGAAGCCCCACCACGGGCCGAGGCGTTCACGCCCGTAGATATACGTCCCGCCCGATGTTGGATATACCGCGGCCAGTTGCGCAGACGAGGTGGCGTTGCAGTAGGCGATCACGGCGGCCAGCGCCAACCCGATCAGCAGGCCCGTGCCGGCGGCCCGGGCAGCCGGGCCGAACGCGGCGAACACCCCGGCGCCGATCATCGACCCCAGCCCGATGACGACCGCGTCGGTCGTATTGAGTCGGCGCGCCAGTCCGGGCTGTTCTGTCATGTCCGCCTACCAGTGCGTGACCAGGACGGTGTTCACCAGCAGCGCGCCGGCGGCGTTGACCGTCAGCCACAGCCGGTGTGACCGGACCGGCAGCAGCGCGGGTGCGGCGGTCAGCCAGATGGTGAACGGCAGCCAGATCCGTTCCACCTCGGCCTTACTCAGCATGCTCAGGTCCGCGCAGGCGATCGCGGCCAGCATGGCCAGCAACAGCAGGTGAAACCCGGAGCGGCGACGGATGGCGGCAACGTCGAACGCCCGGGTGATGCCCGCGACGCTGCCCAGCCCGATCGCGCACACCACGCACGCCAGATTGGCCCACCACCAGTACTGGAACGGCCGGTCTTTGGCAATTCCCTGCCAATAGCGTTGCTGCACAAGGTTGTAGCCGTCGAACCAGTAAAACCCCGCGATGGCGAAGGTCACCGCGACCGCCAGCGCGGTCAACGTGGCGGGGCCCAGGACCCGCAGCGCCGCTCGAAAGTTATTGGCCGAAACCAGCACCGCCGCGGCGGGCAGGCCCATCAACATCAGGCCGTAGCTGAGGAAGACGCCCCAGCCGAGCAGCAGGCCCGCGGCGGCCGCGACCAGTGCGGGGAACCGAACCTGTCGGTGCACGGCCACCGCCAGCAGCGCGATGCCCCACGCCGCGACGCCGGCGAAGTAGCCGTCGGCCGAGACCGCCACCCAGATCGCCGTCGGGGCTATCGCGACGAACGGAGCGGCGCGCCGCGCGGTCTGCTCGTCGGCCAACGCGCGGATGGCGATCACCGCGGCCGCCGTCGCGCTGGAGCCGACCAGCAGGCACAGCAGCCCCGCCCACGCGCCGCCGTGCAGGCCGATCCGGTCCAGCCAGACGAATGTCAGCAGGGCGCCCGGCGGATGCCCGGAAACATGGGTGATCCAGGAGTTGGGCTGGTAGTCGAGAATCCGGCTGGAAAACGTGCGCACCGTCGCCGGGATGTCGGTGATGCCGGGCACCTGCGTCACGTACTCGTCCCTGGTGGTCAACCGGCCCGCGAAGCCGCGCTGCCACCCGTCGATCATCGCCAGCGCGAACGCCCACCCGCAGCCGAGCGCCCAGGTGCCCAGCGTCAGCGTCCGCCACGAAAGGCGTTGAGCTGCAAGGGGTCCCCAGGCCACGGCGGCGACGGCGAGCAGAATCGCCGGCACGGTTCCCCAGCTGGCGTGGATCTCCCAGGCCCCGAACAGTGGGGCCGCTTGGGCGTGCGTGGCGAAGCGCTCCGGGCCGATGTCGAGGCGCGGTCGGACCCCCCAATCCAGCGACGGCAGCACGACCGCGGCCGCCACCAGGCCGGCACCGGCCGCGACGGCAAGCATCTCTCGGCGAGCAACCCTCACGATCGACCAGCCTATTGATTGGCGGCGAACCGGCGCATCAACGCCGTCCGGTCCACCTTGCCGATGCCGCGGCGCGGCAACGCGTCGACGATGTGCAACTCGCGCGGCGCGGCGGTGCTGTCCAGGGTGAGCGCCACATGCGCCCGCAGCGCGTCCAGCGTCGGCGGGGGAAAACCGTCCCGCACCACGACGGCCGCGACCACCCGCTGCCCCAACCGGTCGTCTGCGATTCCGAACACCGCGCAGTCGCCGACGGCGGGGTGGGTGCAGACCGCCGCCTCGACCGGCTGCGGCAGCACCGTCAAGCCGCCCGTGCTGATCGCGTCGTCGGCGCGGCCCAACACGGTCAACACGCCGGACTCGTCGACGGCGCCCAGGTCGTCGGTGCGAAACCAGCCGAGCTCGGCGAACGGGTCGGGATCAACCGGGTTGCGATAGCCCTTGGCCACCGTGGCGCCGCCGATCACGATGCGGCTGTCGGCCTGCAGCCGCAACTGCACACCGTCCAGCGCGACACCGTCGTAGACGCAGCCCCCGGCGGTCTCGCTCATGCCGTAGGTGCGGACCACCGCGATCCCTGCGGCCGCCGCGGCGTCGAGCACCGGGTGCGGAGCCGGCCCGCCGCCGAGCAATACGGCATCCAATTCGGCGAGCGCAGCCGCGGCCGCCGGATCACCGAGCGCCTTGGCCAGTTGGGCGGCAACCAGCGACGTGTACCGCCGTCCGGGCCCCAATTTGCCTACCGCGCGCGGCAATTCGCCGGGGTCGAACCCGGAGGAGACGTTCAGCTCGACGGGGTCCGAACCGGCGAGCACGCTGCGCACCAGCACTTGGATTCCGGCGATGTGATACGGCGGCAACGCCAGCAGCCAGCCGCCCGGTCCGCCGAGACGGTCGTGGGTGGCGGCCGCGCTGGCGGCCAGGGCCGCGGCAGTGAGCATGGCGCCCTTGGGTGCACCGGTGGTACCCGAAGTCGTTGCCACCAGGGCAATGTCGTCGTCGATGGCCTCGCCTACGCGCAAGGCCTGCAGCTCGGCCGCGGAATCCGGTGGTGCCGCAACGAAAGCCGGGTCACGACCGGCCAGCACCCGCTCCAGGGCGGGTAGCAGCACTGAGGCCGAGGAGCCGGGGGAGACGGTGAGTCCACGCAGAACAGCTATGCGTGGGCTCCGCCATCGAGCTCGTCGTACTCATCGTCGTGCGGGTCGTCCAGTGGCCAGCCCTGGGCCTGCAACCGGGCGCGTACCCGCTCGACGTCCTCCTCGGAGGGCAGCTCGTCGGTGAGCTTGCTGATCATCACGCCGATGTCGATCTTGTCGAAATCGCCGCGCATCATCAGCTCGTTGGCCACGAGCTTGACCTCGTCGTTCGACAATCGGTTGGCCAGCAGGGCCAGCAGGGCGAACGTATCGGTCGGTGGAATTCCTTCCGGATAGCCCGCGCGTAACCACGAGACAACCGAGGTAAGGAATCGGTTCATTCGATCAACTCCGCCCGGGGGGCTCGGTAGTTCGGTGGACGACGATTCGATGCTACTTAATCTTGGCGCCTAGGAAGGGATACCCCGTGTGGTGCGCAATGAAATCGCGGGCGATGTACAGCACCCCGATGACGATCACCGTGACGACCAGCGCGTAAATCAGCCACGCCAGGCCGGATAACACCGGATTCCGCTGCGCCGTGGCGCCGTCAGCGCCAACTCCTCCGGCGCCGAGAGCCTGCAGCCGGATTCCGACGGCGAACAGCCCCGGCAGGAAGGCGCCGGCCAGCATGCTGAAGAGCAGAATCTTCAGCGTCGCCTCGTAGTTGAACCAATCGCCGAAGTGACTCATGAAGCGCTCCCCGCACTGACCGTGTCGTCGCCCACCCGAGGACCCTGATCGCTCGGTGGCTTTTGGCTGTCCGAGTCCAGTCCGGCGGTCAGGTCGCCTTCCCACTCGGCGTTGACGTTGGTGTGGTCGACCTTGGTCTTGCGCGACCGCAGGTAGATCACGGTCGACACCGCGACCAGCAGCGCGAAGCCGACGACGGCGCCGGGGTAGCCGCCGATGTAGTGGACGATCCAGTAGGTGACGGCCCCGACCAAACCGGCCAGCGGAAGCGTCACCAGCCACGCGACGGCCATTCGCCCGGCGACGCCCCAGCGGACCTCACCGCCGGGCTTGCCCAGCCCGCTGCCCATCACCGAACCGGTGCAGACCTGGGTGGTCGACAGCGCGTAGCCGAAGTGTGCGGAGAGCAGAATGACTGCGGCCGAAGAGGATTCGGCGGCCATTCCCTGGGGCGACTGGATCTCGACGAGTCCCTTGCCCAGGGTGCGGATGATGCGCCAGCCGCCCAGGTAGGTACCCGTCGCCATCGCCAGGGCGCAAGCCACGATGACCCACAGTGGCGGGACCGCGGCGCTCTTGCTGACCGACCCGTAAGACATCAGCGCCAGGAAGATGATGCCCATCGTCTTCTGGGCGTCGTTGGTGCCGTGCGCCAGCGAAACCAGCGACGCGGAACCGATCTGGCCGCGCCGGAAGCCGGCCTCGGTGCGCTCCTTCTGCAGGCCCCGGGTGATCCGGTAGACCAACCAGGTCGCGAGCGCCCCGACCAGGATGGCCAGGAACACCGACACGACGGCCGGGATGATCGCCTTGGACATCACGCCCTTCCAGATCACCCCGTGCGCGCCGACGGCAGCAATCGTGGCACCGACGATGCCGCCGATCAGTGCGTGTGAGGAGCTCGAGGGGATACCGAGGAGCCAGGTCAGCAGGTTCCAAACGACGCCGCCGACCAGGCCGGCGAAGACCAATTCCAGTGTGACGACGCTCGAATCGATCAGGCCTTTGGCGATCGTCGCCGCGACGGTGGTGGACAGGAAGGCCCCCACCAGGTTGAGAACCGCGGACAGCGCGACGGCCGTCTTGGGCTTCAGCGCGCCACTGGCGATGGAGGTCGCCATTGCATTCGCGGTGTCATGGAAACCGTTGGTGAAATCGAAGGCTAATGCCGTGACTACGACAATGATCAAGAGGAACAGTTGTATGTCCACAGCGCCTGATTCTGGTGGTTGGGGAATTAAATTGTCGAATGCTGGCACCGGCGAAACTCAAGTAAATATTGACTCGTCGCCAGATGTTACCTGTCAGTTAACCGGACTTTCCCTGTTGTTCACCTCGGGTGTCTCGGCGCAACGGGTGGTCACCCGGGACCTCGACGAAGATCAGCGTAATCCCATCGGGATCGGTTACGTGCATCTCCTTCAGCCCCCACGGTTCACGCCGCGCCTCGCGGGCAATCGGCACCCCGCGACCGATCAGCTCGGCCTGGGTTGCCTCGATGTCGCGGACCTGTAGCCACAGTGCGCCCGGGAAGGGTCCCCGGGAATGGTCGGGGGAGCCGTAACCGGCGAGCTCCAGTAGCCCCTGGCCGGTGAAAAACACTGTGCCGGCACCATACTCGCGGAAGGTAGCCAGCCCGATCTCGTCGCGGTAGAAGCTCAACGACCGCTGATAGTCGGCCGGCCGGAGCAGCATCCGGCTAGCCAGGATCTCCATAGCGTCGTGTCTATCACGTCGCTATCGGGCCGCCCCGACGCATCGGCTTTGCAGCGTGGCCGCGCCCGGGCCGGCGAGGTCGTCGCACGCGCTGGCCCGCCCGGTCATGGCGAGCAACAGCGACAGCAACGGCCCCTGGACCGCGGGGCCCTGTCCGTGCTGCCAGTCGTCGTCGGTGGCGTGCAGGGTCAGCCCGGCGATGCGTTTCTTGGCGCCGATGAGCATGTTGGAGCCCTTGTAGAAGTCGAGTACCTGACGAACGGTGCCCACGTCGTAGGTGTGCGGGATGCCCAGCGGGCGGCGGATGTCGGCGCCGTGGATCACCACCTCACCGAGCCAGGAGGCTTTGGGGCCCGGCGGTGCCGAGGTGGAGTTCTGCCGTCCGCGGAACTCGCTCAGGGTGGCGGCCGGATCGGGGCCGCGGTGCTTACCGATCTGCTCGTTGGCGAACCGATCGAAGTTGAAGCCGGCTTTGGCGATGCTCAGCAGGAAGGTGGCCGGGTTCAGTGAGGCCGTCGCCGACAGATGCGCGACCAAGTCGCGGACCGTCCAATCCGGGCACAGCGACGGCGTATCCCATTGCGGCGGCGTCAGGCCGGCGAGATCATCGGCGAGCGCGCCGCGCTCTTTCGCGATGGTGGTCCACAGATCGGACATGGCAACCTCCCGAAGGTAGGGCTCGTCGCGACCGTAACACTCGCCTGCGGCCTCAGCTATCGCCTTCGCGGTTGGGTTGCAGGTTCTGGCGTTGCATGAGGGTGTTCACCCAGCGGGGCCCGACGGTGTCCAGCGCCCTGGCCGCGATCGCCATCCGCGGGGCGATTCGCACCGGCCGCGTGCGGGCGGCGGTGACCATCCACTCGGCGGCTTCTTCCGATGTCAGTGCCGGTAACCCGTCGTAGGCCTTTGTCGGCGCGATCATTTCAGTGGCCACCAGCGGGTAGTACAGCGTCGTCGAATGCACACCGCGTCGACCCCACTCGGTTTCGGCGACGCGGCTCACTGCTGACAGCGCGGCCTTGGATGCGTTGTAGGGCGCGAACAATGGTGAAGCCTCCGACAGCACTCCCCAGGTCGAGACATTGATGATGTGGCCGTCGCCGCGATCCAGCATTCCCGGCGCGAGCCCGCGGATCAGCCGCAGCGGCGCGTAGTAATTGAGCACGATGGTCCGCTCGACGTCGTGCCAGCGCTCCAGCGACTCGGCCAACGGCCGCCGGATGGACCGGCCGGCGTTGTTGATCAAGATGTCGACCCCGCCGAGACGCTTTTCGACGTCGGCGACCAACGCGTCCACGGCGTCCATGTCCGAGACGTCGCACGGGATCGACAGCGCCGTGCCGCCCGCGGCGGTGATCCGGTCCACCAGCGCGTCGAGGCGGTCCTGGCGGCGGGCGACGACCACCACGGTGGCGCCGTGCTGGGCTAACTGTTCGGCGCCGGCTTCGCCGATGCCCGACGATGCCCCGGTCAGCAGGATCCGCTTCCCGTCCAGGTCGATCGGCTTCATCGCGGGGCGGTTGACCAGCACTTGCGGTGACATGGGCGGCCGCATGCTGGCCAGCACTATCTGGTCGGCGAACCGGCGAAGCGGACTCTTGCTCACAGGCCCGCAGTCTAGGCGGCGGCCCCGGCCGCTCAGAAATAGCGCGGGAACGGGCTCCAGTCCGGGGCGCGCTTCTCCAGGAAGGCGTCGCGGCCCTCGACCGCCTCGTCGGTCATGTAGGCCAGCCGGGTGGCCTCCCCGGCGAACAGCTGCTGGCCCACCAGGCCGTCGTCGAGCAGGTTGAATGCGAACTTGAGCATCCGTTGCGCCTGAGGGGATTTGGCGTTGATCTCGGCGGCCCACTGGATACCGACCTGCTCCAGCTCGGCGTGCTCGACGACCTCGTTGACCGCGCCCATGTGGTGCATCTGCTCGGCGCTGTAGGGGCGCCCCAGGAAGAAGACCTCGCGGGCGAACTTCTGGCCGACCTGACGGGCCAGGTACGCGCTGCCGTAGCCGCCGTCGAAGCTGCCGACGTCGGCGTCGGTCTGCTTGAAGCGGGCGTGCTCGCGGCTGGCCAGGGTGAGGTCGCAGACCACGTGCAGGCTGTGCCCGCCGCCGGCGGCCCAGCCGTTGACCAGGCAGATGACCACCTTGGGCATGAACCGGATCAGCCGCTGCACTTCGAGGATGTGCAGCCGCCCGGCGCGGGCGGCGTCGACGGTGTCGGCGGTCTCGCCGGAGGCGTATTGATAGCCCGAGCGCCCGCGGATGCGCTGATCGCCGCCGGAGCAAAACGCCCAGCCGCCATCCTTCGGCGAAGGGCCGTTGCCGGTCAGCAGCACCACGCCCACGTCGGGGGACATCCGGGCATGGTCGAGCACCTGGTACAGCTCGTCGACGGTGTGCGGCCGAAACGCGTTGCGCACCTCGGGACGGTTGAAGGCCACCCGCACCGTGGCGTCGTCGACGTGGCGGTGGTAGGTGATGTCGGTCAGATCGCCGAAGCCGTCCACGGGGCGCCACGCTTGCGCATCAAATGGGTTGTCACTCAAGGCTGTTCAACTCCTATGCCGGGTCAAGACGGAACACGGCGCAACGGCCGGCCAGCGCCTCGAACTCGTCGGGACGGCCTTCGGTGACCAGGCCGGCCCGCTTCATGAATCCCACACCGGTGGGCACCTCTTGAGGGAACACCCGCAGAATCGGTCGCGCGTCGGCCGCGGACAACTCCACCATCCGCACCCGCTGGGTGTGGCGACCGCGTGCCACGGTTGCCAGCCCGGCGGCCCGCGCGTTGGCCACCCAGTCGGCGCCCGGAAAGCCGGCGACGACGTACTGTTTGCCGTCGACGGTCATCGGCGTCACCGGCGTGGAGCGCTCGCGTCCCGATTTGCGTCCCGGCACCGTCAGCACGACGGGGCTCTCGCCGCCGAAACTCATTCCCAGCCGCGACATCTGGATGAAAACTTTGTTCGCCGGTTTCAGCCACCAGGGCGGCGTGATCCGTTCAGCCATGCTTGTCACAGTAGTCAGGTCTGCGGCGCCTCCAGGAAGGGTTCGACACCGAGCGCCCACGGGTCTGCCCCCGGGGTGGTGACGGCGTCCAACCGGGCGATCGCCTCGGCGCTCAGCGTGACGTCCCCCGCGCCGATGTTCTCCTCGAGGTGCGCGACCGACTTTGTTCCCGGGATCAGCAACACGTTCGGCGCGTGAGCGAGCAACCAGGCCAACCCGACCTGGGCCGGTGTGGCGCCGAGTTCGCCGGCGATGTCGACCACCACGGGGTTGCCGGTGGCCTTGGGGAAGCCCGGGAACGCCGACCCGAGCGGGAAGTAGGGCACCCACGCGATGTCCTCGTCCACGCAGACGTCGACCATCTCTTCTTGGGAGCGGTCGAGCAGGCTGTAAGCGTTTTGCACGCACACAATGCCCGCCGGCAATGCGCTCTGCAGCACCTCGAGCGGCACACTGCTGATCCCGATCTCGCCGACCTTGCCCTCATCGCGCAGCGCGATCATCTCGGCCAGCTGGTCGTCGAGGTCGACGATCTGGTCGCCCTCGGCACCCACACCGGGGCCGAGATCCATGCGCCGCAAATTGACCACCGGGATGCGGTCCAGGCCGAGCTCGCGCAGGTCGTCCTCGACGGCGGCACGCAGCTCGGCGGGCTTCTGCGCGGCGGTCAGGGGTATCGGATCTTCGCCCGTGTATCGCGCGCCGACCTTGCTGACGATGACGAGGTCGTCGGGGTAGGGAGCGAGTGCCGTGCGGATCCGGCGGTTCACCTCGCCGGGGCCATAGAACGACGCGGTGTCGATGTGGTTGACGCCGAGTTCGACGGCGCGACGCAGCACGGCGGCCGCGTCCTCGACAGACGCGGCCTCGAACAGTTGCATGGCGCCGTAGCCGACGCGGCTCACCGTGAACGTGCCGATATCACTGGTACCGCCGGGCTGTGGTTTGTCCGTCATGGTGCTCCCTTGTGCCAGACTGGAGAAATGCGGAGGTCCCTCCGCTTCTCTCAACGTAGCAGAAACGGAGGAACCTCCGCTTTGGCTGAACGGTCTGATGCGCGCCGCAATCGCGAAAGACTGCTTGAGGTGGCCACCGCCGCATTCGCCACCGCGGAAGGGCGGCCGGTTTCGCTCGAGTCGATTGCCCGCGACGCGGGCGTCGGGATCGGCACGCTGTACCGCCACTTTCCCAACCGCGAGGCCCTCGTCGAGACGATCTACCGGGCGGAGCTCGCCGAGGTCGCGGCGGCGGCCGAGCAGCTGCTCAAGCGGCATCCGCCGAAGACAGCCCTGCGGCGCTGGATGGACCGCTACGCCGGCTTCGTGGCCGCCAAGCGCGGGATGGCCGAGTCGTTGCACGCGATCTTCGACTCCGGCGCCATGGAGCCCAGTCAGACTCGCGACAGCATTGTGGGTGCCGTCGAGATGCTGTTGCGGGCCGGTGCCGACGACGCGACCCTGCGCGCCGACGTGCAGGCCGACGATGTGGTGTCCAGTCTGATCGGCATCTTTCTGGCCAGCAGTTCGCCGGAGCAGCGGGGCCGCATGCTCGACCTGCTGGTCGCAGGGATCGCGTGCTAGCCCCGCCTCCCTGCCGAGCGTGAAGCCAGCTTTCAAGCCAGCATGAAGGTCAACACCTCACGGCCGATGAAGGCTATGAGGGCTCGTCTTAGGCGGGGGAGTCGTCGTCTTTGGCCAGGTGGCGCAGGACTCGTTCGTTGAGGGCGGCGAGCATTTCGAGCTCGGCCGGGGTAAGCAGGTCGATGAAGTTCCGGCGGACGTCCTCCACGTGCCGCGGCGCCGCCTTCTCAACGGCGGCGCGGCCAGCCGGCAGCAGGCAGACCATGGTGCTGCGGGCGTCGTCGGGGTTGGGCTCGCGACAGATCAGCCCGTCGTTCTGCATGCGCCGCACCTGGTGGGAGACACGGCTCTTCTCCCAGCCCAGCGCATTGCACAGTTGGCGCGCGGGCATGCGGTCCCCGTCGTGCTCCGAGAGCACCGCCAGGACCTGGTAGTCGGCCCCCGACAAGCCCGACTCCTGCAGGCCGCGGTTCAGGTGCGCGCCGAGCTGATGATGCGCGTGCTGGAAGGCCCGCCAGGCGCGGTCTTCACGAGGGCTCAGCCAGGTCGGTTCCATCAGCCCATGCTACCCCGATTGGTTGACGCATCACCCATTTCTACATATGGTTGAGTAGTCAACCTTTTCGATCGTCAATCAAGACGGGAGTACGTCATGAGCACCGTCAGCATCATCGGCTCGGGGAACATGGCCAGTGCCATCGGCGCCCTGGCCGTCAAGGGCGGCAACGCCGTCGAAGTCATTTCTCGCGATCCAGCCAAGGCCGCAGCCCTGGCCAAGGAGATCGGCAACGGCGCCACGGTCGGAACGTGGGGCGCCGCCCCTGCCGGCGAGATCGTCATCCTCGCCGTCCTGTTCGACAGCGCCGTGCCGGTCGTCAGTCAGTACGGGGACGCGCTGGCCGGAAAGATCATCGTCGACATCACCAACACCTTCTCCCCCGACGCCAAGGGCCTTGTCACCCCCGACGGCAGTTCCGGCGCGCAGGAGATCGCGAAGGCCGCAACCGAAAGCGCCCATGTCGTCAAGGCGTTCAACACCCTCTTCCGCGACGTCCTGGCTGCAGGCGGCCCGCTGGACGTGTTCATGGCCGGCGATGACGCGCAGGCCAAAGCGAGCGTGTCAGCGTTCATCACGAGCCTCGGACTGCGCCCGCTGGACACCGGCGACCTGAGCATGGCGCACTGGCTGGAGGGCGCGGGCCTCTTGGAGATGGGCCTCATGACCCATTCCGTCAAGCACACCAACTTCTGCCTCGGCGTCAACATTCTCAGCTGAGCGCACCAGCACCACCACTTCTTGCGCTCCATGACGCCAGTCGTTCTGCGGCACGAGAAGAACACCCACTCCACCTACCGTCAGAAGGAAAGCCACATGCGTGTTTTCGTTACCGGAGGGACCGGCCATGCCGGTTCGTACATCGTCCCCGAGCTCATAGCCGCCGGACACGAGGTCACCGGTCTGGCCCGGTCGGAGATGTCCGCAGCGGCCCTGTCCGCGGTCGGGGCGAAGGTGCGTCGCGGCAGCCTCGAGGATCTCGACGGGCTCAAGGAGGCGGCCGCGGACTCCGACGGCGTCATCCACGTCGCACACAGGCAAGACTTGCTTCCTTCCGGCGGAATGGACGCCGTGGCCGATGCGGAGCTCCCGATCATGCTCGCGTACGGCGAGGCACTGGCGGGGACCGGAAAGCCGCTGGTCGCGGCCGGCAGCATAGGCTCGGCCGGGGTCCTGGGCCGACCGGCCACCGAGGAGGACCCGGCCCTGCCCAGCGGCGATGAGTACAAGGGCACCCTGCGGGTTCGGAACGTCGTGGAACGCGCCGTAGTCGGTCTCGCCGAGCAGGGAGTGCGGTCTTCGATCGTGCGGCTTCCGCTCATCGCGCACAGCACGACCGACAGTGCCGGGTTCCTCCCAGGGCTGATCGGGACCGCGAAGGAGAAGGGCGTCGCCGGTTACCCCGGAGAGGGCGCGAACCTGTGGTGCGCCGTGCACATTCGCGATGTCGCCTCCGTGTTCCGTTTGGCGCTGGAGAAGGGTCCGGCCGGCAAATATTGGCACGCGATTGCGGAAGGGGGCATCCCGTTCCGTGAGATCGCCGAGGCCATTGGCAGCCATCTGGACTTACCCGCCGTGAGCGTTCCCGTGGACGTTCTGATGCTGCCGGGATACTTTGGGCCCCTTACGAATTTGGTCACGGGGTCCTTCCCGGCGACCAGCCTTATCACGCGCCAGACGCTGGGCTGGGAACCCGCTCAGCCCGGCCTGTTCGCCGATTTGGACAACGGCAATTACTTCCCGGCCGGCTGACGGCCTAAGCGCGCCGACCGAGTCTCACCCGCTACGAGGAGTAACGATGACCACGTTCGCCCCGCACCGCGACACCTTGGAGTCTTTCGTCGACTGCATCAACGGCGGCGCAGACAAAGACACCCTCACAGTTTTGCTCGCCGAGAATGTGCGGCTGTACGGCCCGTTCGGCGATGAGCCAGTCGTCGGCCGTAAGGCCGCTGTCGAAACAATAAAGACCGTTAACGGACTGTCGTCCGACGACACCTATCTGGAGGTCCTCAGCGGCGAGACGCACCACGCCGCGCACTTCCGGCTGCAAGTCGGAGACGCCGCGGTCAACGGAATCTTCTTCGTCCTGCTCGACGAGGACGACAAGATCGCCGAGGTGAGCATCTTTTACCGCACGCTGCCGGCCGGCGTCGCGCTGCAGCGCAACCTTGCGGATGCGATCGGCATGCAGCCCTGGGAACTGCGCACAAATGGGGAGTAACAACCGAGGCCGTGCCCTCCTTCACGAGGGCTCCGCCGGTTCGGTCGATTTCCAAAAGCCTCCACGCCTCCCCGCTTTGCTGACACGGCACTCAGGCGGGCTCAAGGTGGAGGAGTCAAACTTTTCGAACATCAACCAAGACAGGACATTTCATGAGCAACGTCAGCATCATCGGCACCGGGAACATGGCCAGCGCCGTCGCTCGCGGGTGCGACCGGTCGGGCCGTCGCCCCTGTTCGCACACACACGTCTTCAAGGAGCACGCGTGAACATCGCGGTGTGGATCGCGTCCGGATTACTCGCCGCCGCATATCTTTTCGCCGGTGGCACGAAACTGTTGACGCCGAAGGAGCGCCTGGCGAACAACCCCTCCATGGCTGCCGCCGCCGAGGCGTTGTCCGCGACGTCGCTCAAACTCATCGGCGGCGTCGAGGTGGCCGGCGCTCTCGGTCTTATCCTCCCGTGGCTCACCGGCATCGCGCCCATCCTGACGCCCGCCGCAGCTGTGGGCCTCGCGCTGCTGCAGGTGGGCGCGGCGGTGTTCCAGGGTCGACGCGCGGAGTACAAGCAGTGGCCCGTGAACGCCGTGTTCCTGGCAATGGCGGTCTTTATCGCGGCCGCTCGGACCTCGGAGGTCGTGCGATGACCAGCGCTCTGCAGTACGCCGTCGTGGGCACCGGCAGCATCGGCGCGCTTCTGGCGCAACGGTTCTCCGACCACCACGTCCCGGCACTCTTCGCTAACACGCGAGGTCCGGAGACGATCGACGTCACCGAACTGTCCGCCTCGATCTCGCCGGTCACCCTCGACACAGCCCTGGATGCGGACGTGATCATCCTGGCCATACCGTTCTTGCAGGTCCGCGAGTTGGGTCGGCGCCGCGCAGAATGGTCCGGCAAGATCGTCGTCGACACGGCGAACGCGTTTCTGGTGCCCAACTCCGAGGAAATCCTGGGCGGCCAGCTGTCGACTGATTTCAACGCCGAGGCCTTCCCCGGCGCCGCGGTGGTCAAGTCGTTCAACCAAACCGCTGCTAGGCAGCTCGCCGAGAAGCGCCCGTTCGAGTTCGGGAGACGCGTAGTCTTCGTGTCCAGCAACGACTCCGCGGCGAGCGCGGTAGTAGCCGGGCTGTGCACCGATCTCGGCTTCGCCCCGATCGAACTCGGACGTATCGACGAGGGTGGCGTACTCATCCAAGCCCGCAACGCCCTGGTCTTGCGCAATCTCTACGAATTACCGACCGAGCTCGAAAAGAGCATCCAGGTGGACTCGACTGCCGGGCGAAATCTCACCCCCGGTACGTGGACGATCGACCCCGTCCACTCTTCCATCACGTTCTCGGTCCGCCACCTGGTGGTGGGTAGGGTACGTGGCCGGTTCGGCGACTTCTCCGGTGCGATCACGGTGCCGGAGAACGGAACTCCGAGCGTTGCGGTCACGGTAGCGGTCGGGTCGGTGAATACCGGCAACCCGGACCGCGACGAGCACCTACGGGCACCCGCCATCTTCGGGGCCGACGAGTTCCCCACTGCCACCCTCGTCTCGGTCGACATGCACGGCACCGGGAAGGACGACTGGGTGCTCGTGGCTGATTTCACCCTGCGCGGAACCACCAAACGCATACCACTGGAGTTCTCGTTTCTCGGCGTGAGCCCTGGCATGGGTCGCGGTGAAGTGGCCGGGTTCGAAGGTGTGATCAAGCTGAAGCGTAGTGATTTCGGCGTCCTGACCGACACTCCCGTGCTAACCGGAGGCGGCCCGCTGGTCGGGGACACTGTCGAGATCACCGTCTGCGTAGAGGCGGTCAAGGAACCCTCCGCGCCGACGGGATGAAGTGGCGAAGCCACCGCACACGGAGTGCTCCGCCAAGCTGCGGAACCGGACACGAGGAGACTGATTCATCTGTAGCTTGCGTTCCGGCTGGCGATCGTCAACTTCGGCTGAGCTCGCCGCCGGATCCGGCACGCGTCCCCGTCCCTGTTGACAGGTTCCCGCCTGCGCGGGGTGGTACCGCTGCCCTTGGGATGGCGTTGTCGACGAGGACGGCTGCGATGGCGGCGGCGGTGGCGAAGGTTTCGGTGCTGAGGACTCGGTTGCGGGCCGACGCGCCATCCAAGAGCAGCGCCAGTTGTTCGCCGAGTTGTTCGGGGTTGGTGGCGCCGGCCTCGCGGGCGGTTTCGGTGAGCCGCGCGGCAAAAGCGTTCTTGTAGTCGCGGGCGCGTAGGCGTGCGGGGTGGCTCGGGTCGTGGATTTCGACGGCCGCCGCGATGAACGGGCACAGGGGCGCGTGAATGTCGAAGGCGGCGAGGAGCCGTTCGCGGGGTGTGAGGTCGGTGCGGTCGAACACTTCGGGCAGGATGTCGGGATCGAATCGGCGTAGGTGTTCGGCGATCAGCTCATCCTTGCCGGTGAAGTGCTGGTAGAACGTGCGCTTGGACACCTGGGCCACCGCGCAGAGCTGGTCCAGGCCGGTGCGGTTGATGCCTTGATCGCGGAACAGTTGTTGTGAAGCGCCGAGGATGCGCTCTCGTGCGCCCCTGCCGCGGCGCAGGCCTCGCGGCCCCTTCTCTAATTCCGTCATACACCCAGCGTAGCCCTGCTGGGTACAGATCGGTGTGCATAGCTTGCATTCCGCATAACCGTCCGATACGGTAAGCACACAGATCGGTGTACATAACATCTGCACCTTCGAATGAATGGAGTGATCGTGAGAAAGCTCGATGGCAAGGTCGCGGTGATCACCGGCGCGACAAGTGGTATGGCGCTGGCCGGTGCCAAGTTGTTCGTTGACGAAGGAGCTCACGTCTTCATCACGGGCCGACGGAAGGACGCGCTGGAAGAAGCCGTCGAACAGATCGGGCGGAACGTGACTGGCGTGCAGGGCGATTCGGCCGACCTCGGCGATCTGGACCGTTTGTTCGACAAGGTCAAGCAGGAAAAGGGCGCGATCGACGTGTTGTGGGCGAGCGCCGGGGTGGGCAAGCAGAACAAGCTCGGTGAGATCACCGAGGAGGACTTCCATGACGCCTTCTGGTTGAACGCGCGCGGCACGCTGTTCACGGTGCAGAAGGCGCTCCCGCTGTTCAACGATGGCGGTTCGATCTTCATGACCGGGTCAAACGCCTCGCTGCGGGGCTACCCCAATTGGAGTGTGTATGCGGGAAGCAAGGCCGTGCTGCCCGCCTACGCACGGGTGTGGGTGTCGGAGTTGAGGGACAGGAAGATTCGGGTGAACGTGCTGACCCCGGGCCAGGTCGCCTCACCGATGCTGGAAGAGGTGATGGACGAGGAGATGAAGGCGCAGTTCGAGTCGGTGATCCCGCGGCGAGAGATGGGCCGCCCAGAGGAGATCGCGTCGGCCGCGTTGTTCCTCGCCTCCGACGACTCGAGCTATGTCAATGGCATGGAGCTGGTGGTCGACGGCGGCACCACAGTGATCTGAGTGCCAGACACCGGGACGTACGCCGACAAAGACGTCGTCGCACCGGACCGGCCTTCCGATTTCCGGTGATCCTCATCTCACCTTGATGACCTGGCACACCGACTCGAGCCGGTGGAGCGCACCGACCGGGTCTCACACGCAACAAAGTAGAAGCACACAAGGAGTAGCCATGACCACCTTCGCCCCGCACCGCGACACCGTGGAATCCTTCGTCGACTGCATGCACGGCGGCGCAGACAAAGACGGTCTTTCCGGCATCCTCGCCGAGGACGTGGTGCTGTACAGCCCGCTCGGCGACGATCCAACCACTGGCCGCGAGGCAGTCCTGGAAGCCATGCGAGGGGTCGGCGCGGTGGCGGCCGACCTCACCTATACGGAAGTCCTCAGCGGCGAGACGCACCACGCCGCGCACTTTCGGCTGCAGATCGAAGACACCGTGGTCAACGGCATGGACTACATCCTGCTCGACGCGGACGGCAAGATCGCCGAGGTGACCATATTTTGGCGCCCGCTGCCGTCCGGCGTCCAGGTGCAGAGGCACCTTGCAGATGCACTCGGCATGCAGCCCTGGGAACTCCGCACCGATATCGAGTAACGACGAACGCCTGCTCGGCCAGCTGGTCGCGGGGATCGCCCGATCAACCCGCCGAACGCCCGGCCAGCCGAGCGCGGGGACGCGAGTGCCCGGCTGGCCGGGCGCTGGGCGCCGAGACTCAGCCCACGGCGCGGCCGGCGCCTTCCCAGAACCGCGCCCGGACGGCCTTCTTGTCCGGCTTGCCCAGCCCGGTCAACGGCAGCGCGTCGACGATCTCGATCCGCTTGGGCGACTGCACCGAACCCTTGCGGTCCTTGACCGCGGCCTGGATCTCGGCGGTCATCGCCTCGATCGCGGCGTCGTCGGTCGGTGCGTCGGACCGCAGCACCACCACCGCGGTCACGGCCTCCCCCCACTTGTCGTCCGGCGTGCCGACCACGCACACCTGCGCGACCGCCGCGTGCTCGGCGATAACGTCCTCGACCTCGCGGGGGAAGACGTTGAAGCCGCCGGTGACGATCATGTCCTTGACCCGGTCGACGATGAAGTAGAAGCCGTCCTCGTCCTCGCGCGCCATGTCGCCGGTGTGCAGCCAGCCGTCCTTGAACGTCTCGGCCGTCGCCTCGGGCAGATTCCAGTAGCCGCCCGCCAGCAGCGGTCCGCTGACGCAGATTTCGCCGGGCTCGCCGTCGGGCACCGGCTTGCCGTCCTCGCCCAGCAGCGCCACTCGGGCGAACAGCGTCGGGCGCCCGCACGAGGTGAGCCGCTTCTCGTCGTGGTCTGCCTTGGCCAGGTACGTGATCGCCATCGGCGCCTCGGACTGGCCGTAGTACTGGGCGAAGATCGGGCCGAATCGCCGGATCGCCTCGGCCAGCCGCACCGGGTTCATCGCCGAGGCGCCGTAGTAGACGGTCTCCAGCGACGACAGGTCCCGGGTGTGTGAATCCGGGTGGTCCATCAGCGCGTACAGCATCGACGGCACCAGCATGGTTGCCGTAATCTTCTGCTCCTCAATGGTTTTCAGCACTTCGGCGGGATCGAACTTGCTCAGCACCACCATCTCGCCGCCCTTGACCACCGTGGGCGTGAAGAACGCCGCACCGGCGTGCGACAGCGGAGTGCACATCAGAAACCGCGGGTGCTCGGGCCACTCCCACTCCGAGAGCTGGATCTGGGTCATGGCGGCGATGTTCCCGGTGGTACCCATGACGCCCTTGGGCTTGCCGGTGGTCCCGCCGGTGTAGGCCATGCCCCCGATGTGGTCCGGTGCCAGCTCGGCGACCACCAATGGCTTGGGCTGGTATTTGGCCGCCTCTTCCGACAGGTCGACCGCCACGCCCTTCAGTGCCTCGGGCACCGGGCCGATCGTGAGGATCTGCTTGAGCGAGTCCACCTTCTCCAGCAGCCCCAGCGCGCGCTCGACGAACATCGGGTTGGGGTCAACGATCAGCGAGCTGGCCCCGCAGTCGGAGAGTACGTAGGCGTGGTCATCCAGCGACCCCAGCGGATGCAGGGCGGTGCGTCGATAGCCCTGGGTCTGGCTGGCGCCGAGGATCATCAGCACCTCGGGCCGGTTCAGCGACAGGAGGCCCACGGTCACGCCGGTGCCGGCGCCCAGCGCCTCGAACGCCTGGGTGTACTGGCTGATCCGCTCGGCCATTTGGCCACCGGTCAGCGTGGTGTCGCCGAGGAACAGCACCGGGCGGTCCTTGTGGCGCTTGAGCGCGCCCACCAGCAAGTGGCCGTTGTGGGTCGGATGGCGCAACAGATCGTCACTCATGTGGCCAGACTAGAACGTGTTGCAATTCTTGTCTGCTACCCCCTCGAACGGCGGCCGCAGCACTAGGCTTTCTGCCCATGGCCAATGCAGACCCCGTCGCTGAATTAGTCATCACCGGAACCGTATTGACCGTCGACGACGCACGGCCCACCGCCGAGGCGCTCGCCATCGCCGACGGGCGGATCATCGCCGTCGGCAGCCGATCGGATGTCGCCGGCTTCGTCGGCGCCGACACCCAAACCATTGACATCGGCGACGGCTGCGTCATGCCGGGATTCATCGAGGCACACGGCCATCCGCTGATGGAGGCCGTCGCGCTGTCGGACCGCATCGTCGACATTCGCCCGGTCACCGTCCCCGGCCCCGACGACGTCGTCGCGGCAATCCGCCGCGAGGTCGCCCAGCGCGGATCGGCGGGCGCCTACCTGAACGGCTGGGACGCGCTGCTGCAGTCCGGCCTGCCCGAACCGACATTGGCCTGGCTCGACGACATCGCGCCGGACAACCCGCTGGTGATCATCCACAACTCCGGGCACAAGGCCTTCTTCAATTCGCACGCCGCGCAGCTCAACGGGCTGACCCGCGACACCCCGGACCCCAAGGGCGCCAAGTACGGGCGCGACGCCAACGGGAACCTCGACGGCACCGCCGAGGAGATCGCCGCGGTGTTCCCGCTGCTGGGCGCGGCCATCCAGGCCGATAGCTACCCGGCGATGCTGCTCGACGAGTGCGCCCGGCTGAACCGGGCCGGGCTGACCACCTGTTCGGAGATGGCGTTCGACCCGAACTTCGGGCCGCTGGTCGAGGGCCTGCGCGATGAGCTCACGGTCCGGCTGCGCACCTATGAGGTCTCCAATCCGCAGATGGCCACGACCGCCACACCCGGCCAGGGCGACGACATGCTGCGCCAGGTCGGCATCAAGATCTGGGTCGACGGGTCGCCGTGGATCGGCAACATCGCGCTGTCGTTTCCCTACCTGGACACCGAGGCCACCCGGACGATCGGCGTGCAGCCGGGTTCGTGCGGCTGCGCCAATTACACCGCCGACCAACTTCGCGAGATCGTGGGCGCGTACTACCCGCGGGGCTGGCAGATGGCCTGCCATGTGCAGGGCGACGCCGGCGTCGACACCATCCTCGACGTCTACGAAGAGGCACTGCGCAGCAATCCGCGTGATGATCATCGGCTGCGGCTCGAGCACGTCGGCGCCATCCGTAACGAGCAGCTGCAGCGTGCCGCCGACCTCGGGGTCACCTGCAGCATCTTCGTCGACCAGATCCACTACTGGGGCGACGTCATCGTCGACGGACTGTTCGGCGAGGAACGCGGATCACGTTGGATGCCGGCGGGATCCGCGGTGGCCACCGGGATGCGCATCTCGTTGCACAACGACCCGCCGGTCACACCGGAGGAGCCGCTGCGCAACATCAGCGTGGCCGTGACCCGGACGGCGCCGAGCGGTCGGGTGCTGGGGCCCGAGGAGCGGCTGACGGTCGAGCAGGCGATCCGCGCCCAGACCATCGATGCGGCCTGGCAGCTGTTCGCCGACGACGTGGTCGGCTCGCTGGAGGTCGGCAAGTACGCGGACCTGGTGGTGCTGTCGGCAGATCCCCGCACGGTGCCGCCCGAGCAGATCGCCGATCTCGACGTGCGTGCGACGTATCTGGCGGGGCGCCAGGTCTACGGCCAGTGAGGCCTGCGCGGCTGCCCGGTCTCGAAGACCTGCTGGAGCGTCTGCATGTGGTGGCGCTGCCGATGCGGGTGCGGTTCCGCGGCATCACCACCCGTGAGCTCGCGCTGATCGACGGTCCGGCGGGGTGGGGCGAGTTCGGGGCCTTCGTCGAATACGGGCCCGCCGAAGCGTCGGCCTGGCTGGCGTCGGGCATCGAGGGCGCCTACCGGCAGCCGCCGCCGGTGTGCCGCGAACGCATCCCGATCAACGCCACCGTGCCGGCCGTGGCCGCCGCCCAGGTGAGCGAGGTGCTGGCCCGTTTTCCCGGTGCTGGGACGGCCAAGGTGAAGGTCGCCGAGCCGGGTCAGACGCTGGCCGACGACGTCGACCGGGTCAACGCGGTGCGCGAACTGGTTGCGACCGTGCGGGTGGACGCCAACGGCGGCTGGACGGTCGAGCAGGCGGTGGTGGCCGCGGCCGCGCTGACCGCCGACGGTCGGCTGGAATACCTCGAACAGCCCTGCGCCACCGTCGACGAACTCGCCGAGTTGCGCCGGCGGATCGACGTGCCGATCGCCGCCGACGAAAGCATCCGCAAGGCCGACGACCCGTTGGCCGTGGTCCGCGCCGGCGCCGCCGACATCGCGGTGCTCAAAGTCGCTCCGCTGGGCGGGGTTTCGGCCCTGCTGGATATCGCCGCGCAGATCGACATCCCGGTCGTGGTCTCCAGCGCCCTCGACTCGGCGGTGGGCATCGCCGCCGGGCTGACCGCCGCGGCGGCGTTACCGCAGCTGCGCCATGCCTGCGGGCTGGGCACCGGCGGGCTGTTCGTCGAAGACGTCGCCGAGGTGGTCGGGTCCGGCGACGGGAACCTGGCCGTCGGGCCGGTCACGCCTGACGCGTCGCGGCTGCGCGCGCTACAGGCACCGCCCGAGCGGCGGCAGTGGTGGATCGACCGGGTCAAGGCCTGCTATCCGCTCCTTGTACCGTCTTTCGAGTGATCAACCTGGCTTATGACGACCGCGGCAGCGGTGAGCCCGTGGTCTTCATCGCCGGCAGCGGCGGTCCCGGGCGCACTTGGCTACCGCATCAGGTTCCGGCGTTTGTTGCGGCGGGATATCGCGTGATCACCTTCGACAATCGCGGGATCGGTGCCACCGAAAACGCCGAGGGGTTCACGACGCAGACCATGGTCGCCGACACCGCGGCCCTGATCGAATCCCTGGGCGCCGCCCCGGCGCGCATCGTCGGGGTGTCGATGGGCGCATACATCGCCCAGGAGCTGATGGTGGCCCGCCCTGAGCTGGTGAAAGCCGCGGTGCTGATGGCCACCCGCGGCCGCCTGGACCGCGCCCGTGAGGGCTTTCACGACGGTGAGACCCAGCTCTACGCGTCGAACACCGAGCTGCCGCCCGCCTATGAGGCGAAAGTCCGTGTGCTGGAGAGCTTTTCGCGCAAAACTATCAACGACGACGTGGCCGTCGCCGACTGGATCACCATGTTCCGGACCTGGCCGGTCAAGCGCACACCCGGGCTGCGCACTCAGCTGAGCGTGTCTCCGCAGACCAACCGGCTCGCGGCGTACCGCGGCATCGCCACGCCGGTGCTGGTGATGGGTTTCTCCGACGACGTGATCACGCCGCCGCACCTGGGTCGCGAGGTCGCTGACGCCCTGCCCAACGGCCGCTACGTGCAGATACCCGACGTCGGCCATCTGGGGTTCCTGGAGCGGCCCGAGGCGATCAACAGCGTGGCGCTGAAGTTCTTCGCGGATGTTTGATTTGTGCCCAACGTCGACTTGTTGAGCGAAACAGCGGCCCTTCGGCCCGACAACTCCACGTTCGGCGGGCGGTGAGCGGGCTGTGACACCCTGTAGGAGTGAACCCCTCGACGACACAAGCTCGCGTCGTCGTTGACGAGCTGATCCGCGGGGGCGTCCGCGACGTGGTGTTATGCCCGGGCTCGCGCAACGCCCCCCTGGCATTCGCATTGCACGACGCCGATCGCTCCGGCCGGATCCGGTTGCACGTGCGCATCGACGAACGCACCGCCGGCTATCTGGCCATCGGCCTGGCCATCGCTGCCGGCGCGCCGGTATGTATCGCGATGACCTCGGGCACCGCCGTCGCCAACCTGGGTCCCGCGGTGGTAGAGGCGAATTACGCGCGGGTGCCGCTGATCGTGCTGTCGGCCAACCGGCCCTACGAATTGCTGGGGACCGGGGCCAACCAGACCATGGAGCAGCTGGGCTACTTCGGCACGCAGGTTCGCGCCGCCATCAGCCTGGGTCTGGCCGAGGATGCACCGGAACGGCTGGATTCGCTCAATGCGACCTGGCGGTCGGCCACCTGCCGGGTGTTGTCGGCTGCCACGGGTTCTCGCAGCGCCAACGCCGGCCCCGTGCAGTTCGACATCCCGCTGCGCGAACCTCTGGTGCCGGACCGCGAACCCCATGGTGCGGTGACGCCGCAGGGTCGGCCCGGCGGTAAACCGTGGACCCACACGCCGCCGGTCACCTTCGACCAGCCGCTGGAAATCGACCTGACGCCCGACACCGTCGTGATCGCCGGGCACGGCGCGGGCCTGCAGCCCAGCCTCGCGCAGCTGCCGATCGTGGCCGAACCAACTTCATTTTCTGGTCGCTGCCCTCCAAACCCGCTGCACCCGCTGGCACTGACCCGGCTGCGCCCGAGGCAGGTGATCATGCTCGGCCGCCCGACCCTGCATCGCCCGGTCTCGGCGCTGCTGGCCGACCCTCAGGTGCCGGTGTATGCGCTGACCACCGGGCCCCGCTGGCCGGACGTCTCGGGTAACTCGCAGGCCACCGGCACCCGGGCGGTGACCACCGGGACGCCCAACCCGGCGTGGCTGCAGCGCTGCGCGGAGGTGAATCGGCACGCGGTCGCGGCGGTCCGGGACCAGCTCGCGGCGCACCCGCTGACCACCGGCCTGCACGTCGCCGCCGCCGTGGCCGACGCGCTGCGGCCAGGCGATCAACTCGTGCTCGGGGCCTCCAACCCGGTCCGCGACGCCGCCCTGGTCGGCCTGAACACCGAGGGCATCCGGGTCCGGTCCAATCGCGGCGTCGCCGGCATCGACGGCACGGTGTCCACCGCGATCGGGGCGGCACTGGCACACGAACGCAGCGGCGTGGGCGACAGTCCGGCCCGCACCATCGCGCTGATCGGCGACCTGACGTTCGTCCACGACAGCTCGGGGCTGCTGATCGGTCCCACCGAACCGACGCCGCGGCACCTGACCATCGTGGTGTCCAACGACAACGGTGGCGGCATCTTCGAGTTGCTCGAGCAGGGCGACCCGAGGTTCTCCGATGTGTCCTCGCGGATCTTCGGCACCCCGCACGATGTGGACGTCGGCGCGCTGTGCCGCGCATACCACGTCGAAAGCCGCCAGATCGAGGTCGGCGAGCTGAACGCGGCGCTGGGCGAACCCGGTGCGGGTATGCGGGTGCTGGAGGTCAAGGCGGATCGGTCCTCATTGCGAGGGCTCCATGCCGCCATCAAGGCCGCCTTGTGAAGTCTCCAAAAACATTGCTGCGCATTGTGATCCACGGCCGCAGCGATGCATCACCGACGACCCCGGTGCGGATTGCGTCGCGAATCTCCCGGATCGCGGTGCTGCTCATCGCCGGTCTGGTCACGCTGCAGTCGGTGCTGCTGGTGGCCGGCGCCTGGCGCGACGACCTCGCGATCCAACACAACATGGGAGTGGCGCAGGCGGAGGTGCTCAGCGCCGGGCCGCGCCGGTCCACCATCGAATTCGTCACACCTGAGCGAGTCACCTATCGACCCGAGCTCGGCGTGCTGTATCCGTCCGAATTGGCCACGGGTATGCGGATATACGTCGAATACAACAAAAATGACCCGAACCTGGTGCGGGTGCAGCACCGCAACGCGGGGTTGGCGATAATCCCGGCGGGGTCGCTCGCGGTGGTCAGCTGGCTGGTCGCAATGGTTGTGCTGGTAGGCCTGGCGCTGCTAGACAAGCGACTGGACCGGCGCGATGCGGCCGAAAATGTGGGCAGCAAAGACGGATAAGGCGTTTAGCAGCAGATTTCGCGCCCCGTATGCCCGTCGGCAACCTTATCGACAGGCAGTGCTGACACTATGGTCTTGTGCGCGTTGCGATCGTCGCAGAGTCTTTCCTGCCACATGTCAACGGTGTCAGTAACTCAGTAATTCGAGTGCTGGAGCATCTGCGCCGCACCGGCCACGAAGCTCTGGTCATCGCTCCCGACACCCCGCCCGGTGAAGCTCCCGCCGAGCGTATTCACGACGGAATCCGGGTGCACCGGGTGCCGTCGCGGATGTTCCCGAAGGTCACCACACTGCCGCTGGGTGTGCCCAGACCGCGACTACTCAAGGTGCTGCGCGGGTTTCAGCCGGACGTAGTGCATCTGGCTTCGCCGGCACTGCTGGGCTACGGCGGCGTACGAGCCGCACGCTACCTCGGGGTGCCGACCGTCGCCGTCTACCAAACCGACGTACCGGGATTCGCGGAGAGCTACGGAATCGGGATCACGACGCGGGTGGCATGGGCGTGGTTCCGCCACCTACACCGCCTCGCCGACCGCACCCTGGCGCCATCCACGGCGACGATGGAATCGCTTGTCGCCCATCGAATTCCGCGGGTCCATCACTGGGCGCGCGGGGTCGACATCATGGGGTACGCACCGTCGGCGCGCGACGAGGCGCTGCGGCGGCACTGGTCGCCGGACGGCAAGCCGATCGTCGGCTTCGTGGGCCGGCTCGCGCCGGAGAAGCATGTGGAGCGGCTCGCCGGGCTAGCGGCCGCCGGTGACGTGCAAGTCGTCATCGTCGGCGACGGCGTCGACCAACGCAAACTCCAATCAGCAATGCCCACAGCGGTTTTCACCGGCGCGATGTACGGACCGGACCTCGCCGCGGCATACGCCAGCATGGACGTCTTCGTGCACACCGGCGAGCACGAGACGTTCTGCCAAGTCGTGCAAGAAGCGCTGGCTTCGGGGTTACCGGTGATCGCCCCCGACGCAGGCGGGCCGCGTGACCTCGTCACTCCGTGGCGCACCGGATTGCTGTTGGGAGTCCACGAATTCGAGCAGCGGCTGCCCGATGCGGTGGGGCATCTGCTGCAAGAGCGTGCCCGCTATTCGCAGGCGGCGCGCAAGAGCGTGCTCGCCCGCACTTGGCCCGCCATTTGCGACGAACTGCTCGGCCACTACACGGCCGTGCAGTCTCCTATCGCCAGGGCGCGCGCCCGCATCTCGCAACGGCGCTACGCGCAGGGCGAGTGACGCTTCGCCGCTAGCCCTGGGCCAGCTCGGCCACCGGCTGCCACTGCTCCCACGTCCGTAACCGGTTCTGGTAGTCGGCCTTTGCCGTCTGCAGCGGGGAAGCGCCGAAGAACACCCGCAACGGCGGCTGCTCGGCGTCGACCACCTTCAGCAGCGCGGCGGCCGACGCTGCCGGGTTGCCGGGAGCAGCCCAGCGCCGACCGCGTTCGGCTTGGACGGCGGCGCGCACCTCGTCATAGGCGGGCAGCGGCTCGGAGTGCCTCGCCGACGGGCCGGACCAGTCGGTGTCGAAGCCGCCCGGCTCGATCAGCGTGACGTGCACACCGAACGGCGCGACCTCCTGTGCCAGCGCCTGGGAGAAGCCCTCCAGCGCCCACTTGGACGCGTGGTACATGCCGACGAGCGGAAACGCGGTGATGCCGCCGATCGACGACACCTGGATGATGTGGCCGCTGCGCTGCTCGCGCAGGTAGGGCAACGCGGCCTGGGTGATCCACAGCGCGCCGAACACGTTCGTCTCGATCTGGTCGCGTGCGTCTTGCTCGGACAGTTCTTCGACGAACCCGAAATGCCCGTAGCCGGCGTTGTTCACCACGATGTCCAGCCGACCGAAGTGGTCGTGCGCCTGGGTGACCGCGGCGAAATCCGCGTCGCGGTCGGTGACGTCGAGCCCGATGGGCAACAGCGCGTCGCCGTACTTCGCGACCAAATCGTCCAGCGATGCGGTGTTACGCGCCGTGGCGGCAACCTTGTCGCCTCGTTCCAGCGCGGCGATCGCCCACTCCCGACCGAATCCACGTGATGTACCGGTGATAAACCAAACTTTTTCACTCACGCCGATGTGTAACGCGTTCGTCGGCGCACCATTCCCGAGTCGGCCGGATTGGGCCGGGTAGCGTCTTCGTCGTGAGTCGCGCGGCCTTGGACAAGGACCCCCGGGAGGTCGCGTCGATGTTCGACGGCGTCGCCCGTCGCTACGACCTGACCAACACCGTGCTGTCGCTGGGGCAGGATCGGTATTGGCGGCGAGCCACCCGCTCGGCGCTGCGGATCGGGGCCGGCCACAAGGTGCTCGACCTGGCCGCGGGCACCGCGGTGTCCACGGTGGAGTTGGAGAAATCCGGGGCGTGGTGCGTGGCGGCCGACTTTTCGGTCGGGATGCTCGCGGCGGGTAACGCGCGCAAGGTGCCGAAGGTCGCCGGCGACGCCACCAAGCTGCCGTTCGCCGACGGTGTATTCGATGCCGTCACAATCAGTTTCGGGTTGCGCAACGTGGCCGACGCGCAGGCGGGACTGCGTGAGATGGCCCGCGTCACCCGGCCCGGCGGACGACTGGTGGTGTGTGAATTCTCGACGCCCACCAACGGGCTGTTCGCCACCGTCTACAAGGAATATCTGATGCGCGCGCTACCGCGGGTGGCGCAGGCGGTGTCGAGCAATCCCGATGCCTACGTGTATCTCGCGGAATCGATCAGGGCCTGGCCCGATCAAGCCGCACTGGCAAAGCAGATGGCAGAAGCGGGATGGTCGGGCGTGCGGTGGCGCAACCTGACCGGCGGAATCGTGGCCCTACATGCGGGCCATAAGCCCCTGCGCTGACTAGTTCGGGTGGTTGCCGGCCGCCTGCACCACGCCCACCTGGTCCGGGCAGTAGTGGTCAACGGCCGCGCCGAGGAACTGGAACGCCTGCCCCTGGCTGGTGCCGCGCGGCAGGTTGTGCTGGATGAAGTTCGCCGACTGGTACGCGTCGTGGTCAACACCGCGGCCCAACCGGTCGCAGGTGATCTTGCCCAGCCACGCCAGCTGGTCCTGCGGCTGATAGATGCCGAAGCCGTTGACGGTTTGCTTGAACGGGGCGTCGTAGTCGCTGGGCGGCGACGGAGTCCTGAGCGGCGTCGGCGCCGGTGGCGGCAGCGGCGGCGTCGTCGGATCGGCCAGTGCCGGCACGCCCAGCGAAATGGCGGCCGCCGCCAGGGCGACGCTTGCAAGCAGCTTGGTACCCCTCATTAGCCGGACTATACACCGCGATAATGGCTCGGTCTCGCGGACGATCAGTCCCGATGGGCCGTCAATAACCACGCGCTGACCGACTTCAGACCGTTGGATTCGTCGCGGACTCCGACGAACGGCATTTCGGGAAAGCCGTCCGGCAGGTTGGCGTAGATGCGGGCCGGGCGGATCTCGTCGACCACCCAGTACTTGGCCACCGCGTCGCGCAGTTCGTCGGCGGTCACCGCATTGATCGGGCCTTCCGGTGCGCCCGCTTTGTCGAAGACCAGGGCGAAGTAGGAGGCGCCGGGAGCGGCCGCGCGGCTGATCGACTGCTGGTAGCCCTCGCGTGCCTCGACCGGGATGGAGTGGAACAAGGTGCTGTCGACGATGGTGCCGAACCGGCCGTCATACCCGGTGAAGGTGCTGATGTCGGCGACCTCGAAGGTGGCGTTGGTCAGGCCCCGCTTCGCGGCCTCCTGGCGGGCCAACTCGATCGCGGTGGGCGACAGGTCAAGACCCACCGTGGTGTGGCCCTGTCCGGCCAGCGTGAGCGAGATGGCGGCTTCGCCGCAACCCACGTCGAGCACGTCGCCGTGGAACTTGCCCTGCTCGATGAGGGCGGCCAGCTCGGGTTGTGCTGCGCCGATGCTCCATGGCGGGCGCGCTCCCTCGCCGAGCTGGGTGGATTCACCGCGGTAGGCCGTTTCGAACTCGAAATCCGTTGGCTGAGTCATGCCTCCAGATATATCAAGCAGCCTGATGTATGTCAATGAGGTTGATATAGAACGCACGTTGGATTGCGTGGCGGAAGAAGTTGGTTCAGCTGAAGGGTGTTCGGCGATCGATGAGCCGCGAGAAACGCCCCCCGCCGCGCCACGCCCGCGCCACCCAGTCGGCGTCGTCGTCGGTGACCAGGTTGGCCATCACCCGCACGGCGATGGTCATCAGTGTGGTGGACCGCATCGCGATGGGGCCCGTCGTGGGCAGGAACCGTTGGAAGGTGAGCAGCAGTGCCAGCCTGCGCGCGACTGAGAAGCCGCGACCGTAGTGGTCGGCAAGCAGCGACGGCCACACCTTCGACAGGTCGCCGGAGTCGAGCAGCTCGGCGGCCAGCCGCCCGGTTTCCAGCCCGTAGTCGATGCCTTCGCCGTTGAGCGGGTTCACGCAGGCCGCGGCGTCGCCGATCAGCATCCAGTTCGGCCCGGCCACCCCGGAAACCGCGCCGCCCATCGGCAGTAGCGCCGACGAGATCGCTCGCGGCTCACCGGTAAAGCCCCACTCGTCGCGGCGCAGGTCGGTGTAATAGGAGATCAGCGGTCGCAGCGCCAGGTCGGCCGGCCGCTTCGAGGTCGACAGCGCTCCGACGCCGATGTTCACCTCGCCGTTGCCCAGCGGGAAGATCCAGCCGTACCCGGGCAGCACGGCGCCGTCGGGGGAACGAAGTTCCAGATGCGACGTCAGCCAGGGGTCCTCGCTGCGTGCGGTGGTCAGATACCCGCGTGCCGCGACGCCGTAGACCGTCTCTTGATGCCACCGCCGGCCCAGCTTGCGGCCCAACGTGGAGCGGGCCCCGTCGGCGACGATCAACTGTCGGCAGCCCACCTCGGTGCCGTCGGCCAACAGCAGCGAGGTCACCCGTCTCGACGAGTCATGATGCACACCAACGACTTTGGTGCCGAGCAGCATGCGCGCCCCGGACTCCTCGGCGACCTTGCGGATCCGGTCGTCGAGTTCGAGACGGGCCACCGCGCTTCCGGTCGACGGGAACGACGGGCCGGGCCAATCCACTTCGACCTCGCCGCCGAACCCGCTCATCCGTAAGCCCCGATGCCGGATGCGCGTGTCCAGCCAGTCGCCCAGCCCCAGCCTTTCCAGCTCGGCGACCGCGCGCGGGGTCAGCCCGTCACCGCAGGGCTTGTCCCGGGGAAAGCTGGCGGAGTCGACGACGAGGACCTCGCGGCCCGCGCGCGCAGCCCACGCGGCGGCCGCCGAACCGGCAGGTCCGGCGCCCACGACCACCACTTCGGCTCCGGAGGCCTTCGTGTCCACGCCCACCAGTATGTTGGTCGCGTGAGTACTCCGGCGAATATGGCTGGTCGGGTGAAGACTCCCGCGACGGTGGTGGCGGGCATTGATTTTGGCGACGCCGCGTTCGCCACCACGGTGCGGGACGGCGTCGCAGAGATTGAGCAGCTCATGGATGTTGAGCTGCGCAGCGCGGACGAGATCATGACCGATTCGCTGACGCATCTGTTCAAGGCCGGCGGTAAGCGGTTCCGTCCGCTGTTCACCGTGCTGTCCGCGCAGATCGGGCCGAACCCGGATGCGGCGGAGGTCACCATCGCCGGCGCGGTCATCGAGCTGGTGCACTTGGCCACGCTCTACCACGACGACGTCATGGACGAGGCCGAGGTGCGCCGCGGCGGGGCGACCGCCAACGTGCGCTGGAGCAACAACGTCGCAATCCTGGCCGGCGACTACCTTTTCGCGACGGCGTCGCGGCTGGTATCCCGGCTGGGGCCCGACGCGGTGCGGCTGATCGCTGAGACGTTCGCTCAGCTGGTGACCGGTCAGATGCGCGAAACCCGGGGCATAGACAAAGGGGCCGAGGGGGCGGATCCGATCGAGCACTACCTGAAGGTGGTGTACGAGAAGACGGCCTGCCTGATCGCCGCGGCCGGCCAGTTCGGTGCGATGTTCTCCGGCGCCGACGACGAGCAGGTCGCCCGGCTGAGCCGGCTCGGCGGCATAGTCGGCACCGCGTTCCAGATCTCGGACGACATCATCGACATCGACAGCGACTCGCATGAATCGGGCAAGCTGCCCGGTACCGATATCCGCGAAGGCGTGCACACCCTGCCGATGGTCTACGCGCTGCAACAACCCGGGCCCGAGGGGGACCGCCTGCGCGAGCTGCTGGCCGGACCCGTCGAAGACGACGACGCGGTGGCCGAGGCGCTGGGGCTATTGCGGGCATCGCCCGGCATGGCCCAGGCCAAGGAATTTCTGGCGCAGTACGCCGCCAAAGCCCGCGATGAACTGGGGCTTTTGCCCGATGTCGCCGGCCGGCGCGCGCTGCAGACGCTGGTCGACTACACGATCAGCCGGCACGGTTAGCGCCAATTGCCGTGCTTTCGGTGTGGCGCGGCGGAACCCGGAAGGTCATCCCGGGCGTTCAATTGACAGCAGTCAAGCAATGAGCGAGTTCCCCCGGTCTTCCCAAGGAGGACACCGATGACCTGGCATCCGCATGCCAACAAGGTAAAGACCTTCCTGCTGTTGGCTGGTATGTCCGCGATGATCGTGTTCGTGGGCCGGTTGTTTGGTCCGACGATGATGTGGCTGGCGGTGCTGTTCGCCATCGGCATGAACGTCTACACGTACTACAACAGCGACAAGCTGGCACTGCGGGCGATGCACGCCCAGCCGGTCTCCGAACTACAGGCGCCGATGATCTATCGGATCGTGCGCGAGCTGGCCACCGCCGCGCACCAGCCGATGCCCCGGCTCTACATCAGCGACACCAACGCCCCCAACGCCTTCGCCACCGGACGCAACCCGCGCAACGCCGCCGTCTGCTGCACCACCGGCATCCTGGACATCCTCAACGAGCGCGAGCTGCGCGCCGTGCTGGGCCACGAGCTGTCGCATGTCTACAACCGCGACATCCTGATCTCCTGTGTGGCCGGTGCGCTGGCGGGCGTGATCACCGCCCTGGCCAACATGGCGATGTGGGCCGGCATGTTCGGCGGCAACCGCGACGGTGGGAATCCCTTTGCGCTGCTGCTGGTTTCGCTACTGGGGCCGATCGCGGCGACGGTGGTGAAGCTCGCCGTATCGCGATCCCGGGAGTACCAGGCCGACGAGTCGGGCGCGCTGTTGACCGGTGACCCGCTGGCTTTGGCATCGGCCCTGCGCAAGATTTCCGGCGGCGTGCAGGCGGCCCCGTTGCCGCCCGAGCCGCAGCTGGCCAGCCAGGCACACCTGATGATCGCCAACCCGTTCCGTGCCGGTGAGCGCATCGGCTTGATGTTCTCGACGCATCCGCCGATCGAGGACCGCATCCGCCGGCTGGAAGCGATGGCACGCGGCTAAGGTCCCAGCACGGGAGCTGTCCGGACCATGCATGTCTTCTCGTTTCCGATATCGCATGTGATATCGGATTCGGAAACAGCCTCATGGTCCGAAGAGGTCCTCCACAGCTCTCGCCGGGCGTGACTGCCGAAATCGATGGCCGTTGTGCTACCAGTTCCTGCGTGAACCACTACACCTACCGCGTGGAATGGTCGCCCGACTATGCCGAGTACGTGGGCGTGTGTCTCGAGTTGCCGTTTCTGGTGGAGCGCGCGCCCACGGCGCACGACGCGATGACCGCGATCGCGGCGGCCGTCGATCGAAAACTGGCCGAAATGAAAGAGTTCGGCGATCCTGTACCCGCACCGCTGAGCGAACGTCGATATACCGGCACGTTCGTGGTCAGGACCTCGCGCGAACTGCACGCGCGCCTGGCCCGCGAGGCCGTCGAGCAACACGTTTCGATGAACCAGTGGGTTGTTCACAAGCTCAGTGGTCGCGAATTGCCGAGCGGTTTAGGGCTATTCGGTCTCGACTAGCGGACCGGGTCAGAACCCGGAGCCGTGCACCTCGTGGCCCGGGACCTCGGCGATCAGGCCGCTGTAGGCCTGTTCGACCGACGAGCCGTGGTTGATCACCGCGTCGACCTCGCGCGCGATCGGCATGTTGAGCCCGAACTCGTTGGCGAACTCCATGATCACGCTGGCGGCTTTGACGCCCTCGGCGACCTGGTTCATCGCTGCGATGATCTCTTCGATGGGCTTGCCCGCGCCGAGTTGTTCACCGACGTGACGGTTACGACTGCGCTGGCTGGTACAGGTGACGATCAAATCGCCGAGACCGGCCAGTCCGGGGAAGGTTTCCGGGTTCCCGCCCAATGCCACGCCCAGCTTCGTCATCTCGCGCAGCGCGCGGGCGATGACGAGTGCGCGGGTGTTTTCACCGATGCCCAGGGAGTAACCCATGCCTACCGAGATGGCGTAGACGTTCTTCAGTGCGCCGGCCATTTCGACGCCGATCACGTCGTCGGTGGTGTACACGCGAAATCGCCTGGTGCGGAACAAGGCCGACAACCGGGTTGCCAGATGCTGGTCGGGCATGGCCAGCACGGCCGCGGCCGCATAGCCCTCGCCCACCTCGCGCGCGATGTTCGGCCCGGCCAGGATGCCGGCCGGATGCCCCGGCAGTACTTCCTCGATGATCTGCGACATCCGCATATTGGTGCCCTGCTCGAGTCCCTTGACCAGCGACACCACCGGCACCCAGGGCCGTAGCTCTTTGCCCAATTCGGTTAGTACGCCGCGGAATCCGTGCGATGGCACGCCCATCACGACGACGTCGGCACAGTTGGCGGCCTCGGCGAAGTCGGTGGTGGCGCGCAGCGTGTCGCTCAGCACGACGTCATTACCGAGGTAGCGCGTGTTGCGGTGCTTTTCGTTGATGTCGTTGGCGGTGTCGTCCGAGCGCACCCACTGCAGCGTCGGCCCTCGGCGTGCACAGATGGACGCCACGGTGGTTCCCCAGGAACCACCGCCAAGGACAACGACTTTGGGTTCGCGCTTCTCGGCTGCCATGGGGTTCAGCGTATTGCCGAAACCTCACATTTAGTAGACGTTCACCGGGTCGGCGGGCCGCCGGGTCTGCATACCGCGAGCGGCCGGTCACTGCGTCGCCGGTAGTCCATACCGAATTCATATCTATCCGCGACAACTTTTGCGTCTAATGAGAAGCCAGGCCGAGAAATCCACCCTGCACGTGAGAGCCCATGGATATTTCATAACTTCGCGACCAGATGGATGACGTCCGAAATGGTAAATGGCATGAGGCTCATGCCGGAATCATAGAATAAGCATCCGTCGGCATTTCATCCAAATACCAAGCCGCCCAATGGCACTGGCCAGGACAGTCGTGACTAAAAATCAGTATGAACATTGACGAAAGCGCAAGTTCAGAGTCAATTCGAAGAAATCGAACGCCTTGAATTTGCCGGCCCTCGTTTAGCATTTCGCAGCAACCGGACACATGAATCGCTGAAGGGAAACGGTATGTCCTTCGTAACTGTCTATCCAGAGACGCTGTCATCGGCGGCGAGCAATCTCCAGTCGATCACCGCGGCGCTGGGCGTCGGCAATGCGGCCGCTGCCGGCCCGACCACCGGAGTCGTTCCCGCGGCCGCCGACGAGGTGTCCGCGTTGACGGCGGTGCAGTTTGCTACCCACGCGGCGCGATACCAGGCGCTGGCGGCCAGGGCCGTCGCGATTCATCAGCTGCTGGCGGCCACGCTGGCGCAGAGCGCGGGGTCCTACGCGGCTACCGAGGCCGCGAGCGCCGCGGCGTCGGCCCTGTGAACGGGCGGGGATAGCAACGTGGACTATGCGCTGTTGCCGCCGGAGATCAACTCGGGGCGTCTGTATGCCGGCCCGGGGGTGGGTTCATTGTTGGCCGCCGCGGCGGGCTGGGATGGGCTGGCCGCCGAGTTGCACCTCAACGCGTCCTCCTTCCAGTCGGTCATTACCGCGCTGACCGGTGGACCGTGGTCGGGTCCGGCGGCGCTGGCGCTGGCGGCGGCGACGGCTCCGTGTGTGGCGTGGCTGCAAACCAGCGCCGCGAGCGCCGAACTGGCCTCTACCCAGGCGGCGACGGCCGCGGCCGCCTACGAGACGGCATTCGTGTTGACTGTGCCCCCGCCGATGATCGCCGCCAACCGGACGCTGCTGGCGGAGCTGATCGCGACAAACGTGTTGGGACAGAACACCGCGGCCATTGCCGCCGTTGAGGCGCAGTACTACGAGATGTGGGCCCAAGACGCGGCGGCGATGTACGGCTACGCGGCGTCCTCGGCGACGGCAACCCAGTTGGCCGATTTCGAGGAGCCAACCGAAGCGGTCAACCCGGCCGCGTCGGCCGAACAGGAAGCCGCCGTCGCGAATGCGGTCGCCAATTCAGCCCAGACGGGTGCGCAGGACGCAGCTGCGAACGCCGAGGTGCCCAACACATTGCAGAATCTGGCGCAGCCCACCTTCGGCAACCTCAAGCCCATCGATGATTGGATTTCGGCCAATACTCCGTTCGACGACATCGCCGGGATGTACTCCAAATACTTTGTCCCCTACGTCTCTTCGGGCCAGGTGGGCGTGCAGACCGCACAGTCCTTCGGCCAGATCAGCAATGGCATCACGGCCATGAGCTCGTTCGCCAAGGGTCTGGCGCCGGCGGCATCGGCGGCGGCCAAGGCGGCCGAGGGCGGGGCCAATGCGCTGGGCGCGGCCGGCGCAAGTCTCGGCAACGCCGGGTCGGTGGCAGCGGGGGTGGGGCGCGCGCTTCCGATGGGAGCGCTATCGGTTCCGCCGAGCTGGGCTCCGGTCAACGCCGTGACCAACCCGGGGGTGGCCACGCTGGTCAGCGCGACGACCGGGGCCCCGGCCGCTGCGGACGGGATGCACGCTTTGCCGATGACACCGTTCGGGCCGATGGGCGGACAAAACGTCTGGCGCAACACTCCGACCTACGGGTTCAAGCCCTCGGTGATGGCCAAGCCGCCGGCAGCCGGATAGGCAATTCTGCCCGCCACCGGCGCCTGCCGCCGATGAACTCCACACCAACGACCTCCGAGCAGGGGACTTCGGTCCCTACCCGATAGCGCCCTCGGCACCGGATCGTCAAGGTCAGCGCTTCATCGAGGAGGAACCATGTCCCGACGAGCGAACCTGACGAAAAAGGGGTTCGTATCTCGCAGCGGCCGGGCGTTCGCGCTCATGTCCGTGGCTGCTGTCGTGCTGTTGACCGGATCGTCGGGTGTCGCGGCTGCCGACGGTGGCCGGCCACAGGCAAACCCGGAGGAGAGGGCGGCGGCAATGATACGGCCCGCCGTGGTCTATCTCAGCGTCGAAACCTACGGGCAGATGCGGCTGCCCGACGGGCAGTTGCTGTCTCCATTCGGGCCCGGCTTGAATCTTCCCTTCGATGCGACCTGGTCCTGCACTGGTTTCGTCGTGAACCCCGACGGCTGGATCGCTACCGCAGGTCACTGTGTTGATCCGGAGACCGCAAAGGATTTCATCGCGAAGGGTGCCGCGAAGGCCTATATCGATCAGTTTCCGGACTCGCCCACGGGTCAGGACCCGGTTGCGACGGCGGAGTGGCTTCGGAAAAATGCGCGGGTCGAAGGCAACAGCCCCGACCGGGGCCCCGAGATCGCCATCACGTTGCTCTACGGCACGGGGATAAAACTCACTGCGAAGTTGCCCGCCAGCGTGGTGGATTTCCGGCCCCTGAGCAAGGGTGACGTCGCTTTGCTCAAGGTGGAACAGCACAACATGCCGTCGTCCGAGCTGGCTAGTGATGCCAACGTCAACATCGGTACACCGATTCTCGCGGTGGGTTTCCCCGAAACCACCCAACGGGTCACCGGTCCCACGCTGGATCCGACGAACAAGAGCGGCAAGGTGAACAAGAAGTCGACGATCCGGACCATGCCGGAGTATGAAATCGACGCCGCGGTTTCCGAAGGCATGAGCGGCGGCCCGACGATTGCCCTGGACGGCAAGGTGATCGGCGTGAACAGCTTCGGCCCCGTCGGTGAACCACAGGCATTCAACTTCATCGCGCCGGCAGATCGTGTGGCGGCGATACTGGCGGGCAAGGCGGTCAAGCCGATGCTCGGTCCCGCCGACGGGTACTACCGCAAGGGGCTCAACAACTACTACTCCGGCCACTACAGCGACGCGATCAAGAACTTCGATCAGGCCGCGGCGTTGTCACCCGATTATCCCGGACTGGCGGATCTGAAGACGAGTGCGGTAAATCTGCGGCAGCAGTACGGTGATGTCTCGGTGTTCCATAGCTCAAACCTGTTGTGGTACATCGTAAGCGGCGGTCTGATGGTGCTTGTCGTTGGCGGCTGGGTGGCGTTCATGGTGCTCAAAATCCGTCGGCAGCGGCTCGCCGAAGTGCGCGCTACCGGCCCGCCAGAGGTTTCCGGTGGTCCCGAGCCCGGGAACGGCGCTGCCGCCGAACCGCCTTTGGCTGCCGCGGAGCCTCACTATTGTGCCAATTGTGGAGCGCAGCACCATCCTGCCGAGAACTTCTGCCCCAACTGCGGTAGGCACATTTCTCTTTTAGAACCCGAGCCGGAAACCGGTCAAATATCTTGACGCTCAGACTCTCTGGTGGGGGGTCAACTTAGCCTGCTACGGGTGCCCGGTCGGCGACGCGGCCGAATTCCATCGACTCCTCGATGCGGTCGAACCGGTAATCGAGGGCGTCGGCGAGGTAGTTCTGGCGCACATTCCACGGCCGCTTGGTGCCCGACTTGGGCAGCTGATGCGCCGACCGCTTCACATAGTTGGCCGCGATGTCCCAGGCCGGCTTCTCGGCCATCGGCTCGTTTCCAAGGTGTGGGTAGGCGTGGGTGTAGCCGTGAGAAGCCATGTGTGCCATCAGTTTTGCGGTGGCACGGGCCGTGATGTCGGCTCGCAGCGTCCAGGACGCGTTCGTGTAGCCGACGCACCAGAACAGGTTGGGGACGTCTTCGAGCATGTGTGCCTTGTAGACGAAACGCTCTCGGTGGTCGACCTTTTCGCCGTCGATGCTGATCGCGGCTCCGCCCAGCGCCTGCAGTTGCAGGCCGGTGGCGGTGACGATGATGTCGGCGTCGAGGTGCGTGCCGGATTTCAGCGCGATACCGGTGGCGTCGAAATGGTCGATCTGATCGGTGGCGACGTCGGCGCGGCCCTCGGCGATCGAGTTGTACAGGTCGGCGTCGGGGATCAGGCACATCCGCTGGTCCCACGGGTTGTATCGCGGCTTGAAGTGGACGTCGACCTCGTAGCCGTCGGGCAGACTTTCGATTGCCTTGCGCCGCAACAGCGACTTGACCAAGCCCGGCATCTTGCGCGAGATGAAGAAGAACACGGCCTCGGTGAAGGCGGTGTAGATCCGGATGGCTAGATGAGAAGCCTTGGGCGGCAACAGGAAACGAATGATATCGTCGAGCTTGCGGTACTTTGACGCCGAGATCAGATAGGTCGGCGAGCGCTGCAGCATGGTCACTTTCGCGGCCCGGTCCGACAGCGAGGGGAGCAGGGTGACCGCGGTAGCGCCGCTGCCGATCACCACGACCTTCTTGCCCGCGTAGTCCAGGTCTTCCGGCCACTGCTGGGGATGGACGACGGTGCCACCAAACCGCTCGATGCCGGGAAACTCCGGGGTGTAGCCCTCGTCGTAGTTGTAGTAGCCGGAGCCGAAGAACACGAACCGGCTGCGGTAAATCGTGGGCACGCCGGCTTGCTCGACGGTGATCGTCCAGGTGTCGGTCGACGAATCCCAATCGGCGGAACGGACATAGCTGTTGAACTTGATGTGCCGGTCGATGCCGTACTTGTGCGCGGTGGCCGCCAGGTACTCGCGGATGTGCACGCCGTCGGCGACGCCTTCCTTCCGGGTCCAGGGCTCGAAGGGAAACGACAGCGTGAAGATGCTGCTATCCGAGCGCACACCGGGATACCGGAACAGATCCCAGGTGCCGCCGATCTGCTCGCGGCGCTCCAGCACGGCGTAGGTCATGTGGGGATTGCGCTCGGCGATCCGGTAGGCCGCGCCGATGCCGGAGATCCCGGCACCGATGATGACGACGTCGTAGTAGCCGGCCGCGGCCGGCGCGCCACCGGTGGCTTTCTGGGGAGTCACGGTCATCGTGAACCTCGCTTGGGGTGTGGGACTCGTCACTACATTAGGCACCGACCGATTGGTGGGACGAGCAGGCCCGACACGTCCGTGTTACGACGGCTCCATCAGCACGTCGACGTGCCAGGGCGCGCACCGGTCGATCAGCCAGATTTGGTCGGCCGGGCTGGCGAAGATACGGGCGTGCGACGGGTCCTGGGTAAACGCTTGCGCGCACCTGTCGCCGAAGAAGACGTATGCCTTGGTGTCGTTGCATTGCCGGGACATCCACACCAACCCGTCAAACCCGGCGTCGTGGGCGACCTGGGCCCAGCGCACCGTGGTGGCGTAGCTGGATGCCGGGCTCGAGGTGAGTTCGCCGGCGGTGGCCTTCAGGCGACGCAGCGCGGTGCCGTGCAGAACGGCGACGCGGAGTTGCTGCTCGGCTCTCAGCCGGACCAGCACCTTGGTGGCGTACTGGTCGTAGGGGAGCAGGCCGCCCTCGGCCGGGATGTCGTGCAGCAGCGTCTCGGCGATAGCCGCGTCCTCGGTGTCCGCCGCGTACATGATCGGCACCACTGGCTTGCCGAAGAAGCCGAATCGGGTCCGCGCCCCGTAGCCGGGGTTGAAGTCGGTGGCGGTTCGGGTGGCCGATAGGACCCGGTAGAGCAGATGCCCCTCCGGCAGGGTGTCAATGGCCGCTTCGAAGGGATCAGGCGGTCGATTCACCACGACACGGCCAGGGCCTCCCCGGCGACCGCGACGACGCGGTCCGGATCAGTGATGAGGTGGTCGACGGGCCGGTCCCCGTCCAGGTAAGTGGTGGGTGAGCACAGCCACTGGACCAGACCCGCTTCCGACCAGCCGCTGTCGTCGGCAACCTGGAGCAAGCGGGCGATCACGACCAACGGCTTTCCGTCCGGGCCGAACTGGAAGCCGGGGTAGGAGAGGTAATTGCCCTGGCGGACCGCGACGAGCGTCTTGTTGCGGCGCGCGGTGGTGGCCAGGTTCCGCGGCGCGCTGGACCGCGACCCCATCCGCTTGCCCGCTTCGGTGCTGGTCAGCATCCCGAACTCGGCCTCGATGCGGGCGTAGAGGTTGAGCTCGGCCTGCACGGCCCGCGCGACGGCGGGCTCGGTATACGTCGTGACCGACGATAGGGCGACGCCCACGGCGTGGGCGCTCTCGCGCAGCCGCCGGTTCGCGGCGTCCAGCTCGGCGACCGTGGGTGTCATGGCCAGCTCCTGCGTTCGGTTCGTGCAGGCCAGTTTACTGCACGAGCCGCACGAAAGACCTCCCTGGGCGCGAGCGTAACGCCAGTGCGAAAAACCGAACCCAATTTCGCAGTGCCGTCACGCTCGGCGCGGGCCAAGACGACCGAGCTAGCGGTAGTTCACGAACTGCACTGCCACATCCAGGTCGGCGCTGCGCAGCAGCGATTGGACCGCCTGCAGATCGTCACGCTTCTTGCTGGAGACTCGTATTTCGTCGCCCTGGATCTGTGACTTGACGCCCTTGGGCCCCTCGTCGCGGATGAGCTTGGTGATCTTCTTGGCGTTCTCGCTGTCGATGCCTTGCTTGAGCGTCCCGGTGACCTTGAAGGTCTTGCCGGAGGCCTGCGGCTCGCCGGCGTCGAAGGCCTTCATCGAGATGTCACGGCGAATCAGCTTTTCCTTGAACACGTCGACGGCGGCCTTGAGGCGCTCCTCGGTCGACGAGATCAGCTCGACGCCCTCGTCGCCCTTCCAGGCGATCGTGGTGTCGGTGCCGCGGAAGTCGAAGCGGGTGGCCAGCTCCTTGGCGGCCTGGTTAAGCGCGTTGTCCACCTCTTGCCGATCGAACTTACTGACGATGTCGAACGATGAGTCCGCCATGCGATCGTCCTTCCTCGTTGCTGCTAGCCGTTTGTGAAATGTCTACCCGCTCGTTGTACCCTGCTAGGCGGCAGGTTGCCCGAGCGGCCAATGGGAGCGGACTGTAAATCCGTCGGCTTACGCCTACACTGGTTCGAATCCAGTACCTGCCACCACAGTTCATAAGTCAGGTGCCGTCGATTTCCGCGACGATCTTGCCGAGGACTTTTCGTTCGCCAAGTCGCGTGAGCGCTTCGGGGATGTCCTTGAACGAGACCGTCTCGCTTACCACGGGTCGGATGGCACCGGTGTCGACCAATTCCGAGAGGCTGCGCAGGATTCCTTCGAGATGCTCACGGCTGTAACCCGCCGCAAGCACACCAACCAACGTCGTGTTCGTCATGACCATCATTTGGACGTCGGGCGTTACCCAGGTACCACTGGCGAATCCGACGGCCAGATGCCGGCCATCGCGAGCCAGCGCGCCCATGGCGGCGGTGCCCTGCGCACCGCCGACCGGATCGAAGATCATGTCGACACCAACCCAGTCGGTTGCTTCTCGCAGTGCGTGCGCGAGTGGTGTTCCGTCAGCGGCGGTGTCGCCCTTGGCGATGACAACGTGGTCGGCGCCCAGTGACCGACAGAATTCGGCCCTTTGTTCGTCGCTGACGACGGCAAGCACCTCCGCGTACCGAGCCTTCCCGAGTTGGACTGCCGCGATTCCGCTGCCGCCCGCGGCTCCCAGCACCGCCAGGCGTTGTCCCGCTTTGAGTCCGCCGCGATCGACCAGACCGATCCACGCGGTCATGTTGGGGATCCAGAATCCGGCCGCGGCGGAGTCGTCCAGGCCGGGGGGAGCGGGGAAGACGCTGCCCGTGTGCGCGAGAGCTTCGGCGGCGAATGACCCGTTGCCGCTGACGAAGTCACTGACGCCCAGCACGCGGGTGCCGATCGCGATATCGACCCCCGGTCCGACCGCCGTGACGGTGCCGACCAACTCCTGCCCGGGCGTAAACGGCAGCGGGGGTGTGAGCGGATAGGTGCCTCGACACATCAGCACATCGGGTAATCCGAGTCCCGCCGCCGCGACCTCGATTCTCACTTGCTCCGCGCCCGGGTTCGGCAGCTCCCGGTCTAATTGGAGTAGAACATCGGCCGGCTCACCGATTCCGCGGACCTGCCAAGCCTTCACGATCCCACCTTAGCGGTGTACCCGACGGGTTGCCCCGGGGTTACCTCAAGACTGGCCCCTTCGTCTCACTTGTCCAAAGGCACTTCAGCGAATCCCGGAACTCCGGCGTCCGCAACGGAATTGAATCGAATGCGAGTGTTGAGCCGCTCGTTGATCTCGTCGATCGCACTCTGGGGCAGCGCGGTGACATCGAAGTTCTCGCGGATGCGTGACGGAGTGACGGATCCCGTCAGAACTGCGCTGCCGCGTTGAATTCCCCAGGCCAGCAACACTTGTGCGGGAGTCTTGCCGTAACGCGCAGCGATGTCGACGATCAGTGGGTCATCGAGCAGCCGCGGCTCCAGCGCATGCCCCAGTGAGGCGAAGGCCAGCAGCACGATGCCGTGGGTCTTGCACAACTCATGCAATTCCCACTGCGGGTGATAGGGGTGCGACTCGACTTCGACGACGGCCGGCTTGATTCGGGCGGCGTCGATGATCTTTCGGGTGCCTTCGACGTCGATGTCGGACAGCCCGATCGCTCGGGTGAGCCCATCGCCGACGAGGTCCTCCATTGCGCCCCAGGTCTCCTCCAGCGTGATCCCGTGGTCGTAGATGACGGCTCCGTGCGCGTCGCGGGGATCTTGGTCGTCGCCCGGCTGGAACGCGAACGGCGTGTGCACCAGATACAGATCGACGGCGTCGATCCCGAGTCTGTTCAAACTGGCCCGCAGCGCGGGCCGGACCCGCTCGGGTCGGTGGTTGTTGTTCCACAGCTTTGTGGTCACAAAAAGGTCTTCACGGCGGACCGTTCCCGCGGCGAACAACTCCCTGAGCGCCGCGCCGACCTCCGCTTCGTTGCGATACCGTTCGGCGGCGTCGAGATGGCGGAACCCTACCTCGACCGCGGCCTTGACGGCGTCGCGCGTCTTCCGGTTATCGGACAGCGACGTCCCAAACCCCAGCGCCGGAATCTGGCCACCGTTGTTCAATGCGAATTTGTGCTGATACAGCTTCTCAATGGCTTCCATGTTGTTCGGCCTCCTCGTTGATCATACTCAGCGCGAAAGGTTCTCGGCGACAATGGATTTCTTTAGCCAGTCGACGGCTTCGGCGGTAGTCCAGACCGCGCTGGCGAGGAACCGGAAGTTCACCAGCGCGGCCTGGTAACCGTCGCCTTCGGGCAGGCGCGGGCCCGCCGTGGCGTCCTTGACGACGGCGACCTCGAAGCCCTGCTCGATGAGTTCGCGCAGGTGGCCTTCGACGCACAGATTGGCGGCCATGCCCGCCAGGACGACCTGGCTGACGCCGCGCTTACGCAACTGCAGCACCAGGTCGTTGGACTCGGGGCCGACGATCTTGTGCGGAGAGGTGATCACGGTCTGCCCGTCGTGAATCTGGTGCTGGTAGGTAGGCAGGAAGTCGGCACCGGAGCCGGCGAAGCCGTCAGTCGTGTATGCGCCCCGGCGCTCGAACATGCTGACACTGGTCATGAACTGTTCGAGCGGATCACCGAACCGCCACTGGCTGTCCGTCGGATAGAAGTAGTGCGGCGAGACCGCGACGGTGATTCCCGCAAGCTTCGCAGCGTCGAACAGTTCACCGATGTGGGCGACGGTGTCGTTGTCGCGGATGCTCTCACCGAACACCGGCCACGAAACTCCTTCGGGGCTAAGGAAATCGACCTGCGGATCGGTAACGACGAGTGCGGCACGCTGATGGTCGAGCTTGAAGTTGGCGCTCGGCAGCGCGGGGTTCTGCGGCTCGGCGTACCCGGGCAGGTCTGTCATCGAGGTCATCCTTACGCTCGTGATTTCATCATAATAGATGACCAGTCGTCTATTAATCAAGAGGTATCGGACCCGTGTTTTGGTCGTAGCCGGATCAGCGCAGCAGCGCCGGCACGGTGACCGTTTCGAACCGTTCGTAGGGTGCGCGACTGCGGGTCACCTTCCCGCGCAGGGCCGCGCCCTCCCACGATTCGATCAGTAGCGAGGCGAGCTCGGCCGCATCGAGATCTGCGCGGATGTCGCCGGAGTCGCCGGCCTGGCCGGAACGCACACACGCCGTCAGGGCCGCGTCCCAGCGGTCGAGAATGCGAACGAGCTCGGCGCGAACCGGCTCGCTGGAACCGCCGAGCTCGAGCGACAGGTTGCCGACCAGGCAGCCGAGCAGGAATTCGCCCTTTTCATGTTCATCGGCGAGTGCATGGAAGAAGCGAGTGATGCGTTGCTGAGCCAATCCGTCCGCGTCAAGGATCGGCAGCAGCCGCATTTCGATGTCGGACCAGTAGCAGTCGAGGATCGCGGCCGCGAAAGCCTCTTTGCTCGGAAAGTAAGCGTAGAAGGAGCCTTTCGGCACACCGGCCGCATCGGTGATGTCTTTGACGCCACTGGCGGAGAAGCCACGCGCGTGTACGAGTTCGAGTCCCGCCGCAAGCAGGCGGCGGCGCACATCGGGGTTTGGCGGCCGGGGCATGCCGACAATGTTAGCCGACCGGTCGCCTATCTACATTTCTGCTGGTCTAACCGCGTGCGCCAGGTCCCTGTACGACCAGTCCCATGCAATTGCTGCGGCAGCGGATACGGTGGATGATCCGTCCGACCGTGTCTCCTCGCGAGGAGTACTGGTACCAGACGAGGGCATCGGCCAGCCCCTGGCACTTCCGGCATTGTTCGGTTTCACGTTTGTACATTGGATTCCTCCATCCTGGGGAGTCGGGGGAATCGTCCAACGTTGGGCGACTTAATCAAAATTACATGAGCATTTTTCATGCGGCGCTTTCCCACGCCAACAGTTATTCACTTTAAACACGGTGCGACATTGCCGCAGCCCAGTCGCAACATAATCGATACATAGCTTGCGAAAAGGTCGCGCGAATGGTGCGCGGTTAGCGTCGATGTCGTAACGCGTTCCTTCCCGTCCTGCTGACGGTTCGTCAAAAAGAGGTGACGTTGACGCTGTGGACGCCGCCGCCGAATGCCGGCGTCCACAGCGTCGGCGCCTCGAATCATCCTGCAGTCCAGAGAGATTGGCGCCGGATCGTGTCGCGTTGGGAAATCATCGAGCGATTCGCTTTTTCGAGGCAGCAAACGTCGGAGACCTATACTTGATTTCGTGGTGGCGGCGGACCTTCCAGATGGCGCCGGCAAAATCGCCGACTTCTGGAACCTTGTGTCCCCGCAGCGCCTCACCGAGATCGTTGACGTCGGTGCGAATCCGATCGATACCGAGCCGCCCTACACGTCCATGCTTGCCGTTGGACTATGTCATGTGACGGGGTTCGAGCCTCAGCACGAGGCGCTGCATAAGCTGCAGGAGAACGAAGGCCCACACGAGCGTTATCTGCCATATGTGGTGGGCGATGGCGACGCGCACACGCTCAACGTGTGTCGCGGATCCGGAATGACAAGCCTGTTCGAACTGGACCCGGCGGCGCTGGACGTGTTCGAGTACCTCAAGCTGCCGGGGCAGGTGGTCGAACGCGTACCCGTGCAAGCCCGCAGGCTCGATGACATTGCCGAGATTCACCACGTCGACTTCCTGAAGATCGACATTCAAGGGGGCGAACTCGCGGTATTTCGAGGCGGCACAGCCAAACTCGCCGAAGCGGTCGCGATCCAGACTGAGGTTTCCTTCGTGACGCTGTACAAGGATCAGCCAACGCTGGGCGACATCGACTCTGAGCTGCGCAGCCAGGGATTCCTTCCGCACTGTTTCCCCGAGATCAAGCTCTGGCCGATTTCGCCGTTCGTGGATCCGCGCCAGCCCACCAACCAGGTCCTGGAGGCCGACCTTGTCTACGTGCGTGACTTCACCCACCCGGACTCGATGAGCAATGAGCAACTTAAACACCTGGCCCTGATCGCGCACTACTGCTATCGATCATTCGACCTGGCATTGCGCTGCGCGCTGCTGCTGGAGTACCGGCTAGCGGTGGAGCCCGGGATCCAGCAACGCTATCTGGACATTTTGGCGGCCGGTTGATTTTTCAGGCCGGGTGCAGGCTGACGGCTATGCCGGAGTAGCGCACCATGCCGGTCACCACGTCGATGTCGTCCTTGTTGGTCAGTCTGTTGACGTTGGCCTCGTGGTGGCCGTGCGGAATAGACACCGCTCCGCGCCGCATCGCTTCGTCGACCTTCGCGATGCCGGTCAGTTCTCCGTTGGCGCTGCGTACGGTCACGCGCCGACCGCTGACGACGCCCGCGGCGGCGCCGTCCTCGGGGTTGATCAGGATCTCCGCGGCTTCGCCGAGAAAGTCGAGTTGCCCGTTCAGCTTTCGACGTTGCCGGCGCGGCACCATTACCAGGGGCGGGGGGCGGCTCGAGCGCGGCGAGTTGATCGACGAGCAGCGGTGGGGCCAGCCGCCAGCCGCCCATCCGCCCGATGTGGTCGTCGACCCACGCCGCCGGCAGCTCGCGGGGCACTTCTGCCCAACCCGTGGCGGCCACTTCGTCGTACTTGGTGCGGGCCCCGGCGAGCAGGACGGCGAGCACGTCGTCGTCGGTGCTGCTGTCCGGGTTTCCGAGGTTGCCAAGGTCGTAGCCGAGCCGCCGGCCGAGTTCGGCGAAGACCCACCACATCGATCGCCGCTCGCCAACCGGCTCGACGACCGCAGGACTGTATTGCACGGATACCTGCGAGCTCAGGATGTCGTGAATGGTGATGTCGGGGCGTTCCAGGGGATCCTTGGTCGGCAGCACGTGGGTCGCCAACTCGGTGGTCTCGTTGTTGATGATCTCGGTGGTCGCGAACACCTCGAGGTTCTGCAGCGCCGGGATCAACTTGCCCGTTTCGGGAAACGACGTGACCAGGCTGCCGCCGACGTTGATCAGGGCGCGGATGTTTCCGGCCGCGATCTCGTCGGGCAGTACCGCGCACGGCCATTCGTTGATGAATGCCTGGGCCTCGGGACGGCTGCGTGGCCCGGGGCCGAACGATCCCTCGATTGGTGTGATCGGCAGTAACTCGCCGAAAGTTTCTAGCTGGTAAGCGAATCCGGGATGGAACCAGGTGCCGCCGGGACGGTTCATCGCTCCGGTGAGGATCATCAGCACCCAGGCCAGCCACTGGGTGACATTGGCCCGTTCGGCCGTCATGGTGACGCCGGTGCCGGTCTCGACCGCGACGCAGTTGGCGGCGCGTACCGCCTCACCCAGCCGCGTCAGTTCCGCCGCCGGTACGTCGGCGAACGCCGCGGTGTGTTCGAGGGTGAACGGTTCGACCGCGGCGGTCAGTTCGTCGATACCTTGAACCGGCACATCCGTTTTCCTGCCGTCGCGCAGAATCTCGCGGACCAGAAAGGCCAGCACCGCGTGGTCGGTGCTGGGGCGCGGCGCCAGATGGCCCGAAGCGAGCCGCGCGGTCTCGGTGCGCCGCGGGTCGATCACCCAGACCTGCCCGCGCCTGGCGATCTCGCGCACGGTGCCGGTCGGGTTGGGCATCGAGATCGCGTGGCCATGCGAGACGACCGGGTTGACGCCGACGAGCATCAGAAAATCGCACTCGTCCAAATCGGTTCGGCCGGACAGGCCCATGAATCCGCCCACCAAATCGGAGACCAGCGGCTTGGCGGTGCCGTCAATGGTCAGCGGGCTGAACTTCGCCGGCGTGCCGATCGCGGCGTGTAAGGCTTCGGCCATCCGGAACCCGGCGCTCTCCATGGTGCTGAAGTAGAACCCGACCGACTGGGGCCCGTGGCGGTCGATGATGTGCTTCAGCCGGGTGCCCAGGTCGTCGAGGCAGGCGTCCCAGGTGGTGTCTTGCAGCCGGCCTTCCACCCGAATCCGCGGTCGTTCCAGCCGGTCCGGGTGGTGGTGCAGCTCCGGAAGCGCCCGGCCCTTTGGGCAGCAGTAACCGTGCGAAAACGGGTGGTCTTGGTCGCCGCGAACGCGGACCACCTGGTCCCCGTCGACGTCGACGAGAATGCCGCATACCGACGTGCAAATGCGGCAGAAGCTGCGCACCGTTTTCATACATCGGTAACGTACTCTCGCAATCGGAGAAGCACTATCACCTTTTTGGTAATGGCATTTCCCGGGCGCAGGCCCTAGAACCAGGGGCCGGGGTAGTGCCCGTCCTGGTCTTGCACCATCACGATTTCCTTGCAGTCGCCGCCGGCGGTGGTTTCGCCGCGGCAGACCAGCGTCCATCCCGATATCCGCTCGAAGGGCCGGATGGACCAGTTCGTCGCGACCGGATCGGGAGCGGGCAAGGCGAGCACCGAATAGGTTCCGCCGATGTTCGTGGTGTAGAGATGATCGCCGAAGAACGCCATTTTGGAGATCGGCAGCTTCTTGGCTTCCTCTCGATTCTTCAGCAAGTCCCAGTGCTGGGTGCGCAGGTTCCACACTCCGAATCCGAACTGCGAATCGGCCGAGTCGCGACCATCGATGAATAGCTTTCCGTCCGACAACGTTGTGGTCAGTCCACCGCCGGAGATCCGGTCGGAGTCACCCACCTTGATGATGGCCTTGGCGTTCAGGTCGAAAAACATCGTCGACACGACGGTGGGTGAGTCTCGATGGGTGATTTTTACCAATTTGTCTGGCCCGTCGGATAATTCGGCGTCCACCGTGACTACATCGTTGTCCTGGTAGATCGCTTCCCCCGACGGGCGGCGCAGCTCCGCTCCAGAGGACTTGCCTGGCTGTGTGTTTCGCTGAAATGACAGCACGTCCTGCCAGACGCGTGCGGGCGCAGGGTCGTTCCACGCCATGGCCAAATCACTACCGGAAAGAATAACCGTTCGTGGCGGTGAGGCAGTGGCATGTCCGTCGGTGAAAGCGTTGAGCCATGCCGCACCGGATGTCGTTGCGCCGAGCCGCCATTGCTTCGCCTCGTTCAGTCGCAACTCGGGAACCGGTGGCTGCAGTTCTTTCGTCGCCACCTGCTGTCCCGTCTTGAAGTCGAAGGCGTACGCGGTGGCCTTGGCGACTTCGGGCGCCGGTGCCTGCGCCGGTTTGACGGTCGTGACGACATAGACGACCTTCATGTCGTCCGCCGTGCCCGCCAGCGCGCAGATGGCGCCGGTGACGTTCTCGCCGACGGGAATCGTGGGTAGGGACGGAGCTACGTATTGTCCTGTTCTGGTATCGAATATTTTGGGGCGAATGTCCTCGAGCGCGGATTTACTGACCGAGAATTCCTCGGGACAACCGAAGTAGGCTGTTCCGCCGTAGCTTTTCCAATCCTTCTCCAAGGGACCGGTCACCGGCGGCGGTGGGGGAGCCGAACTGGTGGCGGTCGTCGAGGTAGACGTCGAGGTCGTCGTTGTGACCGCCGGGGGAGACGCCGTCTCCGAACAGGACGCGATGACCAGGCAGAGGGCCGGCCCGAGCAGGGCAAGCCGGTGTCCGGGCATACGTCGCCCCTGGACCGCACGCATCAGCAAACCCCCGTTAACTTCGTGTAACCAATGAGCGTAAGGCGGGTTCGGTGCGACCGCGACTCGTGCGGTCTTTCTCACAATACCGATCACGAAACCGGTTGGGCCTGAGGGAATATCCAATCGCCATTGAGAATCTGTTCGCGCGGTCGGTAAAGCCGGACCAAATAGTTCCATCCCGGAGTGATCGGCAGGCAGTTGGATGTGCCGGCATCGCAGCCGCCGAATTGAATGGTGATTGTGCCATCGGTGTCGCGGTGCGCGGTGATGTTGTTCAGCGAATAGGAGTTTTGTGGGTTCGGCGTGAAATAGCCGTCGTTGTTGTAGACGGTGACCGACCAGAACCCGTCGACCGGCACCTCGCCCACGGTCAGCCGATAGACCGTGCTGCCGTCGTTTCTGGGCGGGTGAGCGCCGAAATACATGGCGTCTCTTTCGGGATTGCCACCCCATCCCGACGCCGAGCCCGCCAGGTGGCGCACCGGGTCGGTGTCAGCGCGGGTGCCGAACATCCGGTGGGAGTCGGGCAACGTGGCCGACAGGTGCAATAGAGCATCCCGCACTGTCTTCTGGCTGACGGGATCCCACTGCGGAATCTCGAAAGTGCCGGCGTTGTCCTGACTCACCGCGACGGCGTCCTGTAGCTGATGAACAATCTTCACGTCGGCATCGTCGTTGGGATC